>NZ_JBHRXY010000015.1:0-81013 GCF_042648745.1 Paracoccus angustae
TCGAGGTGGACGAGGCCGTCGCCGCCCCGGCCCGCCGGGCGGTGCAGCGGATGATCGAGATGTCGCGGCAACCGGCGCCCTGACCCGGATTGAAGGGCGGATCAAACCAGAACCAGCGTTCCGGCGGCATGGCGTGCTTCATGCCGATGTCCGCGATCAGGAAGCTATCCTCGACAACCCGGCCATCGAAATCCGGGCCCATGCAGCCGCATGCCGTGGAACGCGATTCGTCGCAGGCCACCGCCCATCCGGCGCGCAGGGCATAGCTGCCCCCATTCGTCGCGACCGCCAGGTCCACCCCGTTGCACAGGGGCGTCACCCCCTCGACCCGGTGGCCCCAGCGGATGTCGATGTTGGGCAGGGCGTTGCAGCCGTCCAGCAGGTATTTCTCAACGTAGTATTGCTGGACGTCGATAAAGCCGGGACGTTTCCGGTTCTTCACCGGCAGCATGTCGAACTGATAGACCGGCCGGTCGGCCGCGCCGGCCCAGATCCAGGGCCACGGCCAGACCCACGGGACCGGCGCCGGGCTGGCGCCGATTTCCTTGCAGACAGGTATTTCCCTGAACGCTTACCGTGTCTTTCCTCCTCCCCTTTGGCCGCTCAGCCCTGTAGCTGCGTCCAGACCGCGCGGTCGCGCTCGGCGGTCCGGATGCGGGGATGCTCGATCCCCTCGTGTGCGTCCCAAAGCCGCTGCACGTCGAAGGGCAGGCAATGTCCGAAGATCGGCCCATGACCGAATTCGGGCGCCAAGGCGTCGCGCGTGGCCTCGAAGGCCTGCTTCAGGGTGCCGCCCGCCTTGTGAACGCGACCCACGGTTTCGATCATGCCTCCAGGAAGTTGCGCGTCGGTTCCGCCGCCGCGCCGGTTTCCGCGACCCCGCGACCCCGCGACCCCGCGCGCCGCCGCGCCGCGCCCGCCGATCAGGTTCCCCCCGTCCCGTCACCGGAAGGATCGGCCGGCAGCAGGCCAAGGGCGACAAGCCGGCCGCATCGGGATCGCCATGCCGTTCCTGCCCAAGGGGCCGACTTGGGCTTGCGCCCTGGCCGGGTTCAGGCCGCATCCGCGATCCGCGCGCAAGGCTTCGGCCTGCCGGTCGCGGCGTTCGGCATGGTTGTTCGCGACGCCCCGAAAAAATTTGACGCCGCAACGCGATCCCCCCAATGGCGGCGGTGCGCGTCCGATTTGCCCGGCAGTCGCCGGAGAAGGGCAACCGCTTGCAGCCAAGCGGCTGCGGGATCACGCGATCACGGACAAGGGGCGCGACCTGTGCCGCCATGCCTTCGGGGATGTCGAGGCGCGGGCAGAGGCGGTTCTGCAAGGCATGGAGTCAGACAACCGGGCTGCCCGGGATCAAGGCCGTGCCGCTCGGGGCGGCCGTGCGCCGGATCGGTCGCGACCCTGCCTGATCAGTCGCCGGAACCGGCCAGGCGCAGAAGTCCCCTGCGAAAGGCCGTTGCGTCGTCGCCCAGTTCGGCCAGCAGTTCGGCCTGATAGGCATCGGCGATCCGGCCCAGCCGATCCATCAGCGCCCGGCCCGCGTCGGTGAGTTCCAGCGCGACCAGCCGCTGGTCGCGGTCATGGCCGGTTCTGCTCAGGTATCCCGCCGTCTCCAGCCGCGTCGCCGCCCGGCTGACCATGGATTTGTCGAGGTTCACCCGCGCGGTGATGTCGCGCACGCTGACCGGGCCGGAGCCGTCCAGATGGGCCAGCACCCGCCATTCGGGAATCGTCAGCCCTGCCTCGGCGGCATAGCGTCGGGCGAATCGCCGGCTGACCTGCGCGGCGGCGACCGCCAGCCGATAGGGCAGGAACTGGTCCAGATCGAACGACATGCGCGCCTCCTGTTTCCTGGAACCCAACAGAAAACCGTTGCGGCGGCAACAAAAAACATGCCTTGCTGGAAGACCGCGCCCGACGTGATGCCCAACGTCACCAGCCTTGGGCCAGTACCGCTGGGACCCGATCCCGGTGCCAAACGAGGACCTGACCTGGATCACCGGGATGCGCACCATCACCACCGCGGGCGACGCGGACATCCGGCTGGGCATGGCAAGCCACGTCCATCTGATCACGCGGTCGATGGTGCCGGAGCGTTTGGCCACGCCTTCCTGCGACGGGTTCATCTGAGACAACCGCAGCCTCGACGACTTCGTGAGACCGCCACCAGATGCCGGAACTGAACACCTAGGGAGGCGAGAGCGTCCTTGGCGGAAGGCCGGGCTATTCCAAGCGCGCAAAGGCCGCCAGCACCACCCGTTCGGATTCGTCCAGGTATCGCGCCATCAGCAAGGCCGCCTCGGCCTGCTTGCCCGCGGCCAGCAGATCCAGGATCTCGGCGTTGCGGTCGATATAGGGTTCGTGCAGGCGCTCGGGGCTGTCCAGAAGCCCGAAGGCCAGGCGCAGTTCCGCGACGATCTGGGCAAAGAAGACTTGCAGCCGGACGCTGTCGGTCAGGGCGACGATGGCCGCGTGAAACTCCATGTTGGCGCTGCCGACGCCCCGCCAGTCCTGCGCCTCGCGCGCGGCACGGGCCTTTTCGACGGCAACGCGCATAAGGGCCGCCGCCTCGTGCCGGGGCCAGGCATGGGCCAGGGCGGGAACCTCGATCAGGCGGCGGACGCGGTAGATGTCCACGATCGTCGCCATCGAGGGCACGGCCACGAAGACCCCCCGGTTCGGCTCGTGGCGCAAAAGGCCCTCACGCGTCAGCAGCCGGAACACCTCGCGCAGCGTGTTGCGCGACACGCCCAGATCGGCGGCCAGCCGCGTTTCCGACAGCCGCTGGCCGGGCGGCAGCGTTCCGCCGATGATGTCGTTGCGCAAACGCGAGGCGGTTTCCTCGGCCAGGCCCGGCGGTTCGATAGCCATGTCATGTCCTTGTTCCGTCGCCGGAGCATGGACGCGCCGCCGTGGCGAGGCAAGGGAACCGGGACCGAATCGTTGCCCCAAAACGCCCTTCGGCCGGACAGCGCGCGCCGCTTCTGCCTGTCAGAACGGCAAATCAGACAGTTGCAATTCCAATATTGTTCAACAATCAAGGCTATTGTGTCAAATAATCGTTGACAGGTTGTCGCGCCGCCGTCACGCTGGAGCCATTCGGAAAACGACGCCCTCCCTTGCAGCAGGAGCATGACTGATGAGTGCAACAGCCGTTTCCCCGGCCGCCAATGCCACCCTGCGGGGCGGGTTCCTCGCGGCGATCTTTCTGATGGCCACATCGGCGATCGGGCCGGGCTTCATCACCCAGACCGCGACCTTCACCGCCAAGCTGGGCGCGGCCTTCGCCTTTGCGATCCTGGCCTCGATCCTGATCGACTTCGTGGTGCAGCTGAACATCTGGCGCATCACCGCGCTGACCCGCAGAAACGCCTCCGAGACCGCCAATGCCGCGATCCCCGGCGCGGGCTATCTGCTAGCGGTGCTGGTGATGGTCGGCGGGCTGGCCTTCAACGTGGGCAACATCGCCGGGGCGGGCTTGGGCCTGAACGCCATGTTCGGCCTGGACCCGAAGATCGGCGGCGCGATCTCGGCCCTGCTGGCGATCGGGGTGTTCCTGTCGAAACGCGCGGGGCTGCTGCTGGACCGGTCGCTGATCGGCCTGGGCATCCTGATGATCGTGATGACGGTGATCGTCGCCGTCACCTCAAACCCGCCGGTGGGCGAGGCGCTGCGCCAGACGATCTTCCCGGACGTCATCGACTTCCCGACCATCACCACCATCGTCGGCGGCACGGTCGGCGGCTATATCACCTATTCCGGCGCGCACCGCCTGCTGGACAAGGGCCTGGTGGGCGAGGAGAACCTGGCCGCCGTGACCCGCGCGTCCCTGACCGGCATCGCCGTCACGGGCGTGATGCGCTTCGTGCTGTTCCTGGCGATCCTGGGCGTCGTGGCGTCCGGCGTGACGCTGGATCTGTCCAGCCAGGCCGCGAACCCGGCGGCGCAGGCCTTTGCCGCCGCGCTTGGCGATTGGGGGATGCGGATCTTTGGCGTGGTGCTGTGGGCGGCGGCCATCACCTCGGTCATCGGGGCGGCCTATACCTCGGTCAGCTTTCTGGTGGCCTTCATGGCCATGACCGACCGCAGCCGCAACATCGCCACGGTGATCTTCATCGCCGTGTCGCTGGCGGTCTTTGTGGCCATCGGCACCGCGCCCGCCGCGCTGCTGGTCTTCGTGGGCGGCTTTAACGGCCTGATCCTGCCCATCGGTCTGACGATCTTCACCTATGTCGGCCTCGCCCGGCCGGATCTGATGGGCGGGCACCGCTACAACCGCCCGCTGCTGGTTCTCAGCGCCATTGTCTGCGCGCTGACCTGGTACATGGGGTATCGTTCCATCGGCCCGATCTTCGCCTTCCTGGGCCTTTGAGGAGGATCACATGCGGACCATCGACCTGAACAGCGACCTGGGCGAGGGCTATGGCGCCTGGACCATGGGCGACGACGCGGCCATGCTGGCCATTGTCAGTTCCGCCAACATCGCCTGCGGCTTTCATGCGGGCGATCCTCTGACCATCCGCGCCACCGCCGATGCGGCTGCCGCGCGGGGCGTGGCGGTGGGGGCGCATGTGTCGTACCCCGACCGGGTGGGCTTTGGCCGCCGCCCCATGGACGTGACGGCGGCAGAGCTGACGGCGGACGTGATCTACCAGATCGGCGCGCTGCAAGGGATCGCGAAGGCGGCGGGAACGCGGGTCACCTATGTCAAACCGCACGGCGCGCTTTACAACACCATCGCCAACGACCCCCGGCAGGCCGACGCGGTGATCGCGGCGATCCGCGAGATCGACCCTTCGCTGGTGCTGATGGGGCTGGCCGGGACGCAGATCCTGGAACGCGCCGCCAAGGCCGGGCTGGCCACCGTGGCCGAGGCCTTCGGCGACCGCGCCTATACGCCGGACGGCCAGCTTGTGTCCCGCCGCGAAAAGGGCGCGGTGCTGCACGACGCCGATGCCGTTGCGGCCCGGATGCTGCGCTTGGCAACGGATGGCGTGATCGAGGCCATCGACGGATCGACCCTGCGCCTGCACGCCGACAGCATCTGCGTGCATGGCGACAGCGCGGGCGCGGTGGACATGGCGCGGCGCATCCGCGAGGAACTGGTTGCGGGCGGCGTCACCGTCGCCCCCTTCGCGGGGGCCGCCTGATGCGCCCCGATCCCGCAAGCGCCGCAGCCGCCCGGCTGGCCTGCCGCACCGCCGTCGCCCCGACCGCCGGAATGGCCCCGGGCTTCACCCAGTGCAACATGATCTCTCTGCCCGGTGATTGGGCATGGGATTTCCTGCTGTTCGCGCAGCGCAACCCCAAGCCTTGCCCGGTTCTGGACGTGACCGATCCCGGCAGTCACCAGACCGCGCTTGCGCCGGGCGCGGACCTGCGCGCCGACATCCCGCTGTATCGCATCTGGCGCGGCGGCGTGCTGGCGGAGGAGGTTGCCGACGCGACCGGGGCCTGGGCCGAGCATCCCGGCCTCGTGACATTCCTGATCGGCTGCTCCTTCACCTTCGAAACGCCCTTGCAAACTGCGGGGATCGAGATGCGCCATATCGCCCAGGGCTGCAACGTGCCGATGTATCTGACGAACCGCGCCTGCCGTCCGGCGGGGCGCCTGCACGGGCCAATGGTCGTGTCGATGCGCCCCATACCCGCCGACCGGGTGGCCGAGGCCGCAACCATCACCGGCCGCTTTCCGGCGGTTCACGGCGCCCCGGTCCATGTCGGCGAACCCGCCGCCCTGGGCATCGCCGACCTGTCGCGCCCCGATTTCGGCGATCCCGTTGACATCCGGTCGGGCGAGGTGCCGGTCTTCTGGGCCTGCGGGGTGACGCCGCAGGCGGCCGTGATGGCCTCGAAACCGCCCTTCGCGATCACCCATGCGCCGGGGCACATGTTTGTCACCGACAGTCCCGACAGCACGTGGCAGGTGTGACGATGCGCTTTCTTCCCGTGGGGCCGCGCACGCTGCTGGTGGAACTGGCCGATCTGGACGAAACGCTGGCGCTGTTCGACGCGCTGGCGGCCGATCCGGTCGAGGGCGTGGCCGAGATCATCCCCGCCGCCCGCACGCTGATGGTCCGCGTGGCGCCCGGCCTTGCCGCCGATGGGGGGCTTGCGGCGGCGATCCTGGCCCGCCAGCCCGCGCCCGGCACGGTGCGCCAGCAAGGTCCGGTCGAAACGGTCGAGATCCCCATGACCTATGACGGCGCCGATCTGGCCGACGTGGCGGCCCACATGGACCTGTCCGTGGCCGAGGTGATCGCCGCGCACGGGGCCGCCACCTGGACCGTGGCCTTTTGCGGCTTCGCGCCGGGCTTCGCCTACATGACGGCCGACGACCCGCGCTTCGACCTGCCCCGCCGCCCCGCGCCGCGCACGCGGATCCCGGCGGGGTCGGTGGCGCTGGCGGCGCGCTTTTGCGGCATCTATCCTCAGGACACTCCGGGCGGCTGGCAGCTGATCGGCACGACCAAGGTGCCGATGTGGGATCTGTCCCGCGACCCGCCCGCGCTGCTGCGCCCCGGCGTCCGCGCCCGCTTTGTCGAAGGGGTGGCGACGGTTCATCCCTCGGCGGCGATCCCTGCGCCGCAGGGCCAACCTGCGCTGACGGTCCTGCAAACCGCCTTTCCCATCGTCTTTCAGGACGAGGGGCGTCCGGGCCAGGGCGGGCAAGGCGTCTCGGCTTCGGGCGCGCTGGACACGGGCGCGATGCGCCGGGCGAACCGCGCGGCGGGCAATCCGTCCGGCTCGCCCGTTCTTGAAATCACGCTCGGCCCGGTGCGGCTGCGCGCCGAACGGCCGGTGACGCTGGCCCTGACCGGCGCGGGGCAGGCCAGGGTGGCCGGGCACGCCATGCCCACGACCTTCGCCCTGGATGCGGGCGACGAGGTGCTGATCCCGCCCCCCGCTGCCGGGATGCGCAGCTATCTGGCGCTGCGCGGCGGCTTCGACGTGGCCCCGGTGCTGGGGTCCGCGGCGACCGACACGCTGGCCTTCGTCGGCCCCGAGGCGCTGACCGGCGGCGCGCCCCTTTTCGGCGCGAACCGTTCCGCAACCGCCGTCGCCTTGCCCGAGGATCAGCCCCCGCTGCCGAAACCCGGCGACATCGTGGAACTGCCCGTCACCCTGGGCCCCCGGGCCGACTGGTTCGCGCCGGAGATGATCGCGCATTTCCTGTCGCAGGAATGGCTGGTCACCCCGCAATCCTCTCGCGTGGGCATCCGCCTTGAAGGCGCGCCCGTCACCCGCGACGACGCGCGCGAACTGCCCTCCGAAGGGACCGAGACCGGCGCCATCCAGATCCCCCATTCCGGCCAGCCGGTGCTGTTTCTGGCCGATCATCCCCTGACCGGCGGCTATCCGGTGATCGCCACGCTGCTGCCGTCCGCGCTGGATTTGGCGGGCCAGATCCCGCCCGGCGCGCGCATCCGCTTCACCGCCGCCGCCCCCTTTCACGACATAAAGGTCCAGCCATGACCCTTTTCGCCACCGGCCCGACCCTGCCCTTGGACCGCCTGCTGATCGCCAACCGGGGCGAGATCGCCGTCCGCGTCATCCGCGCTTGCCGCGACGAGGGGATCGAGACGGTCGCCGTTTATGCCGACGCCGACCGCGACGCGCCCTTTGTGGCGATGGCCGACCAGGCCTTCGCGCTTGGCGGCGATACGCCCGCCGAAACCTATCTGGACGGGCCGAAGATCATCGCCATTGCCCGGCGCGCGGGCGCGGACGCGATCCATCCCGGCTATGGCTTCCTGTCGGAAAACGCGGACTTCGCCCAGGCGGTGCAGGACGCCGGCTTGATCTGGATCGGCCCCGACCCCGCCGTGATCACCGCCCTTGGCGACAAGATCGAGGCCCGCCGCATCGCCGAGGCGGTCGGCGCCCCCCTGGTCGCGGGCACCCCCGGCCCGGTGGAAACCTCCGCCGATGCCCTGGCCTTCGCCCGCCGGCACGGGCTTCCCATCGCCATCAAGGCGGCCTTCGGCGGCGGCGGGCGCGGCATGAAGGTCGCCTGGCGCCTTGAGGAGGTCGAGGAGCTGTTCCAATCCGCCACCCGCGAGGCGCTGACCGCCTTCGGACGCGGCGAATGCTTCATCGAGCAGTTCCTCGACCGTCCCCGCCATGTCGAGGCGCAGGTGCTTGCCGACCGCCACGGCACCGTCAAGGTGATCGGCACGCGCGACTGTTCCCTGCAACGCCGCAACCAGAAGCTGGTCGAGGAAGCCCCCGCGCCCTTTCTGACCGACGAACAGCGGGAACGCATCCACAACAGCGCCCGCGCGATCTGCGCCCGTGCGGGCTACAGCGGCGCGGGAACGGTCGAATACCTGCTGTCGGCCAACGGCACGATCTCGTTTCTCGAGGTGAACACGCGCCTTCAGGTCGAACATCCCGTGACCGAGGAAACCGCCGGCATCGACCTGGTGCGCGGCATGATCGCGGTTGCCCGTGGCGCAAGGCTGACGGACGACAGCGTGCCGGAACCGCGCGGCCATTCCATCGAGTTCCGCATCAACGCCGAGGACGTGGCGCGCGGCTTCCTGCCCACCCCCGGTCCCATCGCCCGCTTCGATGCGCCCTCCGGCCCCGGCATCCGGCTGGACAGCGGCGTGGTGGCGGGATCCGTGATCCCCGGCAGCTTCGATTCGATGATGGCCAAGCTGATCGTGACCGGCAGCACCCGCGACGAAGCCCTGGCCCGCGCCCGCCGCGCCTTGGCCGAATTCCGGATCGAAGGCGTGGCGACGGTTCTGCCCTTTGACCGCGCGGTGCTGGACGCGCCCGACTTCCGCGCCGAGAACGGCGATTTCCGCGTCCACACCCGCTGGATCGAGACCGACTTCGCCGAAACCCTGGCCCGGGCGGTGCGCCCCCATGCCCGCGTCGCGCCCGCGAACGCCCCGGCGCTGCTGCGCCTTGCCATCGAGATCGACGGCAAGCGCCACGAACTGGGCCTGCCCGCAGGCATCCTGGCCGCGGGCGGCAGCGCATCCGCGCCCGCCGAGGCGGCCCCCCCGGACACGGACGAGGCCACGGACGAGGCCACGGTCGCCGCCCCCGTTCCCGGCACCCTCACCGCCTGGCAGGCCGAGAACGGCGCAATGGTCGAGGCCGGTCAGGTCATCGCCGTGGTCGAGGCCATGAAGATGGAAACCCGCGTCGAGGCGCATCGGGCGGGCCGCCTGGAACATCTGCTGGAGACAGGCGCACCGGTCGCCTTTGGCGATGCCCTTGCGCGGATCCTGCCTGGCTAGGGCGCATGGCCGTCGCCCCTTGGGCGGGCGGGATCGGCAATTTCTGCCCGGGATGTCCATCGCCGGGCTTTACAACTGGGCGGGTTCCTGCTGAACAACTGAACGGCTTCTTCCGTCCGGCCCCCGGTCGTGAGAAACGGATACCAACAAGAGCGGCGCGAATCGCGCGATCCGCCACAGAGCAGGAGCAGAGTCGCCGTGTCAGATCGATACGCCCGGACCCGGCATGCGCCCGGGCCTGCGAAGGCAGCCGCCTTCCAGGTGCGCGGCCGCTTTCTGACCGTGCTGGCGCTTCGCATCGACACCGACAGCACGGACGATCCCTTCTACGCCCAGCTTGACGATCAGCTGCGCAAGACGCCGCAGTTCTTCTCGGGCGCGCCGGTGGTGCTGGACCTGGCCAATGTCCCCGGCTTCGGGAACGATCCCGGCCGTCTGCGCGACCTGGTGGAAAACCTGCGCGGGCGCGACCTGCGCGTGTTCGGGGTGCAGAATGCCGCGGGCTTTGACGCGGCTGCGTTGCAGGCCCTTGGCCTGGTTCCCGTCAGCACGGGCCGCGACGCCCCCCTGCCGCGAGCGGCCGCGCCCGTTCCTGCCGCCACGGCACCGGCTCCCGCCCCGGTCGAGAACAAGGTGATCCATTCGCCCGTCCGTTCGGGCCAGCGGATCGTGGTGGAACACGGCGATCTGACGGTGATCGGCTCGGTCGCTTCGGGGGCGGAACTGGTCGCGGCAGGCAACATCCACGTCTACGGGCCCCTGCGCGGCCGCGCCATCGCGGGCTGCCACGGCGACGAGCGCGCGCATATCTTCTGCCAAAGCCTCAATGCCGAACTGGTCGCCATTGCGGGCCTTTACCAGACCAGCGAGATGCTGGAGGACGCCGCCCGCCAACGCTGCACCCACATTTACCTGGAGAACGAGAAACTTCGCATGGAGGTGATCGCATGACAACGGAACCCAAGAACAATCCGCCCCTGGGGCGGGTCATCGTGATCACATCGGGCAAGGGGGGCGTCGGCAAGACGACCTCGGCCGCGGCGATCTCGGCCGGGCTTGCCAAGCAGGGCTTCAGGACCGTGGTGATCGACTTCGACGTGGGGCTGCGCAACCTCGACATGATCATGGGCTGCGAACGCCGGGTGGTTTTCGACTTCATCAACGTCATCCAGGGCGACGCCAAGCTGAAGCAGGCGCTGATCAAGGACAAGCGGTTGGACACCCTGTCGATCCTGCCCACCTCGCAGACCCGCGACAAGGACGCCCTGACCAAGGAGGGCGTCGAGCAGATCCTCAAGGAACTGAAGGCCGAATTCGACTATATCGTCTGCGACAGCCCCGCCGGGATCGAGCGCGGCGCCCAGATGGCCATGTATTTCGCCGATGAAGCCGTGGTCGTCACCAACCCCGAAGTGTCGTCCGTGCGCGACAGCGACCGCGTGCTGGGCCTGCTGAGCAGCCAGACACGGCGGGCCGAGACCGAGGGCGCCGAGCCGATCAAGGCCCAGGTCCTGCTAACGCGCTACGACCAGGAGCGCGTGGACAAGGGCGAGATGATGACGGTCGAGGACGTGCTGGAAATCCTGGCCGTTCCGCTTCTGGGCGTCGTTCCCGAAAGCAAGGCGGTGCTGAAGGCCTCGAACGTGGGCACGCCGGTGGTGCTGGACGAACCCTCGGCCGCGTCGCGCGCCTACGAGGACGCGGTGTCGCGCCTGACCGGCACCCAGGTCGAGATGCGCATCGTGGGCGAACGCCGCCCCGGCCTGTTCCAACGGCTGTTCGGGCGCGCGTCATGAGCCTGTTCGACCTGATCCGCAAGCCGCGCCCCGCAAAGACCGCGCAGACGGCCAAGGACCGGCTGCAAATCCTTCTTGCGCATGAACGCAGCAGCAGCGGCACCACCGAGGCGGACTATCTGCCCATGCTGCAACGCGACATCATCGCGGCGATCCGCAAGCACGTCCCCATCGGCGAACAGGATGTCGAGGTCCGCATGGAACGCGGCGACCAGATGTCGAGCCTGGAGATCAACATCGAACTGCCGGGCGCGACGCCATCAAAGGCGGGCTGAGGCCGGGCGCGGTTCGCTTGCCCGGGCGGTATCAGGAAACGCCCGCGTTGCCCCCGCCCGGGCGGTTCAGGCGGACCGCGGCGCCATGGTCGGGAAGGCCGGTCCCGTCGCCGGGACCGGAAGGCTGAGGGACCGCGGCCCCTGATCATTCGCTGTCGTCGAAGCCCGCGTCGCCGCCGTCGTCCTGACCTGTGTCCTCTTGGGGCGCGAACTCCTCGGCGGCCTCGGCGGGACCGGCGAACATGCCGCCGATGGCGTTGCCCAGCAGCACGCCGCCCGCGACCCCCATCGCGGTCTGCGCCGCGCCCGCCATGAAGCCGCCGCCAGCCGGGCGGCCGCCGCTGGTCCAGGGGCCGCCGCCGTGAACGGGCTGCGGCTGGCGGCCGTAAGCCTGCGCGGGCGGCGCAGCCATGGGCCGCGCCCCTTGCTGCTGTCCGCCCCCGAACAGCCGCCCGAACAGCCCGCCGCCGCCTTGCCGGGGCTGGTCTTGCAACCGCTCGATCTGTGCCTGCGCGGCGTCCAGCGCCTGCTGCTGGACGATCACGGTCTGGGCCAGGTAATAGGCCGCCCCGGGATTGCGCGCGATCCCGTCGGCGATCAGCGCCTCGGCTTCCGGGTCGCGGTGAGGCTGGGCGCGGGCGGCTTCCGACAGCTTGCGGAACAACTCCTCGATGGCCTGCCTGTCGTGATGGTCCATGACGTTTTCTCCTTTTTTGCCTTGCGTCATTCGTCCCGCTGGCCGGTCAGGCTCAGCAGCAGCTGGAAAATGTTGATGAAGTTCAGATAAAGCGACAGCGCCCCCATCACGGCCAGCTTGTGCTGCGTTTCGGCGTCGTGATGTTCGTTGTAGGCCGCCTTGATCGCCTGGGTGTCCCAGGCGGTCAGGCCCACGAAAACCAGGATGCCGATGATCGAGACCGCGAATTGCAGCGCCGTCGATCCCAGAAAGATGTTGATGATGCTGGCAATGATGACGCCGATCAGGCCCATGATCAGGAAGCTGCCGAATTTCGACAGATCGCGCCGGGTGGTGTAACCGTAAAGGCTCATCCCCGCGAACATGGCGGCGGCGCCGAAAAAGGCCCGCGCGATGGAAACCCCGGTGAAGACCAGGAAGATCGAGGCGAGCGACAGCCCCATCACCGCGCAAAAGGCCCAGAACAGCGCCTGCGCCGTCGCGCCCGACACCGCCTCGATCCGAAAGGACAGAAACAGCACAAAGGCCAGCGGGGCCAGCATGACGACCCATTTCAGCGGCGTGCCGAAGATCGGCACGTAGATCGCCGGGACCGAGGCCACCAGCACCGCGACCAGTCCCGTCACGGCAAGGCCAAGGCCCATGTAGTTGTAGATGCGCAGCATGTGGGCGCGCAGCCCTTCGTCATAGGCGGCGGCGGGGGAAAATCCGGCGCTGCGTCCGGTCTGGCGGATGGGTTGCATGGCAAGCTCCGATGGGTTGGGATCAGTAAAGCGTGTCCGACAAGCGCCGCGAGGCCGCCAGCACGGCTTCCGCCTTGTCGGCCCCGGCGATCAGCACATGGGCGGTTTCGCCGATCTGGAACCAGGCGACGCCCTGGCCGGGGGTCTTTTGCAGATGCGGCAGGGTGACACCGAAGCTGCCGGCGCGCACCGCGAAATGGCTGACCTGGCCAAGGCCCGGGGCCTCGAACAGGATCTCGATCCCCGGCCCCTGGGGCGAGGGGAAGACCTGCGCGTCGCGCACCGTCCAGCTTGGGTCGAAAGCCGGCAGCACGATGCCCGTGGCGGCCCGCATCTCGGCCGGGTCCAGCCGGGCGATGCCGGGCTGCGAGGCCATGGACAGGCGCAGCAGGCTGACCTCGTGCGCCGAAAGCGCCGCCGTGACCAGCGCGGGCGGAGGGGCCGAGGCCTGCCCCTGGCTGACCACCAGCGGCCCAAGCCCCGCATGGGCCAGCCAGCCCATCCCCACCAGCATCGCCGCCGGCACAAGGCGCAGCATCCGCCGCAGCCTCGCGTCGCGCCGCCGCGCCGCCGCCAGCCGCCGCGCGGCCCCCAGCAGGGGGCGGGGGGCGGGCGGCGGGGCCAGGGCGCGGCCCAGGTCGCGGCGCAGCGCCAGGTCGCGCATGACCCGGGCCGCGGCCTGCGGGCGCCGGGCCAGATAGGCCTCGACATCGGACCGCTGGGGACCGGTCAGCTGGTCGTCCACATAGGCGTCCAGGTCCAGCTCGGCGATCTGGGGTTCATCGTTCGGCATCATGTCCTCCCACCAGCTTCAGCGCGGGTTTCGGGTCGGCCGCGCCGTCCTCGAAGGCGCGCAGCCGCGCCCGGGCGCGCGACACGCGCGACATGACCGTGCCCGGCGATACGCCCGCCAGGGCCGCGGCCTCGGCATAGGACAGCCCCTGGATCGACACCAGCTCCAGGGCCTCGCGCTGATCGTCGGGCAGGTCCAGGAAGGCCCGGCGCAGCTGGGCCAGGCGCAGGGCGCTGTCCTGCGGCGCGTCGATCACCCGGGCGCTCAGTTCCGCATAGGCGGCCTCGCGGCGCGTGTCGGTCAGGCTCCGGCGGCGGCGGTCGAGAAAGCGGTTGCGCAGGATCGCCCGCAGCCACGGCCCGGGCGGCTTGCCCTCGGCCAGTTGCCGCCGTTGTTCGTGGCCGCGCAGCAGGGTGTCCTGCACCAGGTCGTCGGCCTCGGCCCGGTCGCGCGTCAGCGCGAAGGCATAACGCCTCAGCGGGGCCAGCAGGTCAAGGATCGGGTCGCGGTGCCGGGTCATCTTGCCAGGATAGACGCAGCCGCCGACGGTTTTCTTCCCGGGGGGCCGGATTTTTTTTCCGATCGGCGCGGAGTCGGGCAGGATCGGCCCGTGCCACGGATCGCCATGGAACGACTGGCGGCGGCTTGTTGTTCTTGTCGAAAGAACCCCATCACGGAAAGACCCGAGCAATGGCACAGAACCCGAACCCCGATCTGGAGAAACACGGCAAGTCCGCAACCGAGGGGGCCGTCGCCGACCTGAAGGCAGGCGCATCCCACCTGGCCGAGCGTGGAACCGCGGCCGCAAGCGGCGTGCTGGACGCCGGGCGCGATTATCTGGACCGCATCCGCGAGGCGGGCCAGGACTATGCCGGACGCGTTTACGAGACCGGGCACAAACGGGCCGAGGAAGCGGCCTTTTATGCCGAACTGGGCTACGAGGAAGCGCGGGACTGGACCCGCAGCCATCCGGTCCAGGCCCTTGGCCTTGCGGCGGGGATCGGCCTGCTGGTCGGGTTCGTGGTCGCGCGCCGCTGACGGCGATGGTGGCGCGCCTTTCGAACCGCTTCACAGTCCCGAAACAACCGGCACGGGCCGCATGACAAGACATTCCTCGATCAAGCCTGCCCCGGGGCCGCGCAGGTGGCTGGCGGCCGCCGCAGGCGTTCTGGCCGTCTCGGCGGTGGTCAACAACCGGCTTGCCCGGCAGGCGGAACGGCGCAACCCGCCCTGCGGGCGCTTCATCGGGGTCGGCGGCGTCCGCCTGCACTACCTGGAGCGGGGCGAGGGGCCGCCCCTGGTCCTGCTGCATGGCAATGGCAGCATGATCCAGGACTTCGCGTGCAGCGGCCTGGTCGATCTGGCGGCGCGGCGGCATCGGGTCATCGTTTTCGACCGCCCCGGCTATGGGCACAGCACGCGGCCGCGCGCCAGGATCTGGAGCCCGGATGCCCAGGCCGACCTGATCCAGGCGGCGCTTGACCGGCTTGGCGTGTCCCGCGCGGTGGTGCTGGGCCATTCCTGGGGGGCCTCGGTGGCCGCGGCGCTGGCGATGCGCCATCCCCGCATGGTCCGCGGCCTGGTTCTGGCCTCGGGCTACTATTATCCCACGGCCCGGGCCGACATGGTGCTGCTGTCAGGCCCGGCGGTGCCCCTGCTGGGCGATCTGGCGCGCCATACCGTTGCCCCGCTCGCCGGCCGGATCATCTGGCCGCTTTTGATGCGCAAGATCTTCGGCCCGGCGCCCGTTCCGCCGAAATTCGGGGCCTTTCCCAGGGAAATGGCCCTGCGCCCCTCGCAAATCCGGGCCGAAGCCGCCGAATCCGCCCTTTTGATCCCCTCGGCTGCCAAGGCCCGGACCGGCTATGCGGGGCTGACCATGCCGGTGGCCATCGTGGCGGGGGCCGAGGACCGGCTGATCGACCCTGCGCGGCAGTCCCTGCGCCTTCATCGCGACATTGCGCAAAGCAGCCTGCATCTTGTTCCGGGCTGCGGCCACATGGTGCATCAGACCGACCCGGACGCCGTCATGGCGGCGATCAGCGCGGTCAGCGGCTAGAACGCCGGCGGCCCTGCCGCTGGGATGAAGCATCCTCTGCCTGTACAAGGACAGCTTGGCGCCTTTCGCCCGGGCCAGGCCGGTTGTTGTCCAGACCGGCCCCCGTCATCGCCGTCCCTGGCATGCGGTTCAAGCACGCTCCGCCGTCCTGCGGACCGGACCAAGGGTCCAGCCGGGCGCTGTCACCAAAAAGTGCGGCGCCCGCGGATCTGTTTCGGCATTCTCGCGCGTTCACCTCTGGTTCCTGGCAACTTCCGCAACGGTGGCACGATGATTCCGCAGCCTTCCTGCCCGACCCGGCTGCTGTCCCTTGCCACGGCGGTCCCGCCAGAAATCCTGGTCCAGGACCACGTCATCCGGGAATCCCGCGCCCTGCTGGGCGCGCGCTTCGCCCAGTTCGACCGCCTCGCCCCGGCCTTCGGGAATGCCGGCATCGACACCCGCCATTCGGTCGTGGCGCTGGACTGGTTCCGCCAGCCGCATGGCTGGGTGGACCGCACCCGGGCCTATGCGGCAGGCGCCGCCCGGCTGTTCCGCGAGGCGGCCGGCAGGGCGCTGGACCTGGCGGGACTGTCCGCCCCGCAGGTCGATGTGGTGGTCACGATATCCTCGACCGGGATCGTCACCCCCACGCTCGAGGCCCTGGTTGCCCGGGACATGGGCTTTCGCCCCGATGTCATGCGCGTGCCGGTGTTCGGGCTTGGCTGCGCGGGCGGCGTGTCGGGACTGGCCGTCGCGCGCGATCTGGCCCTGGCCCGGCCCGGCGCGGCGGTCCTGATGGTCGCGGTCGAAACCTGCACCGTCCTGTTCCGCCTGGACCGGCTGACCAAGGCCGACATCATCGCCACGGCGCTGTTCGGCGACGGCGCGGCTGCGGCGGTGCTGCGGGCGGGCCTGGACCAGGACGCCGGCAAGCCCGAACTGGGTCCGGGCCGCCAGCACATGTGGCCCGACACCCTGGACATCATGGGCTGGACGGTCGAGGAAACCGGCCTGGGCGTGGTTTTCGACCGATCCATTCCCGCCTTCGCCGAGGCCGAGCTGCGCGCCGCGCTGGACGCCCTGGCGCCTGACCGGGCGGTGGACCGCTATGTCTGCCATCCGGGCGGGGCCAAGGTCATCACCGCGTTGGAAAGCACGCTGGATCTGCCCGAAGGCGCGCTGGACATCGAGCGCCGGATCCTTGCCCGCCATGGCAACATGTCGGCGCCGACCGTGCTGTTCGTTCTGGACGCCGTGCTGCGGTCGGGCCAGGGCGGCGATCTGATGGCGCTGGCCCTGGGGCCGGGCTTCACGCTGTCCACCCTGCCGATCCGGGTGGCCTGAATGGCCGAGGTCCATCCCGCGGCCCTGGCCTTTATCTCCTTTCTGCTGCTGCAACGGGCGGCCGAACTGGTGCTGGCGGGCCGCAATACCCGCAGGCTGCTGGCGCGCGGCGCGGTCGAACATGGCGCGGGGCATTACCCGCTGATCGTGATCCTGCACGCGGCCTGGCTGCTGGCGATCTGCGTCGGGGGCTGGTCCCGTCCGGTCAGTCCCGGCTGGCTGGCGGTCTTTGCCATGCTTCAGCTTTGCCGCCTGTGGGTGCTGGCCAGCCTTGGCCCGCGCTGGACCACGCGCATCATCGTGCTGGACGAGCCGCCGGTCAGGCGCGGGCCTTACCGCTGGATCGCCCACCCGAACTACGCCGTAGTGGTGGCCGAGATCGCGGTCGCGCCGCTGGTGCTGGGCCTGTGGCCCGTCGCGGTGGCGTTCAGCATCCTGAACGCCCTGGTTCTGCGCATCCGCATCCGGGCCGAGACAAGGGCGCTGAACGGCATCCGGGCGGGCAGCTGAACCCGCCCGCCCGCGAGGCCTTCCCGGGCCAGAGAACATGCGGCCCGGAAAAGCCCCGCGCGTCACCGCGCCGAGAAGGCTCCGGCAACCGACGGTTCGGGCAGGACGCCGACCATCGCGGGGTTCACGGGATCGGCCTCGTAGACGGCCGAGGCCTTCAGCGCCACCTGCATCCGGTTCTTCGCGCCGAAATGGCGCATCAGTTCGCGGACATAGACCTTGATCGTCGCCTCGGTCAGGTTCAGGTGGCGCGCGATTTCCTTGTTGGTCTCGCCCCGGGCAAGGAATTCCAGAACCTCGATGTGGCGCCGTTTGGTCAGCGGATCCAGGCTGGCGCCCGCCGCTGCGCGGTCGCTCCGGCGCTGAAGGGGAACCGGGCCCGAGCCAAGCCAGCGCGGGCTGGACAAGGACGCGGCCTGCGGCGTGGCCGAGGCGTTCGCCTTTGCGGTCCGGTGTTCGTCGATATGCCGGATCATCGCCGAGGCCGGAACCGGCGCGGCGGCCGATCTTGCGCCGGCCGAGGAATGGGGATGATACGTCCCGCCGTTCAGGATGAACTGGATGGCGGCAAGGGCGACATGGGACGGCATCGTGGTCGGAATGAAGCCGCGCAGCCCCAGATAGATCGCCATGGCGATTTCCAGGCTGTCGGCGATGTCCGAAAAGACGATCAGCGGGCTGTCGGGAAACAGGCCGCGCATCCGCTCGATGATCTGGCCCACCTCCTGGTCGCGCAAGGACAGGCCGCCGATGGAATAAAGGCAGGCCGCCGTGTCGTGAACCGGCAGGCTGGCAAGCGCCTCGGGGTCGTGGACGACATGCAGGCCGATGCCGGCCTGACGCGCCCAGGGTTCCAGAAACGCGGCGAATGCGGCCGTGCGCAATTCGTTGGGGTCGAACAGGATTAACGCAGAGGAGGTCATGGCAAATATGTCCCCTATCAGGTAAAGACGCAAACTCGTTAACAAGGCGGATGGCCAGAGCCACAATCCCCCATGAATAAAATGTTAACGCCGAAGAATATCGCTGTCATTGCTTATAATATTTTTGACGCTGCAAGCGCCGTAAGCGTTTCAACACAATAGGATTATTGCCGCGGGATCCTGTGGCGGCCGGGCCAAGCGGGCGGATGGGCGGAAGGCGGCGTCAATCGGAAATTTAATCGAGATAAATATATACAACTTTAAGTATTTGCTGCGAATCGCACGCCGAATCACTCGCGGTAGAGGGAATCGTTCTCGCCCAGGAAAAAGTCGTAGTCATAGGCGCCGAGCGCCTTGTAGGCCGCATAGATGGCCGCCGCCGCGCCCAGGACCGAGCTTGCCAGGAAGGCATAGGCCGACATTCCGATGGTGGCATGCAGCACAAGGCTGATGCCGAGGTTCAGCACCAGGAACGCGGCCTGGATGATGGCGTAATGGCGGGTGCGGTTGGCCACCAGCAGCAGCGCGCAGCACAGAAACATCACCGAATGGAAGAACACCCCGATCAGTCCCACGCGCAGCATCAGGAACTGGCCGAAGCTGAAATCCAGCGACTTGGCCAGCAGGGGCGACATCAGCACGATGCCGACGGTCACGGCCGCCTGAACCGCGGCGATGGTGAGGATGCCGCTCCAGGCCACGCTCTCCAGATCGGCCAGGCGGCCGCGGATCAGGCCATAGGTGGAGCGGGCCTGGATCGCGGCCTTGAACCGCTCGATCACGGCCACAAGATCGCCGTCGTGGAAAACCAGCAGCGCCGCATAGGTGGGAATGACCGACAGATGCGCCAGGAACATGACGCTGTCGTAAGAACTGGAATGCAGGAACCCGGCCGCCGAGCGCACGCCCTCGGGTCCGAACCAGAACACCCATTTGTCGGCCCACACGCCGCAGATGGCGAAGAACACGCCCGCGCACAGCACCGCGCTGGCGCGGATCTGGCGCAGCAGTTCCCCGAAGGTGTCGGCGAAACGGTCGTATCGCGAAGGAAAGCGCCGCTGGACATAGCGGATCGACAGCGCCACGCACAGCGCCACGCCCGCGGCGAAGGACCAGATGAGAACCTCGGTGGTGGGGGCATGAACGGCGGCCAGCAGGGCGCAGGCCACCGACAGGACCATGCCGCCCGTAAAGGCGGCGATCAGGAAGCCATAGGAATGAAGCGCCGACAGAACGGCGAAGCTGGTCCACAGCAGGGCCGCAGCGGCGGTCAGAAAGACAAAGCCCGCCGCGACGCCCGCAGGCCCGATCCCCAGAACCAGGCAGACCGCCAGCGCGATGACCTGCGCCGCAAGCCCCGACAACGCGGCCGCCGCCAGGAACAGCTCGGCCACAACGGCGGCGTTCCCAGCCTCCACCGCCGCCGCGATGCGCCGCCCCGCCACCGCGCCCACCGGCCCCGCGATCAGCGGGGCGATGCAAAAGGCGTAAACCACGGTCAGGCGCAGATCCTCGACCGCCGCCAGACCCATCACCGGGGTCATCGTGACCGAGATGATCGCCAGCGCGACCACCGACACCAGCCATGGTCCGGCCGCCACGATGACCGCCGCCCCGAACCGCCGGACCGAGGCCAGCAGCGGATCGGCCAGCAGCCATTCCGCATCCGCGGCAGGACCGCGAAGGCGGTGGTGGAGCCGGTCGTGAAGGCGGGCGAAGCGGGCCATCACGCGACAAGCTCGTGATAAAGCGCGGCATAGCGCGCGGCCGAAATCTCGGAGGTGAAATAGGTCTCGACCCGCCGGCGCAGGGTGTCGCCGCAGGCGGCGCGCAGGGCGGGGTCGGCCATCAGCTCGACAATGGCCCGGCCGATCGCGTCGGCGTCCATGGGCGGCGCCACCCGTCCGGCCAGGCCCAGGTTCGGATGCTCGTCCGGGGCGCCCTCGATGATCTCGCGGCAGGATCCGACATCGGTCGCGACGCAGGGGATGCGCGCGGCCCCGGCCTCCAGCAGGACCAGGGGCTGCGCCTCGCTGATGCTGGTCAGCACCAGAACGTCGATCCGGGGCAGCCAGTCGACGATGTTGACCTTGCCGGTAAAGACGATGGTGGCGGCCAGGTCCAGTTCGGCCACGCGGCGCTTGCAAAGGGCGAAGTAATCCTCGTCCTCGTCGGTCGGGCCGATCACCAGGACCTGCACGTCGGGAATGGCGCGGCGGACAACGGCGGCGGCGGCGATATAGGCCTCGATGTCCTTGATCGGCACGACGCGGCCGATCAGGGCGACGGTGGGCCTGCGGCCGGGCTGCGGGCGGATGGCGCCGAATTTTTCCAGGGCGATGCCGTTGGGGATGACCTGCAACTTGGACTCGGCCGCGCCCAGGGTGCGCTGGAAGGACTGGTTGGCCCCGTACAGCGTCGTGATCCTGTGACTGCCGTCATAGGCGATGCGCGCGAAGGATTCGAAGGTGTCGATCCAGAAGCGCCGGACATCCGTGCGGGCATCGCCGCCCGACAGGCCGCTGTCGATGGTGTCGGCGATCCATTCGGCCATCACCAGGTCGATGCGGCGTTCGTTGGTGTAGATGCCGTGTTCGGTGATCGCCGCCGTGCGCCCGGTCAGCCGCGCGGCGCGAAGGGCGAACAGGCCCGCATATCCGGTCGAAATGGCGTGATAGGTGCGCGCGGGCGGAACCGGCGCCGTGGCGATCGCCAGCAGGCTGCCGACAAGGTTGCGCCAGGCCCAGAAGAAATCGCTGAAGGCCGCTTCGGGCGCGATGCGGCGGTAGCATTCGGTGATCGCCTGCCAGGCCGCGGGCGAGGCGGTCAGGTCGCTGTAGTCCGGCGGCGCCGGGGTGTCCAGAAAGCCGAACGGTTCGCGCCGCACCGGCTGGGACACGAAGCGCAGAAGGCCGTCGAAGGCCTCCAGGTCGCCGTGGCGCAGCACGCGGTGCATCAGGTCGGCAAAGCGCGCGCAGTCCAGCGCCGGGCGGCGCAGCCTTGGCTTGCGGGCCTTGGGCGCAAGGGCCATCACCTGGAACAGGCGGACATTCGGGGGCAGCTCGTAGCGGATTTCGCGCGGGCGTTCGTCGGCGACAATGGCGACCACCCCGAAGATGGTGTCGGGTTGGGTTCGGATCAGCCAGTCCAGCCAGGACGACACCCCGCCCGCGATGAACGGATAACAGCCCTCGACCACGATGCAGACATCGACGGGTCCGTTGTCGCCGGGGCAGGCATCCCCGGGGCAGGCACCGGCGGGGGCGGTCCCGGGGATCATGCCAGACCGCCGCAGGAATACCGCTTCAGCCGGGGCATGGCCTCAAGCGCGGGCCGCCGCGGCAGGGTCGGGGCGGGCAGGGCCGGGTTGGGCACGGGCGACCGATCCTCGGCCGCGAGCGCCAGAAGCCTGCCGCAGGTGTCCTCGTCGACAAAGCCCGAGGCGGCGACCTCCAGAATGGCGGCCCGGTCGCGGGACTGCCCGGGATCGGCCAGGATCTCCTTGGCGCGGTTGCCGTAGGTTCCGCGCAGCTTGGCGTAAACCGCCGCCGCCTGAACGCGCAGCGCGGGCACCGGCGAGGCCAGCGCGGCCGAAAGCGCCGGGCGCATGTCGGGATGATAAGCCCGGGAGATTGCGGCGATCGCTTCCTGTTGCTGGCGCAGCGTGCCCGCCTCAAAGGTGTGCAGGAAACCCGCCATGCCGTCCCGGGGCAGGGGATGGCGCCGGCGCTGGCAGATCTGGTCGAACAGATCCTCGGCGGCATCGCGCGGCTGTTCGGGCGATGGGGCGCGGCGCCGGGGCCGAGCCGCCCGCGCGGCCGGAGCGACAACACCCGGGCCGATCATCATCAGCACCGGACCTCCGAACGGACCAAACAGCGCCATGATGGCGAAGCTGGCAAGCACCGGCGACGTGGACCGTCCGCACAGCAGCCAGAACAGCGCCCCGAAGGCCAGGGTCAGGCCAAGATGCAGGGCCATGACGGCGATCATCAGCAGATCGCCGTTCAGCCAGGCTTGCAGCAGCAGGATGTCCCCCAGGGCCGTCAGCCCCGTCAGCAGAGGGGCCCCGTTCCCCAGGCTGCGCGGCGCGGAAACGGCAAGGTCACGCATGAAGACGGGCCGGTTCCCCGAACGACGGGGGCGCGGCGGTCAAGGGTTCCGGCATCCGGCGCAGGCTGTCCTCGAGCGCGCGGCCAAGGGCGTTCAGACCGGGGTTGAGCGACCCTGCCTCATGGTCGGGCGAATGCGCCAGCAGCACGCCCCGGGGATCGTCGCCGGGTGACACCGCGCGGCACAGCGCCGGGTTGGCGTCGGTCGCTTCCCCCTGGGTGCGGTCCAGCGGCAGGACCTGTCCGACAACCGGAAGCGGCAGGTCGGCGGCCGAAAGCCCGGGAAGGCTTGCGCCGTCGTCCGTCATCGCGGCCGGCGTCAGACGGCCCGCCTTGTCCAGCCGCAGCCAGGCGACGGATCCGGGCAGGCAGGCGCGGGCCGCCTCGACAAAGGCCTGGGCGCGCCCGTCCGCGTCCGCCCCGGCCAGCCTGTCCAGCGCCGCCAGCCGGTCGTCGGGCCGATCCGCGGCGGATTGCGGCAGGGATTGCGTGGCGGCGGCCAGCTCGGCCCGGGCGACAAAGGCGTCCAGACGGTGGATTTCGGCCGCCAGGGTGCGGTTGATGTCGCGCAGGCGGTCGTTCTCGCGGGCGACCGCGCGGCCCTGGCGGATCTGCTGTTGGCGGTAAAGCCCGATCAGAAGCGCGGCGATCAGCCATTGCGCGGGGGCGATGGCGATGTCCACGTAATGTTCGGTGATGTCCATCCCCACGGGCCGCGAGGGCCAGTCCATCATCATCGTCGCCAGTCCGACCACGGACAGGCCGACGAACAGCCCGTGCTGGACCGCCGCCAGCAGGATCACGATCCAGAACGGGTGATAGGTCAGGCTTGCGAAATGGCCTTCCCCGAAGAAAACCGGCTCGGCCGCGTCCATGGCGACAAGCAGGATCGCGCTGCCGACGAAGCCGCGCAGGAACTGGTTGGTCTCCGGACGGACCGGAGCCGGGGAAAGAAGGGCTGCGTCATCAAGCTGGGTCATTCTTTCAGGGCGCTCCGAATGATGGCGGGCGAGGCGGAACGCACCGCGTCGGCAAGGTCTTCCCCTTCGGCGGCCTCGGCCGACACGGTGACAAGATCGCCGGGGCGGACCAGGGTGTCGGCGTCCGCGGCAATGGTCTGGACGCGGGCGCCGTCCCCGGGGCGTTCGATGGTGACGGCCAGGCGCAGGCCGTCGTTTTCGTAAAGGTTCAGTTCGGCAAGAACGGTGTCGAGTTCGCTGCCGGCCGCGTCCAGCGCAGCCGAAACCTGGCGCAGTTCGGCCGTCAGGGCCTTGATGCGGTCCACGCGGGCCAGTTCCGCATCCTGCGCGGCCGCGCGATGCTCGGCCTCCAGCCTGAACAGCAGGTCTTCCTTTTCCAGCAGGATCCGCTCGGCATCCATCGCCCGCACCGCGGTGTCGTTCAGGCGCGAGTCGGTGACAAGGCCGCTTTGCAGCATCTCGCTTTGATGTTCCTGCCGGTTGGCATGATAGGTCATCTGGGTTTCGGCCAGATCCCTTTGGCGGCGGGCGCTTTCGATCCGGGCGGCAAGATCGGCCAGCGTGGCCTCGCTTTGCGCGCGGCGCAGGCGGCTGGCCTGGATTTCGGACGCCAGGGCGTTGCCTTCGCTGGCGACCCGGTCCCTGCCCAGCAGCGTCACGGCGGCGCGGATGGCGGGATCGTCCTGGGAAAGGGTATCGCGGTCGTTCAGCGCCGCCTCGATGCGCAGGCGCTCCAGCGTCAGGCCGACGCGGGCCTTGTCCAGTTCCGACCGCCGCGCGTCCAGGGCGATCAGCCGGACCTTGGCCGCCGGGTCGCGGTCGTCCAGCGCGCCGGCCTGGGCCAGGACGCGCTTGACCGTCAGGCCGGGGTTGTAGCTGTGCGCCCCGGGCGAACGGACGGCGCCGCGCACAAGAACCGGCGGACGCGCGGCATAGGCGGCGCTGACGGTGTTCTGGGTCCGCAGCCGTTCAAAGGCCGCGCGCGAGACAAGCGCCTCGACGCAGGGCAGGCTGTGCCCGGCGACATCGACATGGCCGATCGCGGGCAGGGACACCGCTCCCGTGGCGCCCACCTCGTAGGTTCCCGACAGGTCCAGCCGTTCGAACACGATGTCCGTGGCCGGGGCCTCGGCCCCTTCGGGCGCGGGGGCGGCGGCCAGAACCGAGCTTTCGAAGATCCGCAGCTGCACGCGGTCGCCCGCCACGGCGGTGTCCTGGTTGCCTTCGGGCGCCTCGCACCGGGCGGACACGACGGGGGCCGCGGGTTCGGTTCTCAGCGGCTGGACGGCCGACAGGGACGCGGGCGGCAGGGATTCGGCGGTGGCGGCGGGTCCGGCAAGGCGGGGGCCGGGCAGGTCGGGCGGCGATTGCAGCGCGGCAATGGCCGGACGAAGCCGCATCTCGGCGCCGTGGTAAAGGCTGGCGGCCTGCGCGGCCAGCGACTGGAACCCGCCTTCTTGCAGGTGGGGCCAGGCCCAGACCCCGGTCAGGCCCGCCCCGACGATCGACGCGCTGACAAGAAAGCCGCCAAGTCCATTCGACATTCCGATTCTCCTGCGCGGTCGCTTTCGGTGCGCCGCAGAAAATTCCCTTGGAGCCTTGTGAAATTACGACACTTGAAAACATGCCTCAACTGGCCGCAGGGGGAATGGGCCATGATATTGGCCTGGCCATATTGGCCAAAGGGTGAATGAACTGGCCGATGGGATAATGAACCCTATCCCGAATGTGGGGCGAAACGCCATTTCACCTTTGGGCTGTGGAAAGACGGCCGGTTATCCCTCATAACAAGGATGATTTGATGCCGGTCGCGAATATCCCGGAAAGAGAATGTCCCGGATTTATTTTCAACCCCTGCGGATATTGCGCGCCCTGTCGGCGCTGATGACCCTTGGGCTTTTCTGGGCGCCGGGCACCGCGGCGGCGCAGGCGTGCGACAGCGTGCCGCGAGCGACGCTGGCCCTTTACGACGGCAGCCGCGAGGGAGAGGTCCGCAACACCCGCATCTACAGATTTGCCGAAGTCGTTCTCAATTACCTGGGGCAGGTGGTGGTTTATCACGACATCAGCCGCAACGCCCCGCCCGAGGTCGATCCTGCGGATGTCGGGCTTGTTCTGTCCTGGCTTGACGAACCCGTGGCGGAAACGGACGGATTTGCGGGCTGGCTGGCGCAGGACGGGGCGTTCTGCAACGGCGGCCCCAGGATCGTGGCCTTTGACGATATCGAATTCTGGGCGAATCTTCCGCCCGAATTGTCGGCAAGGGCCATGGGCGCCATGGGAATTCAAACGGACGGCGTCATTTACGCGGCGGGCGTGTCGGCTGCTGTATCTGCCAAGGATGAAGACCTGCTGGACCACGAAGCCGATTTCCTGATCCGGCCCGGCGATTACCGGGGCGTGACGGCCCTTCCCGCCGCCCGGCCGCTGCTGCAAATCGATGCCCAGGGCGTTTCCATCGCCCTGGCGGTGATCGGACCGGCGGGCGGCTATGTCCATGGCGGCGCCTTGATCGAGCCGGGGACGCAGGGCCGCGCGGCCTGGATCGTCGACCCCTTCGGCTTTTTCGAGGCCGTCTTGCAGGACAGCGCCGTTCCGAAGCCCGATCCGACGACCTTGCAGGGGCTGCGCACCTTCTTTGTCACGGTTTCCTCGGTCGGCTGGCTGGACGTGATGCCCGCGGAGGTCTTCGGAGAAGCGCAGCAGCTGGCCTCGGAGGTTCTGGTGGAACGCCTGATCGCGCCGTTCGAGGATCTGCCGATCACGGTGGCGGTGCTGGCGGGCGACCTGTCGCCCGACCTGGGGGGTCCCGCCGCCGAACGGGGGCGGCAGGCGGCGATCCAGGCGCTGGCCGCGCCGAATGTCGAAGGCGCGGCGCAGGGCTTCAGCGACATCCGCGACTGGTCCTTCTTCGCCGCCTACGACCCCAACCGCGAGGCCGAGATGCTGGTCGCCCCCGAGGTGGCAGAGGAGGGGCAGGGGGCGCTGGTCAGCTCGGCCATGCAGACGCTGCGCGACGCTTTCGCCGATACCGGGGCCTCGACCTTTTCGCGCACGCCGGGGGCGCCGCGCAAATACGCCACCGCGCCCTTCGACCTGGAGCAGGAGGTGGGCGGCGCCGTCGACCAGGTGAACGCGCTGTCCGGGGGCGAACGGCCCGTCGGCCTTTACGCCTGGAGCGGCGATGCCCGCCCCTTCGAAGCCGCGCTGGAAGCGGCCGAGCGGACCGGCATCGGCAGCATGGGCGGCGGCGGCGGCGTCATGGACGCGGCCCGCCCCTCGGTGACGGGATTGTGGCCGCTGTCGGCGCAGGTCGGGCGGCACCGGCAGATCAACGACGCGCTTGGCGGCGACACGCTTTACACGGACTATTGGACATCGGCGCTGTACGGCTTTCACGGCTTTCGCGAAACCCTGCGCCGGACCGAGGAGCCGCGGCGGCTGCGGCCTTTCCAGCTGTCTTTCGCCGCCCGCACGATGATCCATTTCGAAACCCGCCGCGCGGTGGAAACCTTTCTGGAATTGGCGCGGTCGTCCGATGTGGCGCCAATCCGCGCTTCGGCCCATGCGGCGGCGGTCAGGGGCTTCCTGACGGCACGGATCACGGCGGAAGGGCCGGGCCTGTGGCGGATCCGCGACCGGGGGGCCTTGCAGACCCTGCGCCTGGACCGCGCGAAGGGCCGGGCGCTGGACATGGCCGCCAGCGAAGGCGTGATGGGCGCCCGCCGCAAGGGCGACAGCCTGTATGTCGCCCTGGATCCGGGAACGGATGCGCCGCTGGTCGCCCTTACCGACAGCGACCGGCCTGGCGGCGTCGTTCTGGGATCGGCCGCGCCCGCGCTTCTGGCCAGCCGGCCCGTGGTGGAAAGCTGGAGCCGCAGCACCTGCGGCGTGGCGTTGGAGCTTTCGGGCTTTGCCGAGGGCGACGTGACCCTGGCGGCAGAGCCGGGGGCGGAATACGGGATCGCCATCTCGGGGGTCAACGATGACCGGCCCCGCGCCATGGTGGCAAGCGCGGCTGGCGTCCTGGCCATCAGGGTGCCTGCCGCGCCCGGCGGGTTGCGCGGCCTGTCCGTCAAGGGAGGGTGCTGAGATGCTGCTCGACGGGATGCGCAACTTCGCGGTGGCCTCGGTGGCGCTGTGTGCCGCCGCCGTGGCCGGGGTCATGGCGCTGCGCCCCGACCCCGCCGTCCGGCTGGAGGCCGAGCTGTCGCGCCTGGAGCCCGAGGAAGCCCTGCGCGAGCTGCGCGGGGCCGAGGGCCGGGTCGCCTTTCACGACAACCTCGAGCTTCTTTATGGCCGACTGTCCCTGGCGGACGGCGATCTGGACCGCGCGCGGCGGTCCTTTCAGCGGCTGCGGGCGCAGGCCAGCCCGTCCGAGGAGGTTCTGGAAACCCTGGCGGGCATCGAGGCGGCCGCGGGCGATCTGGCCGCCGCGGCGGTCTTTCTGCAACAGGCCCAGGAGGCCTTTCCCTCGGCCGACCGGCGGTTGCGCCTTGGCGGCTGGTATCAGGCCCTGCGCCAGCCCGAGGCCGAGCGCGACCTGCTTCTGTCCGAGGATCCGACGGCCTTGACACCCCCTGAAATCGAGCGTCTTGGGCTTTTGCTGATCCATGACGGGCGGATCGGCGATTACGAGGCGCTGTTCGCCACCCTGGCCGACAGCACGGCCGAGGGGCACGCGTCCTTCAAGCGCAGGCTGCTGGAATACCTGATCGAGGCCGGCCGCCCCGCCGAGGCGGTCGCCGCGGCGGCCCGCTGGACGGCGGGGCCGCAGGGCGCCGAGGCGCTGGAAACCTCGGTCCGGGCGCTGATCGGCCGGGGCGCCATCGACGCGGCGATCCTGGTCGCGCGCGACGGTTTCCGCGCCGCGCCGGCGGAAAGCCACGTGGTGCTGCCGATCTTCGCGCGCAGCGGCCATGGCGGCATCGCCCGCATCCTGCAAGGCGAATGGCTGGCCACCCGCGGCACGCTGTCCGAGGCCGAATGGGCCACGCTGTCCTATCTGGCCGAAAGCACCGGGGACATGCGCGGCCTGCATGCGGCGCTTGTCTCGGGCGGGGATGCGGCGGGCGCCCCGGCGGTGGGCCAGGCGCTGATGCAGTTCGTGCGCTATCGCGGCGCGCAGGCGCTGGTGCCTTGGCGCGGGCTGCTGAACGAGGATGTCTACAAGGCGGCCCCGCTGGTCGGCGCGGCCTGGGCCAACTGGCGGGGCGACCGCGCCGCGACCTATCGCCACCTGGTCGCCGCTTCGCGCCAGCCCTTGTCCGAATGGGACCAACTGATCTGGATGTCGCTGCTGGACGGGCTGCGGGGCAGCCCCTTTCACCGGGTGCTGCTGGCCGGGGCGGCGGACCATCCCGGCCTGCGCCAGCGCCTGCGCGACAGCGTCATTCCGGCCCTCCCGGCCAGCGCAGCGGCGAGCGGATCGGCGGATAAACCTGGTTGAAGACGTTGTCGGCGGCGACATAGGGATAGAACCCCGCCTGCGTCGCCTTTTCGGCGATCAGGTCGCGCAGGGCCTCGGGCTTGTGGTCGGGGAACTGCGTGGCGATGTCCAGCGACAGAACCGAGACGCCGTTGCGGCGGAAATCCTCTTGCAGGGCCTCGGTGGTATGAACATGGGTCGTGGGCGCCGAGACGTTTTCGACCATGATCGCGTCGATCGCTTCCAGATAGTCGGAAAAGGCCGCCTTGCCCTGGGGATCGCCCCCTCCCATGGCATCCCGTCCGATGAAGACGCCGTTGTTCACCACGACATAGGCGTCGCAGTTCCATTGCCGCGCCCGATCCGCGATCAGCCCGACCAGGCGCATCATCTCGCGCGCCATGCCGGGGGCGTCCGCGGGGCCGTCCGGGGTCTTGCCCTCGGGCCAGGCAAGGGTCTTGTCCATCGCATGGCTGTAGTAATGCAGCACGTCGTCCAGGAACAGCCCGTCGATGCCCGTCTGCATCAGCCGGTCGGTCCGTTCCAGAAGGATCTTGTGCCAGGCGTCCGTCCAGTAGGTGGACAGATGTTCCTTGTGCACTGTGGTGGGGCCGTACCAGTCGGGCAGGACGGCCGGCGGCGGCACGTCGATGCCGCCCATCTGGTCGATCCAGTAGTCGCGGTAATGCTCGATCTCGGTGACGTTCAGATAGCCCAGCACCGGGCGGGCGCCGTTCTTGTTGATCTTCGCGATCTCCTCGGGGGTGAAGAAGACCTCGCGGCCGGTGTCGCTGTAGGGCGCGCCGATCCGGGTGATCTCCAGGATCAGCAGGCCGTGCGGCTGGCGCGACAGCGTGTCGGCGTCATAGGTCGTGCCCCAGTACTGGACCGCGAAGCCGTCTTGCAGGCTTGCGGCCAGCCGGGCGGCGCGGGACCGGGCGTTGGACATGACGCATTCCTGGCCGGAAGACCGGTCGGGCGGCTGAAGAACGGGGGGCGCATCCTGGGCGCGGGCCGGTCCGCCCGGCAGGCAGGCGGCCATCAGACCGAAAAGGGCGGCAGGCCGAAGCAGTGACGTGATGTTCAAGGCTGGTCGTGTCCCGAAAGGCGCCGCCCCCCGGCGCAGGGTCGGATCGGGCCCGTGCATGGCGTCGCGGTGCCCCAGGATCATCCTTGCGGCGACCCTAGGGAGAGGCGCTGAAGCTGGGCACAGGGGCCATGGCTCCGAAATCCGATTTCGCCACAAGATAGGGCCTGCTGTCCAGTGCCGCCTGCTGCTGGAAGGCCCAGTGATCGGCGCACATCCGGGCCAGGTCGCGGGTCGCGCGCCATCCCAGGACCGCGCCCGCGCGGCAGGGATCGGCCAGCGACACCGCCACGTCGCCCGGGCGGCGGTCGGTCACGCGGTAGGGGACCGGAAAGCCGCAGGCGTCCGAAAAGGCGCTGATGATCTGCAACACGCTGTAGCCCGTTCCGGTGCCCAGGTTGATGCGCAGGTGGCGGTCGTCCGGCGCATCGCCGAACAGGCGGTCGATCGCCGCGACATGCCCCCGCGCCAGGTCCATGACGTGGATATAGTCGCGCACCCCCGTTCCGTCCGGCGTGTCGTAATCCGCCCCGAAGACCTGCACCTCGGGACGCTGGCCGATGGCCGTCTGGGCCACGTAAGGGAACAGGTTGTTGGGCACATCGCGCGGATTTTCCCCGATCAGCCCGCTGGGATGGGCGCCCACCGGGTTGAAATAGCGCAGCGAGATTGTGCGGAAGCCAGGGTCGGCCGCAACCAGATCGTCGATCATCTCCTCGATCATCAGCTTGGTGCGGCCATAGGGGTTGGTGGTCCCGGTGGGCGCGGTTTCGGGGATCGGCAGCACCTTGGGCACCCCGTAAACCGTTGCCGAGGACGAGAACACCAGCTTGCGCACGGCGGCCGCCTGCATGGCCTGCAACAACGAGATGGCCCCCATCAGATTGTCGCGGAAATAAAGCAGCGGGTCGGCCACCGATTCCCCGACCGCCTTCTTGCCCGCCAGGTGGATCACCGCGTCGATGCGGTACTGCCGCAGGACTTCGGTGACGACCGCCCGGTCGCGGACATCCCCTTCGACCAGGACAACCGTGCCCTTGGCGATCTGGGGGATGCGCGCCACGGTGCGGCGATCCGAATTCTCGAAGTTGTCCAGGATGACGACCTGGTGGCCCGCTTCCAGCAGTTCGACCACGACATGCGATCCGATATACCCGGCGCCCCCGGTCGCCAGGATGGTCTTGCCTTGAGAGTTTTGGGAAAGCTTCGTCTTCTTGCGCATCATTCCACCGTGACGGATTTAGCAAGGTTGCGGGGCTGGTCCACGTCCGTGCCCTTGGCGACGGCGGCGTGATAGGCGATGAACTGGACCGCGACGGCGTAAAGAAAGGGGGCCAGCAGCGGATCGGCCGCCGGCAGGGCGATGCTGCGCCAAACCTCGTCCCCCATCTCGCGGCAGGCTCCCGCGTCCCCGATCAGGGCCACGCGGCCCTTGCGGCCCATGACCTCGCGCAGGTTCGAGGCGATCTTCTCGAACAGCGCGTCATGGGGGGCCAGGGCGACGATGGGCGTGGCCTCGTCCACCAGGGCGATGGGGCCGTGCTTGATCTCGCCCGCCGCATAGCCCTCGGCATGGATATAGGTGATCTCCTTGAGCTTCAGGGCCCCTTCCAGCGCCAGCGGATACATCAGCCCCCGTCCCAGAAAGAGCGCGTCCTTCGCCTCGGCGATGTCGCGGGCCAGGGCTTCGAACTGCCCCTCCAGCGCGATGGTCTCGGACATCAGGCGCGGAACGGTGGACAGAAGCTCGACATGGGCGCGTTCCCCGGCCGCGTCGATGGCGCCGCGCTTGCGGGCGATCATCACGGCCAACGCCGACAGGCACAGCACCATCGCGGTGAACGCCTTGGTCGAGGCCACGCCGATTTCCGGCCCCGCATGGATCGGCAGCACGATGTCGGCCTCGCGCGCGATGGTCGAGGTGGTGACGTTGACCAGCCCCAGGGTGATCTGGCCTTGCGCCTTGGCATAGCGCAGGGCGGCCAGGGTGTCGGCGGTCTCTCCCGACTGGCTGACGACCATGGTGACGCCGCGCGCGGGCAGCGGCGGCTCGCGATAGCGGAACTCGGACGCGATCTCGATTTCCACGGGCAGGCGGGCGACGCGCTCCATCCAGACCTTGGCGACATGGGCGGCATAAAAGGCGGTGCCGCAGGCCACGATGGTCAGGCGCGAAATCCCGGACCAGTCCACGGCCTCGGCGGCGCAGGCGATCCGGTGACGGTCGTCCGAGATCCAGGCCCCCAGGGCCCGGGCGATGACGCTGGGCTGCTCGTGGATCTCCTTGGCCATGAAGTGCCGGTGCTGGCCCTTGTCGGCGATAATGGTTTCCAGCGCGACGGTCTGCACCTCGCGCGTGACGGGGTTGCCCGCCGCGTCATGGATGCGCACGCCGTCGCGGGTCAGGACGGCCCAATCGCCTTCCTCGAGATAGCAGATGCGGTCCGTCATCGCGGCCAGGGCGATGGCGTCCGAGCCGACGAAATTCTCGCCCTCGCCCAGGCCGATGACCAGGGGCGATCCGCGCCGGGCGCAGATCAGCAGGTCGGGCCGCCCGTCGAAGACGAAGCACAGCGCATAGGCGCCGCGCAGCTTGGCGATGGTGGCCGCCGCCGCGTCCTCGCAGCTCAGCCCCCGCGCCAGCATCGAGGCGCAGAGCGTGGCGATCACCTCGGTATCGGTCTGGGATTCGAAGCCGTATCCCGCGGCGGCGAGATCCCGCTTCAGCTCGAGATAGTTCTCGATGATGCCGTTGTGGACAACCGCAACGGGCCCCGAGCGGTGCGGATGGGCGTTGGCCTCGGTCGGGCCGCCATGGGTAGCCCAGCGGGTATGGCCGATGCCGGTGGTGCCGGGCAGCGGCCGGTCGGCCACAAGCTGCACCAGCGCCGACAGCTTGCCCACGGCCCGGCGGCGGTCCAGCACGCCCTCTTCCAGGATGGCCAGGCCCGCGGAATCGTAGCCGCGGTATTCCAGTTTCCCCAGCGAGGCCAGAAGCATCTGGGCCGCGGGCTGCTTGGCGATAACGCCGACGATGCCGCACATGAAACTTTCTCCTCAGGCGCTGCGGGCCAGCGGGGGCCGCTCGGGGGCCGCCGCGAAGGCGGCGGGGCAGGGGTGGACGGGCAGGACATCGCCGCGCAGGACATCGCCGCGCAGGACATGGCTGACCTCGTCGGCGATGGCGGCCAGCAGGTCGGGATCCTCGCCTTCGGCCATGATTCGGACCAGGGGCTCGGTTCCCGAGGGGCGGACCATCAGCCGCCCGGTGCCTTCGAGCCGCCGGGTCATCCGGTCGATCACATCGATCACGGCGGGCCGGTCCAGCGGTGCGCTGCCGCGCTCGATCGGGACGTTGCGGGTGATCTGGGGCAACGGCGCAAAGCGCGACAGCACCTCGGACGCGGGGCGCTCGGCTTCGCGGATCGCGGCCAGGGCCTGCAAGGCGGCCACCAGGCCGTCGCCGGTGGTGCTGAATTCGGACAGGATGATGTGGCCGGACTGTTCGCCGCCGACGGTGCAGCCGGTCTGGCGCATCCGCTCGACCACGTGGCGGTCGCCGACTTTTGTGCTGATGGTGCGGATGCCCCGGCCCGCCAGATGGCGTTCCAGCCCGGAATTGGACATCACCGTCGCCACAAGCGTGTCGTGGGCCAGCTTGCCCCGGGCATGGGCGCGTTCGGCGATCACGCACATCAGCTGGTCGCCATCGACCAGGCGGCCTTTCTCGTCGATCAGGTGGACCCGGTCGGCGTCGCCGTCCAGGCTGATCCCCAGGTCCGCCCCCTGCGCCAGAACCGCGTCGATGCAGGCCTGCGGCGCGGTCGAGCCGCAGCCCGCGTTGATGTTGGTGCCGTTCGGATCGGTGCCGACGCGGATCACCTCGGCGCCCAGTTCCCAGATCAGCTCCGGCCCGACGCGGTGCGCCGCGCCGTTGGCGGCATCGACGACCACGCGCAGCCCGTCCAGGCGCAGCCCGCGCGGAAAGGCGTGCTTGACGAACTCCATGTAGCGTTCGCCCGCCCCGTCGATGCGCCGGGCATGGCCGATCAGCGACGGTTCCGCCAGATCGCCGGTTCTGCCCATGGCGGCCTCGATGGCGGCCTCGTCCGCGTCCGACAGCTTGTAGCCGTCGGAGCCGAAGAACTTGATGCCGTTGTCGTGATGGGGATTGTGCGAGGCGGAGATCATCACGCCCAGATCGGCGCGCAGCGACCGCGTCAACATGCCCACGGCGGGCGTCGGCAAGGGGCCGGTCAGCAGGACGTTCATCCCCGCCGAGGTGAAGCCCGCGACAAGGGCGCTTTCGACCATATAGCCGGAAAGCCGCGTGTCCTTGCCGATCACCACGGTCCGGGATTGTCCCCTGCGGGCGACATGGCGCCCCGCCGCCCGGCCCAGCTGCATGACGGCCTCGGGCGTGATGGGCCAGACATTCGCGCGTCCCCTGACGCCATCGGTTCCAAATAGCTTTTTGTCCATCACAATGTCCCTCTGATTTCTTGAAAACGGATCAGACGAAGAAAGAATTGACGATGTCGCCGGTCAGCAGGTCGGCGGCGTCCAGCCCGGACAGCAGCAGGTGGCTGGTGCCCCGGACCAGTTCCAGCCCGTCGGCGGTATCGACAAAGGCGGCGCGGGCGGCGGCGGCGGTCAGAAAGCCGAAGCCGCGCAATTCCAGCCGGTCCACGCCGCTGTCGAAGTCCAGGATCGTGTCGAAGGCCTCGCCCGCGCGGAAGACGAAGCGGTCGGCCCCCGCCGCGCCGAACAGCACGTCGTTGCCGCCCCGCCCCTCCAGGCGGTTGGCCCCGGAGCCGCCCAGCAGGATGTCGGTGGCGGCGGCGCCGATCAGCTGCGCCCCCGCCGTCAGGAAATCGACCATCGCCGCGTTCTGCTTGAGCGTGTTGAAGGCCAGCGACACCATTCCCGCGCCGGGCAGCGTCGCGCCGTCCGCGCCGGTGATGCGGACCGGGATGGTGCCCTGGGTCTTCAGATCGACCAGCACCTCGCCCCGCCCCTGGAAGCTGAAGTTCAGGTCGGACCCGTTCCCCGAAACCGAGATCAGCTCGCCCCGCATCGGCAGCGCGGCGATGCGCGTCACGTCGGCCATCGTGCTGCCCAGCGTGACCTGGAAGGTGCCGCCGGCCCGGGGCAGAAAGACCGAATCCTCGTCATAGGCATACCAGTTGGCGACCGAGGCGATGCGGCCTTCCTTGCCCATGTCCAGCGCGAAGTTGCCCGCATCCGACAATCCCACGGTCGCGGTGACGACATTGCCCGCGCGCGTGGCGGTGAGGGTGCTGTTCGAAAAGCTTTCGATCCGGTCGGCCAGATCCTTGCCGGTCACGAACTCGGTCCCGGCGGCGGCGGCGGCCGAGATCAGCGACTGGAACATTTGCAGGTTGTAAACCTGCCCGGGATCGTTCAGCCAGTTGGTCGGGCCATAGTCGTGCCAGGGGAAGGCCAGGATCGGCGCTGTGCCGTTCGCGGTCAGCGCCGAGAATTCCTTCAGCCATGCGGCCTCGGCCTGCTGGGGCGTCAGCCCGCCCCAGCCGACCAGCGAGAAGTCGAAGGACATGTTGGGCGCCAGATAGACGCGCTGGTCCTCGCCCGGGGTCAGAAAGCCAAAGGCGCCCGGATAGCCCGCCCCGGTGCCCGAATAGCCGCCGCTGAGATAGTCGAAATACTTGATCATCTCGCGCGTGGCGTCCAGCCGCTCGGGCGCGCCGGGAACGGCGGCGCCGGTGACGGGAATGCCCAGTTCGCGGGCGATGATCTGCCGGGAATAGTCGAACTGGAACCTGTAGGACGCTTCCAGCACCGCGCGCTCCACCTCGGTCAGCGCAAGAACGCTGACGGCGCCGGGATTGGCCGGGTTGGTCCGGGCCAGCGTGTCGGCCAGAACGGCGTTGATCTGGCTGGCGGTCATCCGCGACAGGGCGGCGATCACGGCGGGATCGGCATCCGCATGGGTCGCATAGGGCGACCAGACCGGCACGCCGTGATCGACGATGCCGGCATAGGCCGCGATGCGCGCTTGCAGCATCTCGGTCGTGATCACGTCCGGCAGCAGCAGGTTGGTGTCGTGGGGATGGGTGAAGGAATGCGTCCCGATCTCGCTTTCCAGGGCGCGGATGCGGTCGTAATAGGGCTTCGACACCGCCCAGTCGGTCACCTGGTCGGGCGCATAGGCCCCGATATTGACGTAATAGGATCCGACAAAGCCGTATTGGGCGTACCAGTTTTCGATGATCGGCAGCATCGCGTCGTAGATGCCGGGATCCCGGGTGCTGACATCGAAGACCTCTTGCGACTGGTCCATGTCGTTGCGCGAATAGAACAGCGACTTGTTGCGCGTCATCAGCAGCGAGATGTCGGGCGAATTGTCCTGAAGCACCCAGTCGATGGCCTCGCCCAGGATGTTGTTGTTGCCCATGATCGCGTCGGTGGCGAAATGGACGTTGCGGCCGACGGTCTGGGTGGCGATCACCGCGCCCAGGGTGTCGCCGGTCACGACCTGCTCGAACAGCACCTGTCCGGTGCCGGTGGTGTCGGTGAAGTTCAGGTAGGACGTGTTGCCGTAGACGCCCACGACCTGGTTGTCGCCATAGCCGTCCAGGATCGGATTGGATCCCGCCGTCGCCCGCAGCGTGATCCCGCTGGTGGCGCCGAAGCCTTCCAGCGTGACGCCCAGCAGCGATTTCATCCGAGCATAGGAATCCCCGGCCAGCGCCGCCCCCGTCTGGTCGTTGGTCATGAAGTTGCCCGCCGCGATCAGGCCGACGCCGTAATCGCGCACCGCGGTCGCCAGCGAGGTGGCGATGGCCGCGGCCTGGCCCCCCTGCACATGCGAAAAGCCGGGAAAGACGATGGCGTCATAGCCCGCCAGCGCGGCCGGGTTCAGCAGGTCCGCCTCGGTCAGCAGATCAAAGGGGACGCCCGCCTGTATGGCCTGGCTCTGGGCGGACATGAACAGCTGCCCGTAGGCCGTCTTGTCATAGAAATTGGCGGCGGTGGTGTCGGAATAAACGATGGCGATGCGGGACTGGGGCGCGTCCACCGGGTCGGGCGGCGGGGCCGTGCCCACCACCAGGTTGGCGCTGGCATAGTCGCCCGGCAGGAACACGGAATCGTTCACGTCGGCCAGCACCCGGACCTGGCCGGGATTGCCCGCAAGCAGGGCCTTGGGCACCGCGACCTCGAACCCGGTGCCGTCGGCGCTGCGGGCGAATTTCAGTTCGGCCACGAAGGTCTGGCCCGCCGCGCCGCTGTACAGCCTCGCCACCCCGTCGGCGCCGATGTTGATGTTGTATTCCGATCCCCCGGCCCAACCCCAGATCCTGTGGCCGGTGGCGCTGTTCAGGTCGGTGTCCAGCCAGATCGTGGTGTTCGCCCCGATCGAGGTGCCGCCGATGGCGAAGACATAGCTGTCGCCCGCGGCATCCGGGACAAGCTGGCCGCGCAGCGTGTGGCCCGCCTGCGTGGTCAGCAGGCTGCCCGCCGCCCATTCCCCCAGCGAGCCGTCCAGCGTGACGCCCCCCACGACGGTCGGCGGCAGGCTTCCCACGACAAAGTTCGCGCTGCCGTAATTGTTGGGAATGAAGACCGAGTCATTCACGTCGGCAAAGACCCGGGTCGAGGTGGACCCGCCCAGCAGCGCCTGATCGACCGCGAACTCGATGGTTCTGCCGTCGGCGCTGCGGGCGAAGCTCAGATCGGCCACGAAGGTCTGGCCCGCCGCGCCGCTGTACAGCCGCGCCACCCCGTCGGCGCCGATGTTGATGTTGTATTCCGCGCCGACCGCCCATCCCCAGACCCGGTATCCGGTCGCGCCGTTGCGGTCGGTGTCCAGCCAGATCGTCGTGTTCGCGCCGATCTGCACCGCGTCGCTGGCAATGGCGAAGGTATAGGTGCCGGCCTGCAAGTCGCCGTGCAGGGCATAGCCCGCCGCGCCCGTCGCGGCGCTGTCCAGGCGGGTGGACGCCGCCCATTCGGCCAGGCTGCCGTCCAGGGTCTTGCCCCCGGCCGTGACGGAGGGCGCCGGGTCGCTTACCAGCAGGTTCGCCGTGGCATAGGAGTTGGGCAGGAAGGCCGCGTCGTTCACGTCGGCATAGACGCGCACGGATGTGGGGTTGCCGGCCAGCAGGGTGCGGTCGATGCGGAACTCCAGCACGCGCCCGTCGGCGCTGCGGGCTTCCTCCAGCTCGGCCACCAGGGTCTGCTCGGGGCCGCCGCTGAACAGCCGCGCGGTGCCGTTCGCGGCGATCTCGACATGGTATTCCGCCCCGCCGGCCCATCCCCAGATCTGGTATCCGGTGGCCCGGTTCAGGTCGGTGTCCAGCCACAGCGTCGTGTTGTCGCCGATAACGGCGCTGTCGGCGGTCATCGCGAAATACAGATAACCCGGCTCGGCGATGCCCCACAGGCCATAGCCCGCGGTTCCCGTCGCGGGCGTGTCCAGTCGGGCAACCGGAAACCAGTCGGTCATGGAACCGTCGATCGTCGGCATCTGCGTTTCCCCTTGTGCTGGGTGTCAGGCCTTGTGGCACGCGTGCGCCGCAGCGAGTCTTCACGCCCGATCATCCCGCGCGGACCCCGCCCGGATCAACGAGCGCGGCGGCCAATGGCCATCAGACGAGGGGAATGACGGAACGGTTAACACCAAAGGCGAATGCGTCTTGCCAAAGGGTTAATGCAGGGACGGCGCCTGTCGCCGCGGCCTTCCCGAAGGCGGCTTGCGGCGCGCGGGACGGATCCGGGCCAGCCCCGAAGGCGGTCCGGCCGGACGGATCCGGCCTGTCAACCCCCGTCGTCGTTTGCCGCCTGGGCCGCGAACCAGTCGGAATAGGGCGTGTTCTTCGCCATCCTGCGGTTCAGGTCTGCGGCGCCGTCGTTCCACCAGACCGGCCCGCGTTCGCCAAGGTCCTGCTTGGCCTTCTCGACGGCACGGTGCGCGGCATCCTCGGCCTGCGCGTCGTTCTTGGCCCGGGCCGCGCGGACGGCCCGCCGCGCCGCCATCAGCCGCGACACGAGGCGCTGGCGCTCGGCTTCGGAAAGGTTGGGGTTCGCCGCCCGCCACAGCCTGCCGCGGACAACGATATAGCGCCGGTCGGGGGTGAGAAGAACCATGTGCCTTTGCCGGATTGTTCCGTGTCAACGGCGTCATGCGGCCGCGGGTTTCGCCCGTTCCGCCAGAGGGGCGGGGCTGCCTTCAAACCGCAGGGCCGGGTGTTGTCACCAAGTTGAAATGTCGCTTCCTGAGCCATTTGGAAATGTCGCATGGGCCTCGAGCGACAAGCCGGCCCCGGCCCGCTCTCCAGCACAAGGGCCGTAGGGACGGGGCCGGCGGCCATGCGATTTGGGGATTCTGCCTGTCGCCGCCAGCAACGAGGCCGACACGGCCCTTATTGGGCGGGCGGCAAGGTCTGCGCGTCCTGAGCTTCCGCTGCGCGTCGTTCAGCGCGTTTGTCGAGCCAGCTCTTCCGACCAGACCCGCGCTTGCCGGTCCACGATGATCGCGGGCCTGCCCGGTTGACGCGGCCGGGCGCCCGACGCGATGCCGCCCTGGCCGCGCCGTGCTTTGCGCCCGTGGGATGGGCAAAGCCCCGGGCCGCTGCTCCCGAAGCGACCTTTGTGGCGACATCAATTGGCATGACGGGCGACAAGGAAAACCGTGCCGGACCGGCAAGGCATTCCCGACGCTGAAGCGCAGCCGTTTCAACTTGAGATATTCGCCCGCCGTGTCGGACAAGGAGGCCGTCCGAAGTCTGCCGCCATCGCCTGCCGCCCTTTCAAATCAAAAGGGCGGCAAGAAACCGTCGCCTTTCGTCAACGCGGCTTTCAGGGCGCGAACCCGGCGGCGGTTATTCGGCGACTTTCGCCGCGCGATCCCGTTTCGGCGTAAAAAAGCAGACGGCGTCAAGGCGTTCCGTTTGCCCGATCAGATCGCGAAATCGTCCAGCGGCTTTCCCGCCTTCAGCGCCTCGATGATCCATCCCGGCTTGCGGCCCCGGCCCGTCCAGGTCATGTCGGGATTTTCCGGGTTGCGGTATCTGGCCTCGCCCTGCGGCCGTTTCGCCGGTTGGGCCGCGATCATCTCCTCCAAAGAGGAAAAGCCCGCGGCCTTCGCAATTTCGGTGGCCTTCTGAATGGCTTGCTTTTTCTGGCGGTTTTCGTAATCGGCAATGGCGGCCGCCGATTTTCTGTTGATGTCCTTCAGTTCTTCAAGCGTCAAATCGTTGTAATCGATGTCCATGGACCCTCCCGAAGCTGTCGGCCTTCGAATAGGCCAGGGATCGCCTTTTGGAAAGCCTTGTCGAATTGCAGGCGAAATGGCGTTGCAAGAAATTGCTGATGAAATTGGGCGGATCGACTTTTCCGCCGATTGAATATTGCCGCCTCAAAGCATGGCCAGAATGCGGGCGGGGCCGCCGGTGCCGCCGCGATGCTTGGGCGCGCCGATGAAGACGGTGGCGCCCGCCGGCGGAAGCTGGTCGAGATTGGCCAATCCCTCGATCCCGAAACGGCCCGACGGCAGCCAGGAATGATGCACGGCGAAATCGGCCGAGTTTCCCGGGTCCAGCGACATCGTGTCCACGCCGATCGAGGCCGCGCCCGCCTCGGCCAGCAGATCGGTTGCGCCTTTCGAAAAACCGGGAAAGGCCAGGGCTCCGTCCGGCCCGTTGCGCCAGGACGGATCGCCGATCCGGGCCGTCCAGCCCGAATTCATGGCCACGCAGGCGCCCGCGGGAATGTCGCCATGGGCCGAGATCCAGGCCTCGATGTCCCCAGGCTCGACGACGGCATTCGGATCCTCGGCCGCCCTGGCCGCGATGTCGATGACGCACAGGGGGGCGATCAGGCTTTCGGCCGGCAGGGCATCGACGGGGATCCCGTCCTCGGCGAAATGCAGCGGCGCGTCGATATGGGTGCCGGTATGTTCGAAGATCGTCAGCTTGAACAGGTGATAGCCGTCGGGATCGAAATTCTTGTCGGTCTCGTAAAGGATCCCGGGCTTGCCGTCGAAGGTGGGAAAGGCCCCGTCATAGGCGTGGGTCAGGTCCACGACCCGTCCCCTGGCCTGCGCCAGGGCGGGGCGCGGGCCCGACACACCGGCGGCGACGCCTGCCGCCGCGGTGGCCGCCGCGCCGGAAAACAGGCGGCGGCGCGACAGCATGCGGGTCTTCACGTCCTCGATCAGGCAGGCGGTGCACATGGCCGGGCTCTCCTTGGGGGGTTTCCGCCATGGAATGTCCCGCCGCCCGGACCTGTCAAGCGTCCCGCGGCGGGGCGGCCGCTTGCCGCTGGACATGACCAGTGCCGGGCTGGTTTAAGCGCAAGGGATTTGACCCCCAAGGGTCACGGTTCGTCGCAAGGAGGACGGGATGGTCAATCTTCACGGCAAGGTGGTTCTGGTCACCGGCGCCAGCCGCGGCATCGGGGCGGCCGCCGCCCGGGCCTTTGCCGAGGCGGGCGCCTTTGTGGGCCTGATGGCCCGGAACGAGGCTGCGGTGACGGATCTTGCGGCCGCGATCGGCGGCCTCGCCCTGGCCGGGGACGTGGCCAGGGCCGCCGACATGGACCGCGCCGTGGCCCTGCTGCGCGACCGCCGGGGGCGGCTGGACGTGCTGGTCAACAATGCCGGGCTGATCGGCCCGATCGCCGGGATCGCCTCGGCCGACGCCGAGGAATGGGGCCAGGCCGTCGACGTGAACCTGAAGGGGGTCTTTCACGGAATGCGCGCCGCGCTTCCGGTGATGCGCGCCGGCGGCGGCGGAACGGTCCTGACCGTCGGATCCGGCGCCGCCCATGCCCCGCAAGAAGGCTGGAGCGCCTATTGCGCCAGCAAGGCGGGCGCCTGGATGCTGACCCGCGCCCTGGATCACGAAGCGCGCGCGGACGGCATCCGCGCCATCAGCCTGTCGCCCGGCACGGTGGCGACCGACATGCAGGACGCCATCCGCAAAAGCGGCATCAATCCCGTCAGCAAGCTGGACTGGTCGGCGCATGTCCCGCCCGAATGGCCCGCCCGGGCCCTGGTCTGGCTGGCCGGTCCCGAGGGCGACGCGTTCCGGGGCGCCGAGGTGTCGCTGCGGGACGAAACGATCCGCCGCCGAATCGGCCTTGTCACCTAGGCCGCCGCTGCCCTTTGCACCGGCGGGGCGAATCGTGCGACAGGGTGGCGGAACCGCGTCCCCCGGGCCCGCGTTCGGCGCTGGCCGTTCGCGGCCAGACGGCCCCGAAGGAGAGAATGTGACGAAGACGAAAGACCTGGCGGTCATGGTCGTGATCGCCGTTGTGATGTGCGGTGTGTTCATTCTCGACCTTTACGTCCCCCTGGGAACGGCGGTCTGGCTGCTTTACATTCTTCCCCTTGCGCTCAGCTTCTCGGCCAGCCTGCCCTTGGCGCCGGTGGCGGTGGCGGTGCTGGCCTGCCTGGCGATGATCGGCGGGTTCGTTCTGGACGGGCAAAACGGCATCGACCCGCAGGTCGCGGCCACAAACCGCACCGTGGCGGGCCTTGTTTATCTGGTTCTGGGCAACATGGGCCGGACGCTGATCCGCAACCGCGAGATCCTGGCCCGGCAGGCCTGGCTGCGCGACGGGGAATCGGCCCTGTCCCTGGCGGTTCAGGGCGATCCGGCGGCGGACCGGCTGGGCCAGCAGATCCTGGCCGCGCTGTGCGACCGGATCGGCGCCCGGGCGGCGGTGGCCTATTCCGCCGCCGGCGGCGGCCTGCGCCGGCTTGCGGCCTGGGGGGTGGACCAGTCCGCCCTGGCGCAGCGCGACGGCGCCGCCGACGGCCACCTGGCACGCTGCCTGGCCGAAGGCCGGGCCGTGCATCTGACCCTGGCGCCCGGCCAGGCCCTGGGCTGGTCCTCGGGACTGGCGCGCGGGCGCGCCGCCCATGCCCTGATCGCCCCCCTGCGCGAAGGCGACCGGACCCAGGGCGTGCTGGAATTCGGCTTCGACACGCAGCCCGCGGACCGCGTGACGGAGCTTCTGGACCGGATCTCGGAACGGCTGGCGCTGGCGCTGCGATCGGTCGAATACCGCGAACGGTTGCAGGAACTGCTGGAGGAAACCCGCCACCAGGCCGAGGAGCTACGCAGCCATGCCGAGGAACTGGCCGCCAGCAACGAGGAACTGGAGGAGCAGAGCCGCGCCCTTCAGGACAGCCAGCGCATGCTGGAAAAGCAGCAGGCCGAACTGGAACAGCAGAACAGCAGGCTTGAAAGCCAGACCCGGGAACTGGAAAACCAGCGCGACGCCCTGGCCCGGTCCCGCCGCCAGATCGAGGCGAAGACGGTCGAACTGGCGCGCGAAAGCCGCTACAAGTCCGAATTCGTGGCCAACATGTCCCACGAACTGCGCACGCCCTTGAACGCGCTGCTGATCATGTCGCGGCTGCTGGCGGAAAACCGCGGCCGCAACCTGTCCGAGGAACAGGTCCGCTGGGCCGAGACGATCGAAAGTTCGGGCAAGGATCTGCTGGCGCTGATCAACGACATCCTGGATCTGTCCAAGATCGAGGCGGGCAAGCTGGACCTAGCCCCCGATACGGTCGATCCGCAGGCCGTGGCGGACAAGCTCTTGCGGTCCTTCGGGGAACAGGCCCGCGCCAAGGGCCTGGACCTGTCCGCCGAGGTCGCCCCGGACACGCCGCGGATCCAGACCGATCCCGGGCGGCTGGAACAGGTTCTGCGCAACTTCCTGTCCAATGCCCTGAAGTTCACCGAACGGGGCCGGGTCGCCCTGCGGATCGCCCCGGCGGACGGCGCGGTCGCCTTTTCCGTCAGCGACACCGGGATCGGCATCGACCCCGAACAGCAGGGGGCCGTGTTCGAGGCCTTCCGGCAGGCCGACGGCACCATCTCGCGCCGCTTCGGGGGCACGGGACTGGGGCTCTCGATCTCTCGCCAGCTGGCGGATCTGCTGGGCGGGCGGATCACGCTGGACAGCGCCAAGGGCCGCGGCAGCACCTTCACGCTGACCCTGCCCGTGGCGCCCGAAGGCCATGCCGCGGCGCAGGCGCCTGCGCCGGACGCCCGGCCCGTCCAGGCGGCGGACATCGCGGCGTCCGACGACGCGCCAGCCCCCCTGGCGGCCCTTCCTGGGCTGACGGACGACCGTGACCGGATCCGGCCCGGCGACCGCGTCATGCTGGTGGTCGAGGACGACGCCGCCTTCGCGCGCGTGCTTTACGACCTGGCGCAAGAGCTTGGCTTCCGCTGCGTCTGCGTGGACCGGGCCGACGACGCCGTGCGGGCCGCGCGGCGTTTCCTGCCCCACGGCATCGTTCTGGACATCCGCCTGCCCGATCATTCGGGCCTGTCGGCGCTGGACCGGCTGAAGCGCGACACCGCCACGCGCCATATCCCCGTTCACGTCATCTCGGCCGAGGATTGCACCCGCGAGGCGCTGGCCCAGGGGGCTATCAGCTACATGCTGAAGCCCGTGGCGCGCGACCAGCTGGAAACCGCCTTCCGCAACCTGGAACAGCGCCTGACCGGCCGCCTGCGCCGCGTCCTGATCGTCGAGGACGACCCTGCCCAGATGGAGGGGCTGCGCGCGCTTCTGGCCAGCGACGAGGTGGAAACCGTCGGCGCGGGCACCGCCGCCGAGGCCCTGCGCATCTGCCGCAGCCAAACGGTGGATTGCATCGTGCTGGACATGACGCTGCCCGACGCCTCGGGGTTCGAGCTGCTGGAACGGCTTGACGCCGACGGCACCGCCGCCTTCCCGCCGGTGATCGTCTATACCGCCCGCGCGCTCGACGAGGCCGAGGAACAGCGCCTGCGCCGCTATTCCAAGTCGATCATCATCAAGGGCGCGAAATCGCCCGAACGCCTGATCAACGAGGTGACGCTGTTCCTGCACCAGGTCGTGTCCGACCTGCCGGCCAAGCAGCGGGAAATGCTGGCCGCGTCGCTGAACCGGGACGCCCAGCTGGAAGGCCGCCGCATTCTGGTGGTTGAGGACGACATCCGCAACATCTATGCCCTGACCGGCGTGTTCGAGCCGCACGGCGCCACCGTCCAGATCGCGCGCAACGGCCGCGAAGCATTGGAGGCGCTTGGCCGGGTCAACGACGGGGCAGCGCCCAAGGTGGATCTGGTGCTGATGGACGTGATGATGCCGGAAATGGACGGGCTGACCGCCACGCGCGAGATCCGCAAGATCGACCGCTGGAAGACCCTGCCCATCATCATGCTGACCGCCAAGGCCATGGCCGAGGACCAGAACCGCTGCATCGAGGCGGGCGCGAACGATTACCTGTCCAAGCCCCTGGACGTGGACAAGCTGCTGTCGCTGACCCGCGTGTGGATGCCGCGATGAGCCTGCCGCCCGTCCCCGCCGGTCCCGCCGACGGCATCGAGCTGGACCTGTTCCTCGAAGCCCTGCACCGCCGCTGGCATTACGACTTCCGGTCCTATTCCCGCGCATCGCTGGTCCGGCGGGTGGACCTGGCGCGGGAACGGCTGGGCTGCGCCACCCTGTCGGACCTGCAAGGGCGGGTGCTGCGCGACGAAGGCGTCCTGCCCGACGTGCTGGACGCCATGACCGTGCAGGTCAGCGAACTGTTCCGCGACCCGGATTACTATCTGTCGCTGCGCCGGGGCGTTATTCCGCATCTGCGCACCTTTCCGTCGCTCAAGGTCTGGGTGGCGGGCTGCGCCGACGGCGAGGAGCTGTATTCCCTGGCGATCCTGTTCCGCGAGGAAGGGCTGTTCGACCGCACCATCTTCTACGCGACCGAGATCAACCGCCGCGCCCTGGCCCGCGCCGAGGCGGGCGTTTACCCCATCGACCGCCTGCCCGCCTTTTCGCAGAACTACCAGCGCGCGGGCGGCGCGGGAACGCTGGCCGATCACTATACCGCCGCTTACGGCCGGGTGGCCTTCGACCGGGGACTGCGGGCGCGCACGGTTTTCACCGAGCACAGCCTTGCCACCGACCAGGTGTTTTCCGAGGTGCATCTGATTTCCTGCCGCAACGTGTTGATCTACTTCGACACTCCCCTTCAGGACCGGGCCTTGGGCCTGTTCGCGGAAGGGCTGACGCGCGGCGGCTTTCTGGGGCTCGGATCGCACGAAACGCTGCGGTTCTCGTCCCATGCCGCGTCCTTCGCCGCCTTTGACGAGCCTTGCCGGATCTGGCGGCGCGTGGCCAGCCTCGAGGATGCCCATGTCTGACAGCCCCATCCGCTTCCTGATCGTGGACGACATCGCCGAGAACATTCAGGCGCTGGACGCGCTGCTGCGCCGCGACGGGCTGGCGGTCGATCACGCCCGGTCCGCCACCGAGGCGCTGGAACTGATGCTGGTCCACGACTATGCGCTGGCCTTTCTGGATGTCCACATGCCGGGCACCGACGGCTACGAACTGGCGGAACTGATGCGGTCCATCGAACGCACGCGGGGGGTGCCGATCATCTTCGTCACCGCCGCCGAACGCGACGAAACGCGGCGCTTCCGCGGCTACGAGGCCGGGGCGGTCGATTACATCTTCAAGCCCATTGATCCCGTGGTGCTGAAATCCAAGGCCGAGGTGTTTTTCCGCATCGGCCGGCAGGCCCGCGACCTGCAACAGCAGCGAGACGAAATGGAGCGGATCGCCCGCGACCGCGACAGCGCCGCCAACCGGCTGCGCGCCCATACCGACAACTCGCCCCTGGCCTTTGTGACGCTGGACCAGGATCTGACCGTCCGCGACTGGTCGCAGGGCGCCGAACGGATGTTCGGATCCGCCGCCGCCGCCGTGATGGGACGGTCCGCCCTGGACGGCGGCTGGCTGGATCCGGCGGCTGCCGCGACCCTGCGCGACTGGCTTTGCCCCGGCGACGGGGCCGCGCCGCGCCATTCCGCCGAAATTTCCCTGGGCCATGCCAGCCGGGGACCGATCCCCTGCGCCATCTACGGCTCGATCCTGATGGACGGGGGGCGCCGCACGCTGTCGCTGCAAATCCTGGACATCACCGAACGCAAGCGCGCCGAGGAGGTGCGCTCGCTGCTGATCGGGGAGCTGAACCACCGCATCAAGAACACCCTGGCCAACGTGCAGGCCATCGCCCGCCAGGGCCTGCGCCGGTCCACGGGCCTCGAGGATTTCGAGCAGAGCTTCGGCGGCCGCCTCCAGGCCTTGTCGCGCGCCCATTCGATCCTGTCGGAGTCCACCTGGTCCAACGCGCCGCTGGATCAGATGATCGACGACCAGATCCGCGTGGGCACCCTGGACGGCGACCGTCTTCGCCGCAGCGGCCCCGCGGTCCAGCTGACCCCCGACACGATGCTGCGCATGGCGCTGGCCCTGCACGAACTGGGAACCAACGCCGCCAAGTACGGCGCCCTTTCGGTGCCCGAAGGGGTGGTCCATCTGGACTGGGCGCTTGAAGGCGCGGGCATCTGCCTGCGCTGGCGCGAGTCGGGCGGCCCGCCCGTTGTTCCGCCCGCAAGGGGCGGCTTCGGATCGGATCTGATCGCCGCCGTGGCGGGGGGCGAGGAAGGCGCCGTTTCGGTGGACTGGCAACCCGGCGGCGTCGTCTGGACGATCCGCCTGCGCGAGGGCGTCGCCGCGCTGGAGGGCGAGGTTGTCCCCGTCGGCGGGCCTGCCGAACCCGCCCCCGTCCCCGCGACGGTTCTTGGCGGATGCACCGTTCTTGTGGTCGAGGACGAGCCGCTGGTCGCCCTGGACATCCGGACCGAGCTTGAGGACGCGGGCGCGGGGCCGGTCCGCATCGCCCGCACCGTGGACGCCGCCTTGTCGGCCCTGGCGGAAACCCGTTTCGACCTGGCGCTGCTGGACGGAAACCTCAAGGGCCAGCCGGTCGATGCCGTGGCCGGCCGGTTGCGTCAGGCCCGCATCCCTTTCTGCTTCGTGTCGGGCTATGGCCGTGAACACCTGCCCCCGGGCTTCGAGGATGCGCCGCTGATCCAGAAGCCCTTCGCCGCCGCCGCCCTGCGGCTGGTCCTGGCCGACCTTCTTTACGCTCCGGCCGCCCGCGCGGCGGAATGATTGCCGGGCGCGGATGCCGCCAAAGGCCGCCCTTCTCGTCGTCGCGGCCCTTGCGCCGTTTGACCGGATGCAGGCCGGGCCGCGAAGGCCCGGGGGGCCTTGGCGTCGTTTCCCGGACGGCAAGGCGATGACCTTCGCCTGAGGCAACCCAGGCGGCCCGGCCCCTATCCCGCGTGATGGCGGTAAAGCGGATTGGACCGATCCAGATGCGCCCCCATCGCCCGGACCGCGCCGTCCGCGTCGCGGGCGGCGATCAGGTCCACGATGCCGTCATGTTCCTGCAAGGTGACCTTTTCCTTGCCCGACCAGTGCAGCAGGCCGCCATGGTATTCGAACAGCCACCGCAGCATGGCCTGACTGGACGCCATCAGGATCGGGTTGGCCGAGATCTGCGCGATCCGCGTGTGAAAGGCCATGTCGGCGGTGACAAAGGCTTCGGCATCGCCGATGCGGGCGCGCTGCTCGCCGACCAGCTCGCGCAGGTCGCGCACGTCCGGCGCGGTGGCGTTTTCGGCGGCCACCCGCACCAGCCCGCATTCGAACATCCGCCGCGCCTGCTTCAGATGCTCCAACTGCTCGGGTTCGGACGACAGCAGCATCCGCGCCACGTCATCGACGCGGGCCAGCACGCTGCCCGCCGACAGTTCGTTGACGCGGCTGCGTTCCCCATGGCTGATGGTGATCAGGCCCATGGTGTGCATGTGCTGCAAGGCCTCGCGCACGGCGGGACGGCCGACGCCGAATCGCTCCATCAGGTCGCGTTCCGACGGCACCGCCGCGCCGGGGGGCAGTTCGCCGCTGGCCATCATGTCGCGCAGCCGGTCGAACACCTGGTCGGACAGCTTGCGGCGGGTGATCCGGTCGGGGCTGGCATGGGGGTCGTGTTTCATGGCGTGGCCCTTGGCTGCGGTCTTTTGTCAGGACTTAGGCGAAGGCGGGCCGCTTTGCCAGCCATAGGGATCGGGGCCGGCAGGTGTGAGATTGGCGGTCAGGACCGCATCATCAAAGGCGAGTTCCGCCCGGGTCCCGCCCACCTGCGCATGGCGCACAGCCTTGCCCGCCCGCGCGGCCAGCGCCCGCACCACCGCTGCCACCGGGCGCAGCGATCCATTGCCCCGGACCAGCCCACGCGGGCCGTAAAGCGCGGCGGGCGTCCAGACCGCCACGCCTGCGGGCGCGATCCCGGCCGCCAGTCCCAGCGTCCAGGCGGCGGCAAAGGCGCCGTCCTGGCGGGGATCGTCGTCGGTCATGCAGACCCGGTCGCGGTCCGGGTTCGGGATCGTGCGGCTGCCGTAAGGGTTCTGGCGCATCGCGATGGTGGACGGCCCAAGCCGGTAATCCCGCCTGCCGACGATCGCGCGGGCGGATGCGAGGACATGCGGCACGGCCTCCAGCGTTTCCATCACCGACAGGTCGTCGGCGGCATGGACGATGGGGCAAAGGCCGTGGGTGACGAAATCCCAGGCGTCGGCGGGCGGGCGCTTGCGGTTCAGTTCGGGAAAAAAGCTGGCCATGCCGCCGCCCAGGACCACGCCCGGGAAAGCCTTGCGGGCGGCGGCGTGGATCGCCTCCAGGGGCGGGCAGGGGGGCCAGTCCGATCCCGGCGGGGTCGATTGCCGATCCACCGCCGGGCATATCATGACGGATGCGGGTCGCAGGCCCAATGCCGCCAGATCGGCGGCATGGCCCGTGAATTCCGCGTCCAGGTCGCCGTCCGGCGGGCAGGCGGCGATCAGTTCCAGGTCATAGGCGAGACCCGGCACGGCGGCTTGCAGCGCCGCGAAGGCTTGCAGTTCCGCCAGCCCGTGACCTGCGGCAATGTCCAGATGGCACAGCACCCGCTGCGCGCCGGTCCGGCGCAGGTCGTCGGGGTTGGCGGCGGCGCGGCGGGCATCGGCGGCGGTCAGCGCCAGCGCCGTTTCGGGAAAGGCCGCGCCCGGCAGCTGCGCGCGGATCGGCGGCACCGGGGCGGCTGCCGGGGCAGGGGTCCAGGTGACGCGCACCGTCTGGCGCAACGCCTGTCCGTCGCGGATGGTGTAAGGCCATGGCAGGGCCAGAGGGCGGTTGTAGGTCTTGAAGGACGCATCGCCCCATTGGCGCTGATCCTCCATCTCGAACACGTCGCCCTCGAGCCGGCAGTCGATGCGGAGGCCGCCGGCCTGATGGGTCAGCGCCGTGATGTCCTTGAAGGGCTGCCAGGGTTCGATCAAGGTCGGAAAGCGCGCGTCCTCGACGCTGCCGTCGGGATGACCAACGCGGACGGGGGCGCCCGCCACGCCTTCGATGGGGTGCAGGACGGTGAAGCCCGCGCGGTTGGTTTCCACGCTGCCATGGGCCGTGGCCACGACCTCGGCGGTCAGGCTGCCCTCGGTCAGGGTCAGCGTGATCCGCGCATCCAGATGACCCGTGCCCATCGCGTAGCGCGCGGCATAGGTGACGCGCCCGCCGTCCACCGCCAGATCCGTGATCGCGGGGTCCACCGTGCCCCAGTCCCGGTCGCGGACCAGAAAGGACACGGCGCGGATCGCCTCGACCCCGCCGATCCGCAGGTGGCGCAACTGCCCGGCCTCCAGCGTCACCTGGGCCTCGCCCGCGCGCAGCAGTTGCGAGGGACGCGGCGGCTTGTCGGTGCCGTAGAGCGCAGTCAGGTCCATTCCGCCGCCCGCATGTCGATGCGGGTCCGGTCGGCGGCGGACCGATAGGCCGCCTCGACCAGGGCCAGCGTTTTCAGGTTGTCATGCCCCGAGGTTTCCGGCTGCACCCCCGCCCGTAGGCAATCCACGAAATGCTGCTGGATGATCTGCACGCTTTCCTGGATGTTGTGCCAGGGTTGTTCCGCCCAGGGCAGGACCGGCGGGGCCACGTCGCGGACCTGTTCGCCCGCCGTCTGGATCACCAGCCGATAACCCGCGTCCAGCCGCAGCGTGCCCCCGTCACCGTCGATCTCCAGCAGCGTTTCCGGGAAGGTCTCGGGCTGGCGGCGGGTCGCGTAAGAGCAATCGACCACGCTGGTCACGCCGCTTTCATGCTCCAGCAGCATCGTCGCCACATCCTCGCCCCGGATGCCTTGGTTGATCCGCCGGGTGGTGGCCGACAGGGTCGCCACGTCGCCGAACAGAGCGCGGGCCACGTCGAGGATGTGGATGCCCAGATCCTGGATGATGAAGCGCGGATCGGTGGCCAGATAGGGCTGGCCCGAGAACACGTCGTATCCCGACCGGAAGCTGACACGCCCGAAAAAGGGCTGGCCGATTGCGCCGCCCCGCAGCGCGTCGATGGCCGCGCGCACCGCCGACTGCCAGCGGAAGTTTTCATGCACCATCAGGGTCTTTCCCGCCGTATCGACTGCGGCGATCATGGCGCGGGCATCGGTCATCGTTCCGGCGAAGGGCTTCTGGCAGATGACGTGGACGCCCGCCGCTGCCGCCCGCTCCACCAAGGGCCGGTGAGAGGCGACGGTGGTGGCGATGTCCACGAAGTCCAGGGCTTCCGCCGCCAGCATTTCGGCCGCATCGGCATAGGGGCGGGCGCCGAAGCGGGCGGCGGTCTTGTCGCGCCGCGCCGGATCGCGGTCGCAGACGGCCACGATCTCGACGCCCTCGATCCCGGCCCAGCCGTGCATCTGGTTCTGCGCGAAGAACCCGGCTCCGATCAGCGCACCCTTCAGCATCATTTCCCCGCCTCGGCCTGCAAGGCGACCCGCGCCTGCAATTTCTGCTGCGCCTGATCGACCACCACGGCGGCGATGATGACAAGGCCCTTGATGACCGTCTGCCAAAAGGACGACACGCCCATCATCACCAGCCCGTCCGACAGAACGCCGATCACGAAGGCGCCCACGATGGTGCCGCCGATCCGCCCGCGTCCGCCCGACATCGACGTGCCGCCAAGCACCGCCGCGGCGATGGCGTTCAGCTCGAACGCCTGGCCGGTGGCGGGGTGGGACGCGACCAGTTGCGACGATATGATCAGCCCCACAAGCGCCGCGCAAAGCCCGCTGAACATGTAGACGAAGAACTTGATGCGGTTGACCTTGACCCCCGACAGCGCCGCGCCGCGTTCGTTGCCGCCCACGGCGTAGATATACCGCCCCAAGGGCGTCCTGCGCGCGATATAGGCCGCGATCCCCGCCACGACGATCAGCATCCAGATCGAGATCGGCAGGCCCAGCACTGTTCCCGCCCCGATCAGGCGGAAGGTGTCCGAGCCGTATTCGGGATTGCCGTTCAGGTTCGGAAAGGTGCGCCCGTCCGAAAACAACATCGCCGCGCCCCGGCAGACATACAGCGTGCCCAGCGTCGCGATGAACGGCGCGACGTTCAGTTTCGTGATCAGGAAGGCGTTCACCGCCCCGATCAGCACGCCCACGACCATCACGATCAGGCAGATCTCGACCGTGTTGAACTGGATCGACCAGCCGAGGCCGGGGTCGATGCCGTAAAGCACCAGCCAGCCCGCGACCATGCCGCAAAGGCCGACGATGGAGCCGACCGACAGGTCGATCCCGCCCGAGATGATCACAAAGGTCATCCCGATCGCCAGAAAGGCGTTCAGCGCCACGTGCTTCGACATGATCACCATGTTGGCCGTGGACAGGAAATTCGGCGCGGCAAAGGCGAAAAAGGCGAAAACCAGGATCAGCGCGATAAAGGTCCGGGCCTTCAGCAGCACCAGCAGAAGGTTCGCGGACCCGGCCTGCGGGGCGGGCGTGGTGGCGGCATGGGTCATGCGGCGGGTTCCTTTGCGGGGGCGTGGCCCTTGGCCGATGCGGCGATGACAAGGGTCTCGGTGGCGTCCTTGCGCTCGAACGTGGCCGTGACGCGGCCGTTCGACATGACCACGATGCGGTCGGACAATGCCATCAGCTCCTCCATGTCCGAGGTGACGAAGACGATGCCAAGGCCGTCCGCCGCCAGCTTGCGCATGGTGCGGAACACCTCGGCCTTGGCGCCGATGTCGATGCCGCGGGACGGTTCGTCCATCAGCAGCACCTTGGGTTTCGTCATCAGCGCCTTGCCGATCACGACCTTCTGCTGGTTGCCGCCCGACAGGCTGCTGACCGGGTTTTCCATGGACGCGATCTTGACCGTCAGGCGTTTCACGAAGTCGCGCACCGTTCCGCGTTCCGCGCCCAGGTTCATGTGAAAACCGGTGGTGAACGCGCCCAGGCTGGACAGGGTCATGTTCTCGCGGACCGACAGGATTTGCACCAAACCGTCGTTCTTGCGGTCCTCGGGGATCAGCGCGATCCCCGACCGGATGCGGCCGGCGACGGTTCTGGTCCGAAGCCGCTTGCCGTCCACGAAGATGCGCCCGCCCGCATGGGGGTGGCGGCCGATGACGCATTCCAGGAATTCGCTGCGGCCCGCGCCCATCAACCCGTAGACGCCCAGGATCTCGCCCGCGCGCAAGGACATGGACACGTGATCGACCGCCATGCCGCCGCCCGCGCGGGGCAGGGTCACGTCCTCGGCCCGGAAAACCTCGGGGCCGTAGGGATGGTCGATGTCCTTGGCAAAGTCGCGGGACGCCTCGCCGATCATGGCGCGGACGATCCAGTCCACGTCCACGCCCTGCATCGACCGCGCGCCGGTGATCGCGCCGTCGCGCAGCACGGTGATAAAGTCGCCGATGCGGATCAGCTCCTCCAGCCGGTGCGAGATATAGACGATGCCCACGCCCTGACGTTTCAGGTCTGCGATGACGCGGAACAGGATCTCGACCTCGGCGGCGGATAGGGCCGAGGTGGGTTCGTCCAGGATCAGGATTCGCGCGTCCTGCGCCAGGCTTTTCGCGATCTCGACGATCTGCTGCTGGCCCACGCGCAGGTCGCCCACCATGGCATCGGGGTCGATGTCGTGTTCCAGCCGCCGCATCAGCCCGCGCGTGGCCTCGCGCTGCGCGGCGGTGTCGATGTCGATGCGGCCCCGGGTGATCTCGCGGTTGATGAAGATGTTCTCGGCCACCGTCATGTTCGGGAACAGGTTCAGTTCCTGGAACACGATGCCGATTCCGTGGCGGCGGGCGTCGTCGGTGCCGTTCAGATGCACCGGCTTGCCGTCCATCAGGATCTGCCCTTCGGTCAGATGCTCGACCCCGGCGATGACCTTCATCATCGTGGACTTGCCCGCGCCGTTCTCGCCCACCAGCACGTTGATCGCGCCCATGCGCAGGTCGAAATCGACGCCCTTCAACGCGCGGGTGCCGGGATAGACCTTGGTGCCACCCCGGATCTGCAAGCCGATCGGATGCGTCATGGCAGCACGTCCAGGACGGTCGGCACCACCAGCATGGGGTCCGTGGCGGTCCGCAGCGTGGTCGCGCCCTCGAAGCGGACGGTCTTGCCGGTCAACTCGCCCTCGGGCAGCGTGATCGCGGCGTGCGCCCGGTCGTTCAGCGCGCGGGCGAGTTTCGCGAATTCGATCTGGTCGCGGTAGTCGGTGAAGACGATGAAATCCGCCGCGTCGCGCAGCGCGGTGCCCTTGATCACCGGGCCAAGCTGGATCGTCACGTCGGCCCGTCCGTCGCCGGTCGCGTCCAGCGTCAGGGTCGCCGCGCGGGATTCGCGGCTGGCCTCGACCACGGTGCCCTGGCCCTTGACCAGGAAGTTCCACGGGCTGCCTTCGGCCTGCGGGCGGACGCCATGCGCCTGCCCGGCGGAATCCAGGCCGCCTTGCAGCGCGGCGTTCAGCGCGGGCAGGTCGATGGCCTTTTCCGCCACATAGGGAACCATCCGGCTGTCATAAATCTCGGCGGCCTTGGCGGCCATGCGATCCTCGTCGGTCTGGGACGCCGCGTTCTCGCTGCCGGGTTCGGGATCGGGGACGATCTTGCAGGCGCCAAGCACGACTGCCAGCGACAGGCCAAGGATCGCGGTCATCGCGCGCATCAGCGGAACTCCGAGGGTAGGGGAAAGCGGCCCGGCAGGGGTGCCGGGCCGGTGTCGTCACTCCGCCAGGGCGAAGGTTTCCAGCTTGCCGGCGTTGTCAGACGTGATCAGGATGCAGTCCATCAGCTGCTTTTCGTCCACGCCGGTGGATCCGGTCTTCAGGTACTGGTCCGCCTGTTCCACGGCCAGTTGAGCCTGACGATAGGCCGGTTGCAGCACGGTGGCCTTGATGCCCCCCGCCTTGATGCTGTCTCGCACGTCGTTCGACCCGTCGAAGCCCACCACGATCACGTCGGTGCGGCCCGCCGCTTCCAGCGCCGCCCAGGCCCCCATGGCCATGGTGTCGTTGCCCGAGATCACGCCCTTGATGTCGGGATTGGCCTGAAGGATCGTTTCCATGACCGTATAGGCCTCGGTCTGGGACCAGTTGGCGGTCTGCTGGGCCACCATCTCCATGTCGGGATACTGGTCGATGATGTCGTGATAGCCCGACGAGCGGATGCCCGCGTTGGTGTCCGCCTCGCGGCCCAGAAGCTCGGCATACTTGCCGGTCTCGCCCATCAGGCGCACGAACTCCTCGGCCCCCAGCTGCGCGCCCTGATAGTTGTTGGACACGATCTGGCTGACGGCGATGCCGGATTCCTTGATCTCTCGGTCGATCAGGAAGGAGGGGATGCCCGCGTCCTTGGCGGCCTGCACGGCGGCCACGGTGGCGTCGGCGCCCGCATTGTCCAGGATGATCGCCTTCACGCCCTGGCCGATGGCGGTGTTGAACAGTTCAAGCTGCTTGTTGGGGTCGTCGTCATGGACCATGACCACGGTGTCATAGCCCAGTTCCTTGGCGCGCGCCTCGGCACCCACGGCCTCGGCCTTGAAGAACGGGTTGTCGTGGCTGGGGGTGATGATCGCGATGGTGCCCTCGGCCGCCGCAAGGGACGGAGTGGCGACGGTCATGGCAAGGCCAAGGGCCGAGATCATCAGCCGGCGGGTCAGTTTCATGTTTTCCTCCCTTTGGGGTCAGCCGGGCGGTGCCGGTTCCGTTCTGACCGTTTCACGCTGCGGGGAAATCGGCACCAAGTCAACAGGTATGATGACCTGACGATTTCAGGCGTCAGGTGATCCGCTCGATGCTGGCGGCGACCTCGTCCCATTCCAGCACCTTCTTCCAGTCGTCGCGCATCAGCATGGGGATGCCGAACTCGATCGCCTTGTTGCAGGCGTCCGAGAACTGCCCTTGCCGTTCCTCGAAAATCACCGCGCCCAGGATGTTCATGTGGCCCAGCAGGAAATCGCGGGCGCATTCCTTGGATACGCCGCTGCGGGCCACGACCTCGTCCATCGCCTCGCGCATGACTGTCAACAGCGAGGCGCAGACGGTTTCCGACAGGCCGGGTTCCAGCATCGCCATCTGCTTGACGGTGACCTCATAACTGCGGGCGACGGGGGCATAGATGGCCCGGGCGATGCGGTCGCCCAACTGGTAATGTTCGCGCGGGCCCTGCATCAGGGCGTTGACGACGCCCTGCCTGGCCGCCACGCCGCCGAAATGGTCGGCGCGGCCCTCGGGCGTGGATTCGTCATTGAAAATTGGGGGATGGCAGGGATGCGTGACAAAATAGGTGATGTCCGGGCGGTCCGGCAGGTGGCCCGCGAAGGGGGCGGCTGCATCCAGGATCACGATCATCGTGCCGGGGGCCACCTGCGGCACCACGGTTGCGGCGACCTTGCGGATCACCGTATCGGGGACGGCCAGGATCACCACGGCGGCCCCTGCCAGGGCGGTGCCCGCGTCGACGGTATCAAAGCCCAGTTCGGTTTTCAGCCGTTCGCGGCCCGCATCGCTGACCTCGACATGGGCCACGTCGAAATCCGTCTTGGCCAGGTTCGCGGACAGGCGCACGCCCATCTTGCCACCGGCCCCGAACAGGGCAACCTTTGTCATCTCGCCATCCTTCCCCGCAGGAATCATTCTTGCCAAACTGGTATGATGAGATAATAACAAGCCGATGCCGTCAAGGGAGGATCGCATGGCTCCATGGGTCGCATGGCTGGGCGACGATTTCACCGGATCGGCGGCGGTGATGGAGGTCTTGCAGTTCGCGGGCCTGCCGGCGGTCCTGTTCACCGACATTCCCCCGCCCGACCTGGCCTTGCGGTTTGCGGATTGCCTGGGGGTGGGGATCGCCACGACCGCGCGCAGCCACGACCCGGCCTGGATGGGGCGGAACCTGCCTCCGCTGCTGGGCTGGCTGGACGGGCTGCGGGCGCCGATCCTGCATTACAAGGTCTGCTCGACCTTCGATTCCTCGCCCTCGGCGGGGTCGATCGGCGCGGCCATCGAGATCGGCTTGCGGGTCCGCCCCGCCCGCGCCGCGCCGCTGCTGACGGCGGCGCCGCGGATGCGGCGGTATCAGGCCTTCGGGCATCTGTTCGCGGGCACGTTGGACGGGGTGTTCCGGCTGGACCGCCACCCCGTCATGTCGCGCCACCCCGTCACGCCCATGGCCGAATCCGACCTGCTGCGGCATCTTGCGGCGCAGACGGACCTGCCATCCGCGCTGATCGACCTGGAGTCGCTGTCCGATCCCCGGGCCCTGGCCGAAGCCCTGGCCTCGGGCGCGCGGATCCTGTCGCTCGACAGCATGGACCCCGCCAGCGAAGCCGCCGCCGGGCGGCTGATCTGGGAAAACCGCGCCGACCTGGGCTTCGTCGCGGGCAGCCAGGGGATCGAATACGCCCTGGTGCGCCACTGGCAGGACAGCGGCATGATCCCGCGCGTGGACCCGCCCGGCGCGGCGGCGCGCGCGGACCGGATCGCGGCGGTGTCGGGGTCCGTCTCGCCCACCACGGCGCGGCAACTGGATTGGGCGGGGCAGAACGGTTTCACGCTGTTGGCCTTTGACGCGCGCGCAGTCACTGGCAGCGACGCCGACATGGCGGCCGAGGAACGGCGTCTGACGGATGCCGCCGTTGCCGCCGGCCAGGCGGGGCAAAGCCCCTTGGTCCATTCCGCGTCCGGCGAAGGCCCGCAGGTCGATGCCTTTCGCGCGTCCCTGGTCCGCAGCGGCATGGACCCGGCCGCCGCCAACCGGCGCATCGGGGAATCCCTGGGCCGCATCCTGGACGGGACGCTGCGCGCCACGGGGATCCGGCGGGCGGTGATCTCGGGCGGGGATACCTCTGGGCACGGGATGCGGCAGCTTGGGCTGTCGGCGCTGGTGGCGAAGGCGCCGACCATTCCCGGCGCGGCGCTGTGCCAGGCCTTCGGCGCCGGACCGCATGACGGGCTGGAAATCGCGCTGAAAGGCGGGCAGATGGGGTCCGAGGACTATTTCGGCTGGGTTCGCGACGGCGGCGGATCACGGAGAACAGCATGACCGACCAGATCCGCGTCATCTACCGCATCGAGACCCCGGGCAGCATCGAGGCCCTGGCGCAAAAGATCGCCGCCGACCAGTCCACCGGCACTTTCACCGAGCTGCCCGGCGAAACCGAGGCGCTGAAGGCCCGCCATGCCGCCCGCGTCGAACGGATCGACCCGCTGCCCGATGCGGAAACGCCCGGTTTCCCGGTTGGCGCCCCCGGCCCCTTTCACCGCGCCGATGTCACCATCGCCTGGCCGCTGGACGCCATCGGCACCGACATCGCCGCGCTGATGACCATCGCGGTGGGCGGCGTTTACGCCATCCGCGGCCTGACCGGCGTGCGCGTCATGGATTTCGACCTGCCGGCCGCCTTTGCCTGCCATCCCGGCCCGCAGTTCGGCATCGCCGGATCGCGCCGCCTGATGGGAGTGGCCGAAGGTCCGATGATCGCGTCCATCATCAAGCCTTCGCTGGGCCTTTCGCCCCAGGACACCGCGCAGGTCGTCCAGACCCTGTGCGACGCCGGCGTCGACTTCATCAAGGACGACGAGAAGCTGATGTCGCCGGGCTATTCCTCCTTGGCCGCGCGGGTCGATGCGATCATGCCGGTGATCGAGCGCCACGCCGACCGGACGGGCAAAAAGGTGATGTACGCCTTCGGCATCTCCTCCGCCGACCCGGACCGGATGATGCGCAACCACGACCATGTGGTGTCCTGGGGCGGCAATGCGGCGGTGGTCAACATCAACTCGGTCGGCCATGGCGGCATGGCCTTTCTGCGCAAGCGGTCGCAGCTTTGCCTGCACGCGCACCGGAACGGCTGGGACATCATGACACGCCATCCGGCCCTGGGGATGGAGTTCCGCGCTTATCAGAAGATCTGGCGCCTGCTGGGCGTGGACCAGTTCCAGATCAACGGCATAAGCGCCAAATACTGGGAACCGGACGACAGCTTCGTAAAATCTTTCCATGACGTGATGACGCCGATCTTTTCCGATGCAGACCGTCCCTTGCCGGTGGTCTGTTCCGGGCAATGGGGCGGGCAGGCGGTGGAAACCTATCGGCGCACGGGCCGCACGCTGGACCTGATGTATCTGGGCGGCGGGGGCATCCACGGCCATCCGAACGGCCCCGCGGCAGGGGTGCGCGCCATCCGCCGCGCGTGGCAAGCGGCAGAAGCGGGCGAGACGCTGGAGAACGCGGCCAGGGACCATCCCGACCTGGCGGCCTCGCTGGCGAAGTGGGGACCGGGAACTGACAAAGATCAATGAAACTCTTTGCGGAAGGTGACGGTTATCCAGTGCCCTTTTTGCTGGATGGCCCCATATGACCGGTTGGATCGTTGCGATTTCCGATTTCTGCTCGCAGATCCCGCCCAGCATTCCGCAATCCCCCGCCGATCCCCGCTTCTGGCACGCAAGCACGCCGCCCTCGGCCCGGACGCGTCCCGGCAAGGTCGATGTGATCGGCGGCTATCTGGAGCGGCTGCCCTTGTCCGCCGTCGCCGCGGGCCAGGCCGATCACGCCGAGATCTGGAGCTTTGCCGGATGCGACGGCGAATCCGATCTCGACCGGGACCGGCCGGACGGCACGCCCGACCCCCTGAACCCGGCCCTGACCCGGCGCGTTTTCCGGGCCGACGGCCCTGCGCCCTATGCGTCGTCCGAAGCGGTGGATTTCATCCGCGCCGTGGGGGCACCCGACATCCTGTGCGTTTGGGGCCTGGGCGTCGATGCGGCGCTGCTGGATGCCTGCGAGGCCTCGGTGAAGATCTACAACTCCATCGACGCGCCCGCCCTGCGGATCTCCGACGAGCTGGCCGCGCGGTTCGACCTGTTCCTGACCGGCGCCGACTGGCAGTCGCGCGAGATCGAGGCGCGGGTGCCCGGCGCGCGGACGCTGGTGCTGCCGGTCGGACCCGCCTTCGCCTCGGGCGAGACGTTCTTCCCGACGGAGGCCGCGAAGGACCGCGACGTGGTGTATGTGGCCTGCGCGCAACCCTACAAGCGCCACGACATCCTGTTCGACGCCATGGCGCGCAGGCCCGGCACGCGCGGGCTGCTGGTGGTGGGCTATGGCCATCAGACCGACGAGTTCCGCGACCGCGCCGCGCGCGACGGGCTGGACCTCGAGATCGTGGGCCCGCCCGGCGTCCCCCATGACGAGGTGAACCGCCAGATCAACCGCGCCCGCGTGGGCGTGGTCTGCGGCGTCGAGGACGGGGCGCCCGCGATCCTCACCGAATACCAGCTGGCGGGCCTGCCGGTCTTGGCCAATGCGCGGCTGTCCTGCGGCTTGCAGTTCGTCACGCCCGAAACCGGCGCCGTTGCCCACGAGGGCGCCGATTTCGCCGAAAGCCTGGACATGCTGCTGCGCGACCATGCCCGATACGAACCGCGCGAGATCGCGCTGGCCAGATGGGGCTGGCGGCCCAGCATGGCCGTGCTAAGCCGGGAACTGACCGAAATCCGCAATGCGAGGATGGTGCCGTGAACAATGCCAACCCCCTGACGCCCCTTGCGCTTGCGATCCGCCCCGCGCTGATCTGCTTTTCGCATCTCCGCTGGGATTTCGTGCTGCAACGTCCGCAGCACCTGATGTCGCGCCTTGCCCGCGATTACCGCCTGTTCTTCTGGGAAGAGGCGATCCCCACCGACCACCACCTGCCCTATCTGGAATTCCACGCTTTCGAGGGCACCACCGTTCAGTCCATCCGCCCCCGCGTCCCCGCCCGCTGGTCGCCCGCCGATCAGGCCCGCGCGCTGTCCGGCCTTCTGGACCAGATGATGGGACTGAGCGGCATCCATCGCCCGGTTCTGTGGTTCTACACACCGATGATGTGGCCCATCGCGGCCCATGTGGATGCGGCGGCCGTGGTTTACGACTGCATGGACGAACTTTCGGCCTTCCGCTTCGCACCGCCGGAACTGGCCGCGAACGAAACCGCGCTGATGGCCGCGGCGGATGTGGTCTTCACCGGCGGCCATTCGATCTACGAGGCGAAGGCCGACCGGCACGGCAACATCCATTCCTTTCCGTCCTCGGTCGATACGGCGCATTTCGCCCGCGCCCGGGGCGGGCTGGCGGAACCGGGCGACCAGGCAAGCCTGCCCCGCCCACGCTTGGGCTATTACGGCGTGATCGACGAACGGCTGGATCTGGACCTGATCGCGGCCCTGGCGCGGGCGCGTCCCGAATGGTCTATCGTGATGATCGGTCCCCTGGCCAAGATCGGCCCCGAGGATCTTCCGCGCGCCCCCAACATCCACTGGCTGGGGCAGCGCGGCTATGACCAGCTGCCCGCCTATCTGGCGGGATGGGATGTGGCGCTGATGCCCTTTGCCATGAACGAGGCGACGCGCTTTATTTCCCCCACCAAGACGCCGGAATATCTGGCCGGGGGCGTGCAGGTGGTCTCCACCCCCGTGCGCGACGTGGTGCGCCAGTATGGCGAGGTTGCCGCCGTGCGGATCGCGTCGGACGCGGAGGGCTTTCTGCGCGCCTGCGAGGCCGCCCTGGCCGCGCGCGGCCGTCCCGGCGAATGGCGCGACGACGCCGACCGGATGCTGGCCGATCTCAGTTGGGACAACACCTTCCAGCGGATGAAAACGCATCTGGACCGCGTTCTGGGCAAGCACCCGCCCTCGGCCTCGGTCGTGAAGCTGCCTATGCCGCCGGTTCTGCGCGGCGCCAGGAAGCATGACGTGACGATCTGCGGCGCAGGCTTTGCGGGATCGGTGCTGGCCCGGCAGTTCGCCGAGGTTTCGGGCAAGCGCGTGCTGCTGGCGGACAAGCGGCCCCATGTCGCGGGCAATGCCTTCGACTGCCTGGACGGCGCAGGCGTCCTGATCCACCGGTACGGGCCGCATATCTTCCACACCAACAGCGACGATGTGTTCGCCTGGCTGAGCCGCTTCACCGAATGGCGTCCTTACGAACACCGCGTGCTGGCCCGGGTGGGCGACAAGTCGGTGCCCATGCCGATCAACCGCACCACGCTGAACGCGCTTTACGGGCTGGACATGCGGTCCGAAGCCGAGGCCGAGGCTTTCCTGGCGCGCCAGGCGCAGCCGGTCACGAACATCCGCACATCCCGGGACGTGGTGATAAATGCCGTCGGAACAGAGCTTTACGAGACCTTCTTCCAGGGATACACGCGCAAGCAATGGGGACTTGATCCTTCGCAGCTGGACAAGTCCGTGACGGCACGGGTGCCGACCCGCACCAATACCGACGACCGCTATTTTACGGACAAGCATCAGGCCATGCCCCGAGAGGGTTACACCCGGATGTTCGAGCGGATTCTGGACCATCCCGGCATCGAGCTGGCGCTTGGCACCGACTTCCACGACCTGGAAGCCGCCGACAAGGGCCGGCTGGTGGTTTATACCGGGCCGATCGACGCCTATTTCGGCCACCGCTTCGGCACGCTGCCTTATCGCAGCCTGCAATTCCGGCACGAGACGCTGGACCGGCCGCAGTTCCAGCCCGTGGGCGTCGTCAACTATCCGGCCGAGGACGTGCCCTATACCCGCATCACGGAATACAAGCACCTGACCGGTCAAAGCCACGCCAAGACCTCGATCAGCTACGAATACCCCTCGGCCGAGGGTGATCCCTATTATCCGATCCCCCGGCCCGAGAACCAGGCGCTGTTCCGCCGCTACGACGCGCTGGCCGCAGCGGAACCGGGCGTGGTCTTCGCGGGCCGGCTGGGCAGCTATCGTTACTACAACATGGACCAGGTGGTCGGCCAGGCGCTGGCGATCCATCGGCGGCTGACGGCCCGCCAGCCCGCGGCGGATGCCATGGCCCCGCTGGCATGACGGCGTGATGCGCTGCCTTTTGGTGACCGACAGCCCCGAACCCTCGGGAGTGGGCGAACACATGCTGACCCTGGCCGCAAGCCTGCCGCCGGGAATGGCGGTGCTGGCCTTTCCCGACCATCCGGCGGGCCGCGCCTTGGCGGCGCGGGCGGGGGCCATGGGGCTGTCCTCTCAGGTCTTCGATCCAGCCGATCCCGACGCCTTCCTGGCCGCCAGCCGGACGCGCATGGTCCATGTCCATGCCGGCATCGGCTGGGAAGGCCACGGCCTTGTCCGGGCCGCCGCGCGGGCGGGCAGGGCGGTGATCCGCACCGAGCATCTGCCCTGGCTTCTGACCGATGCCGGCCAGATCGAGGATTATGCCGGGGCAAGCCATGATCTGGATGCGGTGGTCGCCGTGTCGCAGGCGGCGGGCCGGGAATGGCGGAAGGCCCTGGACGGCATGGGACGGGGCGATCTGCCGGTGCATGTCGTCCAGAACGGCATCGCCGCGCCCGCGGTCCGCCATGCGGGCGGGGACGGGCTGTCCCTGCTTTGCGTCGGGCGCTTCACCCCGCAAAAGCTGCATCGGACCCTGCTGGCGGCGCTGGCCCGGCTGCACCGGCGGGGCCTTCCCGCGCGGCTGGATCTGGTCGGGCAGGGACCGGGCCAGGTGCGGCTGCGCCGCTGGGTCGCGCGCCTTGGGCTGACCGGCGCCGTCCGCTTCCTGGGCCGGCGCGACGACGTTCCGGCGCTGATGGCGGCCTCGGACCTCCTGGTTCTGCCCTCGGGCTTCGAGGGGCTGCCGCTGGTTCTGCTGGAGGCCATGTCCATCGGCCTGCCCGTTGTCGCCACCGATGTGACCGGCTCGGCCGAGGCCCTTGGCCCGGACCATCCCTGGCTGGTGCCGCCCCGCCGTTCGCGCGCCCTTGCCGACGCCCTGGCGCAGGCATTGACCGACCGCGCGGCCCGCGCAGGCGTGGCGCGCAACGGCCGGACCCGCTGGCGCGGGCTTTTCACCGCCGGCCGCATGGCGGCGGACACCATGCAGGTTTACCGCCGCGTGCTGCAACAACGAAACGAGGATCGAATGCAAAAGACCAGGCTGGGCTTTATCGGGGCGGGCGGCATCGCCCACCGCCATTTCGGCGTCCTGCGCACGATGGAGGACGTGGCGATCGCCGCGGTCTGCGATCCCGACGAAGCCCGCGCCCGGCAGGCGGCCGAGGCCACCGGCGCCGCAGCCTATCCCGACCACGAAACGATGCTGGCCGCCGAGGATCTGGACGCCGTGTTCATCTGCGTGCCGCCCTTTGCCCATGGCGCGCCCGAACGCGCCTGCGTCGCGCGCGGGCTGCCCTTCTTCGTCGAAAAGCCCATCTCGCTGGACATCGCCCTTGCCGAGGAGATCGCGTCCGCCGTCGAGGCGGCAGGGCTGATCACCGCCGTGGGATACCATTGGCGCTATCTGGACACCATGGACGAGGCGCGGAGCCATCTGGCCCGGAACGCGCCGCACCTGATCCAGGGCTTCTGGCTGGACCAGACGCCGCCGCCCCAATGGTGGTGGGATCACGACCGCAGCGGCGGGCAGGTGGTCGAGCAGGCGACGCATGTCATCGACGCCGCGCGCTTTCTGGCCGGCGACGTGACCGAGGTGTTCGGCATGTCCGCCCGCCGCGACCGCGACGACTTCCAGGGCCTGACCGTGCCCACCGCCACCGCCGCCACGCTGCGCTTTGCCGGCGGCGCCATCGCCAACCTGTCGGCCACCTGCCTGTTGCGCTGGAACCACCGCGTCGGCCTGCATGTCTTCGCCGACGGCATGGCGCTGGAGATCAGCGACCACGACATCATGGTGGACGTGGGCCGGGGCCGTCCCGTCCGCCACGCCCAGGGCGATCCCGTGTGGCGCGAGGACCGCGACTTCATCGAGGCGGTGCAGGGCCACGAGAACCGCATCCGCTGCCCCTACGGCGAAGCCTTGATGACCCATCGCGTGGCCCTTGCCGTCGCGCAATCCGCCCGCGACGGCGCCCTTGTGAAGATGGAGGGGCTGCGGGCTGACCCGCAGCCGATCTTTCGTCAAGCCTCTGCGCAGGGCGCCATTGATGCCGCATGAGCATCGCCACATCCGCAGCCTTGGCGTCGAGCGCCCGGGCGAACCCTATTTCTTCGGCTATGACGAAGGCCCGGCGGGCGACGGCCAGCTGCGTCTGGACCTGCTTTACACCGGCCTGTCGGCGGGGACCGAGCTGACCTTCCTCAAGGGCAGCAACCCTTATCTGCACAGCCGCTGGGACGACTGGCAGGGCCTGTTCATTCCCGGAGAGCCGTCGGCGCATTTCCCCGTCAACTTCCTGGGCTACATGGAGGTCGCCCGCGTCGTCGACGCCCGCGCGCCGGGTTTTTCGAACGGCGACGTGCTGGCCACCACCTTCGGCCACAAGACCGGCCACACGGCCAATCCGGCCCATGACCTGCTGCTGAAGCTGCCCGAGGGGATGGACCCGATCCTGGGCGTCTTCGTGGCGCAGATGGGGCCGATCGCGGCCAACGGCATCCTGCACGCCGACGCCGACCAGTTCGGCGCCTCGGTGCCGCATCTTGGCGCGGGGGTCGAGGGCCGCCCGGTCCTGGTCTGGGGCGGCGGCACGGTGGGGCTGTTCTGCGCGCTGTTCGCGCGGCAGGGCGGCGCGTCCGAGATCGTGGTGGTGGATCCCTCGCCCTTCCGCCAGGACATCGCCCGCCGCATGGGCTTCATCGCCATGGGCGAGGACGAGGCCGTGCGCCATGCGAAATCGGCCTGGCATCACAAGGCCGGCGGGCGGGGCGCGGAATACGTGTTCCAGACCCGGGCGCGGTCCGACAGCCTTCACCGCTGCTTGCAGGCGTTGCGCCCGCAGGGGACGGTGATCGACCTGGCCTTCTACCAGGGCGGCATGGACGGCGCCCGCTTCGGAGAGGAGTTCCACCACAACGGCCTGGCGATCCGCTGCGCGCAGATCAACCGGATGCCGCGCCCCGTGGCCCATGCCTGGGACCAGCGGCGGCTGGCGCAGGAAACGCTGCGGTTGTTGCAGGCGGAAGGCGGCGCGATCCGGGAACACATGATCACCCATGTCGTGCCTTATGACGGCGCGCCCGATTTCCTCCGCCGCCTTGTGGCGGACCGCCCCGACTTCCTCCAGATCGTGTTCGAGGCCACATGAGCGCGGATGACCAGCCGATCTGGGGGTTCGCGCCCCCGGAAACCTTTCCGCAGCCGCATGACGGCCACGACCTGATCCGCATCACCTTCGTGATGGCCTGGCTGGTCGTCGGCGGCGAGGAAACGGAAATCCGCCTTCTGGCCCGCACCCTGCCGCGCGACCGGTACCGCATCACCGTTATCCCCTGCTTCCGCAAGGAAGGGATGCCCCGCCAGACCCACGAACAGCTGGCCGATCTGGGCGTGCATGTGGACACCACGCCCTATGGCCTGAACTTCGACGACACCATCGACTATCTGCGCCGCAAGCTGGCCGGGGCCGACGTGGTCGTGTCCTGCCAGAACGTCGCCGACATCTATCCCGCGCTGGACCGCATGGCGCTGCGCCCGCCCTTGATCGAACACGGCGGGCTGGTCAGCGAGGCGCTGGCGGGGCCGAAGCATTTCACCGCCCGCTATGTCGGCGTCTGCGACAGCATCCGCGCGGCGGCGGCGTCGAGAATGCCCGAGCGTCCGGGCGATGCGGTCGAGATCCCCTCGATGGTCGATCTGGACGAGTTCCGCCCCGAACGCCGCGACGCCATGCGCGCCTCGCTGGGGATCGCCACGGACGAGGTTCTGATCGGCTGGGTGGGCCGTCTGGATCGCAAGAAGCGGGTCGAGGATTTCATCGGCGCCGCCTTGCGGATCGACGATCCGCGCGCGCGCTTCGTGATCGTCGGCGGCCCCGACGCCTTTATGCCGGAATACGAACACGAGTTGCGGGTCATGGCCGCGCCGCTGGGCCGCCGGATGATCTTCACCGGCGACCGCAAGGACGTGCCCGACCTGATGGCGGCCATGGACATCTTCTGCTGGCTGTCGCGCGGCGAAGGGATGCCCCATGTCATCGCCGAGGCGGGCGCGGCGGGCCTGCCGGTGATCGCCACCGCCGACAACGGATCGGTGCAGCAGATCGCGGACGGGACCAGCGGCATCTTCGTTCCCCACGAGGATCCGCAAGCCGTGGCCAAGGCCATGGCGCGCCTGCTGCACGACGCCCCCCTGCGCCGGCGCCTTGGCGCCGCGCTGCGCGAGCATGTCCATGCCCGCTATTCCGCGCCCGTCGTGGTGCCGCAATGGCGGGCGCTGATCGACCGGGTTCTGGCCGAACGCGCGCCCGCGCCCCCGCCCGCCACCTTTGACAGCTTCGTCCTGGGCGGGTGGGAATCCTCGACCCATCGGCTGCGCGACGGGCGGCGGCTGGACCTGATCGAGGCCGTGGGCCACGACGCCCATGCCGCGCAGGACTATCGCCAACTGGCGGACCTTGGCATCCGCGCCTGCCGCGACGGCGTGCGCTGGCATCTGGTCGAACCCGAACCGGGGCGTTACGATTTCTCCAGCCTGACGCCGATGATGACGGCGGCGCGCGACACCGGCACGCAGGTCATCTGGGATCTGCTGCATTACGGCTGGCCCGACGGCCTGGACATCTGGGGCCCGGCTTTCGCGGACCGCTTCGCCCGGTTCGCCCGGGCCGTGGCCCTGCACCACCGCGAGATCACGGATGCCGTCCCCTTCTGGTGCCCGGTCAACGAGATCAGCTTCTTCGCCTGGGCGGGGGGCGACGCCCGATACCTCAACCCCTTCGCCGCGCATCGGGGATACGAGCTGAAATGCCAGCTGGCCCGCGCCGCGATCGCGGCCATGCACGAATTGCGCGCCGTCGATCCCCGCGCCCGCTTCGTTCACGCCGAACCCCTGCTGGCGATCCACCATGATCCCCACAACGGCAAGCCCCTGTGGGAGGCGCAGGGTTACCACGACGCGCAGTTCCAGGCCTTCGAGCTGATCATGGGCCGGATGTGGCCGCAGCTTGGCGGCGATCCGTCCTTCCTGGACATCGTGGGCGTCAATTATTACTGGAACAACCAATGGATCCACGGCGGCCAGCCCATCGACATGGACCACCCCTGGTATCGGCCCCTGTCCGACCTGCTGGTCGAGGTCGCGGCGCGCTATGACCGACCGCTGATGATCACCGAGACGGGAACCGAGGGTGCGCGCCGCCCGTCCTGGTTCGCCTATGTCCGCGACCAGGTGGCCCGCGCCCGGGCCCGGGGCGCGCGGGTCGAGGGGATCTGCCTTTATCCCATCGCCAACCATCCCGGATGGGACGACGACCGGCTGTGCCCCAACGGGCTTCTGGGCCATGACCCCTCGGGCGGGACGCGGCCGGTCGAATGGCCCCTGGCGCGGGAAATCGCGCGGCGGGCCATGGCGGGGGCCTAGCGGAACCCGGCCCGGCCCAGGCCGTTCGTTTCCCGCGGATGGCGGAGGCGGCGATGGCACCCAGGGCAAGCTGGAAGGGATTTCTCAAGGTCGGAGAGGTCAGCTGCGCGGTGGGGCTTTACACCGCCGCCTCGACATCCGAACGGATCGCCTTTCACACCTTGAACCGCAAGACCGGCAACCGCGTCCACCGCGTTTTCGCCGACAGCGAGACCGGCAAGCCTGTCGAACGCGACGACCAGGTCAAGGGATACGAGATCGGCACGGGCGAGTATGTCATGCTCGACCCCGACGAGGTCGCATCGGCCGTGCCCGACAGCGACAAGACGCTGTCTATCACCGCCTTTATCGGCTGCGACGACATCGACGACCTGTATTTCGACAAGCCCTATTACATCGCCCCCGTTGACGAAGGCGCGGTCGAGGCCTTTGCCCTGATCCGCGACGGGATGCGCGCGAAAAAGGTCGCCGCCCTGGCGCAGACCGTGCTGTTCCGCCGCGTCCGCACGGTGCTGATCCGCGCGCACGAGGGCGGGCTGATCGGGACCACGCTGAACTTCGACTACGAGGTCCGCAATCCCGCCGAGGTCTTTGCCGACCTGCCCGACATCCGTATCCCGGACGAGATGCTGGAACTGGCGGAACACATCATCAAGACCAAGCGCGGCAAGTTCGACCCGCGCGATTTCGACGACCGCTACGAGGCCGCGCTGGCCGAACTGGTCAAGGCCAAGATCGAGGGCCGGACAATCCGTCCCCGCAAGGAATCCGAGCCCGAGGAGGTCGTGGACCTGATGGCCGCCCTGCGCGAAAGCGCCGCCATGGCCAAGCCCAGGCGGCGCACGGCCAAGCCGCGCGGCGACGGCGCCAAGCCCAAGGCGCCGGCCAGCTCCTCCACCCGCAAGAAGGCCGGCTAGGCCATGGCGGGGCAGTCGGGGGCGGGGCTGGACGTTTACAACGAAAAGCGCGACTTTTCGCAGACCGCCGAGCCGCGCGGGCGCAAGGCGCGCAAGGCGGGGCGGTCCTTCGTGATCCAGAAGCACGCGGCGACGCGGCTGCATTACGACCTGCGGCTGGAACTGGACGGCGTGCTGAAAAGCTGGGCCGTTACGAAGGGGCCGAGCCTTGTCGCGGGCGAAAAGCGCCTGGCCGTTCACGTCGAGGATCACCCGCTGGACTACGGCACCTTCGAGGGCACCATTCCCAAGGGCAACTACGGTGCGGGCGCGGTGATCGTCTGGGACCGGGGGACTTGGACGCCCGTGGGCGGCGATTATGCCGCAGGCAAGCTGGAGTTCGACCTGAAGGGCCAAAAGCTCTCGGGGCGCTGGCATCTGGTGCGGATGCGCGGCAAGCGCGGCGAGACGCGGGAAAACTGGCTGCTGATCAAGGCCGACGATGACGACGCCCGCCCCGACGACGCCTCCGACATCCTGTCCGAGCGCCCCGAATCCGTGAAAACCGGCCGCACGGTCGAGGAGGTGGCCCAGGGCGCCGCGGACAAGCCGAAGCCAGCCAAGCCCAAGGCCCGCCGGTCCCGCCCCCGGGACGAAGCCGCCCCCGCGCCGCGCGCGAAGAAAACCCCGATGCCCGGCTTTGTCGAACCGGCGCTTGCCACCCTGAAGCCCGCCCCGCCCACGGGCGCCAAATGGCTGCACGAGGTCAAGTTCGACGGCTATCGCCTCCAGGCCCGGCTGGAAAGGCAGGAGGTCAAGCTGCTGACCCGCAGCGGGCTTGACTGGACCGACCGCTTTGGGGCCGAGGTCACGGACGCCCTGCGCGCGCTGCCTGCCGACACCTTCGTCATCGACGGCGAACTGGTGGTGGAAACCGGGGCGGGGTGGTCGGATTTTTCGGCCCTTCAGGCGGATCTGTCGGAAGGGCGCAACGACCGCTTCGTGTTCTATGCCTTCGACCTGATGTATCTGAACGGCTACGACCTGCGCGAGGCGCCGCTGATCGAACGCAAGGGCCTGCTGGAGGACCTGGTCGGCTCCGATCCCGGCCGGGTGCGGTTTTCCAGCCATTTCGGGGAAAGCGGGTCCATGGTGCTGCGCCATGCCTGTCGCCTCAGCCTGGAAGGCATCATCTCGAAAGAGGCCGACGGACCCTATCGGCCGGGGCGCGGCAAGGGCTGGATCAAGTCCAAATGCTCGGCCCGGCAGGAATTCGTGGTGGCGGGCTATGTGCCATCGACCACGGGGGACAATCTGATAGGCTCGCTGGTCCTGGGGGTGAACGACGGCGGCGCGCTGGTGCATGTGGGCCGCGTCGGCACAGGCTTTTCCCGCAAGATCGCCGGGGAACTGCGGGGCCGGCTGGACGACATGCGCATCGGCCGCAGTCCCTTCGCGGGCAAGCTGACGGCGGACGAGGCGCGCGGCGTCCGCTATGTCCGCCCGGAACTGGTGGCCGAGGTCGAGTTCCGCGCCTGGACCGCCGACGGAATCCTGCGCCACGCCTCGTTCCGGGGGCTGCGCGAGGACAAGCCTGCCGCCGAGGTGGTGCGCGAAAGCGGCCCGGCCAACGGGCAGCCCAGGCCGCAAAAGCGCCGCGTGACCCTGACCCATCCCGACCGCGTTTATTGGCCGGACGAGGGCATCACCAAGGAAGGCCTTGCCGATTACCATGCCGAGGTCTGGCCCAGGATCGCGCCTTTCATCACGGGCCGCCCGCTGGCCCTGCTGCGCTGTCCCGGGGGGATCGACGGGCAGAGGTTTTTCCAGAAGCACGTTTGGCGCGGGATGAACAAGCACATCGCCCGGGTCAAGGATCCGCAGAACAAGACCGGCGAGCCGCTGGTCGCCATCACCGACCTGGACGGGCTGATGGGCCTGGTCCAGTCGGCGGCGCTGGAGATCCATCCCTGGGGGTCCACGGTGGCGGATTGGGAACGTCCCGATACCATCACCATGGACCTGGATCCGGGCGAGGGGGTGTCCTGGAACGCGGTGATCGCCGCCGCGCAAGAGGTGCGGCAGCGCCTTGCGGATGCGGGGCTCGGGGCCTTCGTCAAGACCTCGGGCGGGAAGGGGCTGCATGTCGTGGCGCCGCTGGTGCCCAAGGCCGACTGGCCCGCCGTGAAGGCCTTCGCCAAGACGCTGGCCGGGGCCATGGCGGCGGACAGCCCCGACGCCTATGTCGCCACCATCGCCAAATCCAAGCGCAAGGGCCGGATCCTGATCGATTATCTGCGCAACGGGCGCGGCATGACGGCCGTTGCGGCCTTTTCCCCGCGCGCCCGTCCGGGCGCCGCCGTGTCCATGCCCGTCGGATGGGAGGAGCTGGACCAGTTCGGCCCGGTCCATTTCACGGTGAAAAACACGCCGAACCGTCTAGCAGCCCTGGCCCGCGACCCGTGGGAGGATTTCCGCCCCGCCGCCCATCCGCTGACGGTCAAGGCGCAGCGGCGGAAGGGATAGCGCCCGCTCTGACACCGGCGGGATCGAAAAACGCCTGCTTTATCCCGCCGCGCGACCGGGTTGACCGGAACCGTATGGACCCAAGATTCCGAAGGACCAGCGCCCCTCCATGCCAGAGCGGGCGGCGCGGATGGCGATGGCCGCCGCCGGACACAAGCGAATTCTCGGCTGGGATCGGGTCGATCCGCCCCGTCCTGCAAACGCGCCCGCACATCCCGGGGCAATCAGGCGCTACCGGCGGCGGATCGAAGGCCGCGGCCCTTGCCGACAACCCCGCTGTTCAGGCCCTGCCGCGCTGTCCTTCGGCCTGGATGCTTTTCTTCAGCGCGGTCATAATGTCGATGACATTGTCCGGCGTTTCCACCTTGGGCGCGCGGGGCCGGGCGGGCTTTTTCCTGCCCTTCTTCTTGGCGGCGATGATGTCCAGCAGGCGCGCCTGGACCGGGTCGTCCACCATGCGGGCGTCCCAATGCGTCCGGCGTTCGTCGATCAGCTTCCTGACAAGAGTCATCAGCTTGGCCTCGGGCTTGTCCGCCTTGATCTTGTCGAAGTAATCGCCCGCCTCGCGCACCTCGTCGCCATAGCGCAGGGTCCACAGGACGATCCCCTTGTCGCAGGGCTTCAGCATGACGGCCCGTTCGCGGCGGTACATGACCACACGGGAAATGCCCACGGTGCCGGTCGCCTTCATCGCGTCGCGGATCACGGCAAAGGCTTCCTGGCCCACCTCGTCCCCCGGCATCAGGAAATGCGGCCTGTCATACCAGACCCAGCCGATCGAGTGGTCGGGCACGAACATGTCGATGTCGATGGTGCGCGTGCTTTCCAGGGCGACCGCCTCGATCTCGTTGTCCTCCAGCATCACGTGGTCGTTTTCGCCCCTTTCATAGCCCTTCACCTCGTCCTCGTCGCGGACGGGCCTTTCGGTGACGGAATCGACATACTGGCTGACCACGCGGTTGCCGGTCTTGGCGTTCAGCGTATGGAAGCGGACCTTTTCGCCCTCGGTGGTGGCGGGCGTCAGGGTGACGGGACATGTCACCAGCGACAGCTTCAGATAGCCTTTCCAGAACGTGCGCGGTGCCATGATGCCCATCCCTGCCGGTCTGACCCAAACGGCCGCGGGCGGGGCTTTGTTCCGCCTTGGCAGGCCTTCCAGGCCGGCGCGGCCGGGGGGAAGGGGAACAGGCCCGGCAGGGCAGCCGCAAGGCGTTCCGGGCAGGTCTTTCCTAGTTGCGGTCGAAGGTGCCTGTGACCTGCCCGGCGGCCAGCACATGCCCCTGCATCGCGGCCAGCACGGCGGCGCGGTCGGCGGCGGGGGGCAGGTCCAGGCTGGAAACATCCAGCGCGAAGACCTGGAAACGATAGCGGTGCGGCCCGTCCGGGACCGGCGGTTTCGGCCCGGTATAGCCGGTCGATCCCATCGAGTTCGCGCCCTGCTTCACCCCTTCGGGATCGGGCAGCGAGGCCTCGGTCGGCAGGCCCTCGCGCAGGGCGGTCACATCGGCGGGAATGTCGTAGGCCAGCCAATGCACGAAGGGCTTGGGTTCCTTCGCGTCCGGGTCTTCGGCGATGACGACAAAGGACCGCGTTTCCTCGGGGGCGCCGTTCCAGGACAGCGCGGGCGAGGCGTTGTCGCCATCCGCCGCGTGCTTCGGGTCGATGGGGGCGTCGGGCTGGAACGGGGCGGTGACGGTCAGCCCCGCGTCTGCCTTCAAGACCTCGATGGCCAGGGGCGAGGGCGAGGGCGGGACCAGGGCGTCCGGCACGGGGCCGCCCGCGGGCGGGCGGTCCTGCGGCGCGGCGTCGGAGGCGATGCGGTAGATCACCCCTTGGGTATCGTCGGAAACGAAGATCGCGCCGTCGCGGCCCACCACCACGCCCACCGGGCGGCCCGCATGGGTCCAGCCGCCCGCACCCTCGGCCAGGAAGCCGGTCATCACGGGTTCGATGCCCACGGGCTTGCCGCCCTCGAAGTCGATCCTGACCAGCTCATAGCCCGAGGGCGGGCGGCGGTTCCACGATCCGCGCATGGCGACAAGCGCGTCGCCCCGCCATTCGGGGAACATCGCGCCGTCATAGAACGCCATCTGCATGGGCGCGGCGTGGGGCGTGTGGCCCAGGAGCGGTTCTTCCGAAATCTCGGCCCAGGTTTCCAGGCTGGTGCCCGGCGGCGGATTGTCCTGGGGGTTGAACTGGTCCATCCCATAGACATAGGGCCAACCGTATCGCTTGCCCTGTCCGATCTGGTTCAGCTCCTCGATCTGTTCGTTGTCGCCCAGCCAGTCGATGCCGTGGTCCATGCCCCACAACTGGCCCCCTTCCGGTTCCCAGTCGAAGCCGATGGTGTTGCGCACCCCGGCGGCAAAGATCGTGCGGCCGGTTCCGTCGGGTTCGGCCCGCAGGATCGTGGCGTTTTCGGGGTTGGATTCCGCGCAGGCGTTGCAGGTGCTGCCGACCGAGATGTAAAGCTTGCCGTCCGGTCCCATCGCCAGCGTCCGGTTCGGGTGCTGGCCTGCGTCGGGCAGGTCGTCGATGATGCGGCGCAACTCTCCGAAGCGGCCGTCCTGCGCGACATCGGCCACATAAACGTCGTTCACGGTCGCCAGATAGACGGTGTCGCCGTCAAAGGCGATGCCGTGCATCCCCGGCCTGCTGGCGACCGTCACCGGCGCGTCCGCCATTCCGTCGCCGTCGTCGTCGCGCAGCATGACCACGTCGCCCACGCTGCGCCGCGTCGCGTAAAGCGTGCCGTCGGCGGATACCGCGAGGATGCGCGGATTGATCAGATCGCGGGCAAAGACGCCGATCGTCGCGCCTTCCGGCAGTTGGAAGCCTTGCAGCAACTCCTCGTCGCTGGCCGCTTCGCGCGGCTCGGGTTCCAGGATCGCGCCGGTAACGGTGACGTCGGAATACTGGCCGACCTTGCCTTCCGGCTGGGCCGACACGATCCCGGGCGCGGCGACGGCCATCGCCGTGATCATCGGAAAGGACATTTGACGGAGCATGGCTGTTCCTGCCGGTCAGGGGTTTCCGACCAAACCATGGGCGGCGGCGGCAGGTTCCGGCCGCGGGAACCATGCGACAAAGATTAACCGGACCGGCCTGGGCGGAACCGCCCTGCTGCGGGGCTGTTGAAGGCCAGTTCCATTCAAAAGGAAGGATGCCGCTCATGAGCGTTGCCCTTGTCACCGGCGCATCGACGGGGATCGGTTACGAACTGGCCCGGCTGTGCGCGGCCGACGGCCACGACACCGTTGTTGTCGCCAACGAGTCCCAAATCCACACCGCCGCGGGGGATCTGGGCGCCCGCCCGGTCCAGGCCGACCTGGCGACGCCCGAAGGGACGGCGGCGGTTCTGGAGGCCCTTGGCGGGCAGGACGTGGACTATCTGTTCCTGAACGCGGGCACCGGCCTGGGCCACGCCTTTCTGGACCAGGACCCGGACAAGATCGAGCACATCGTCCTGACCAACATCATGGGCGTGCTGCGGCTGGTTCATCCGCTGGGCCGCCGCATGGTCGCGCGGGGCCAGGGCCGCATCCTGATCACCGGATCCATCGTGGGTTTCATGCCGGGGGCCTATCAGGCGGTTTATGCAGGGACCAAGGCGTTTCTCAACAGCTTCTCGGTCGCGCTGGCCGAGGAGCTGAAGGATACCGGCGTCACCGTCACCTGCCTGATGCCGGGCGCAACCGAAACGCAGTTCTTCGCGCGCGCCGACATGCTGGACACCCCCGTCGGGCAGGCCAAGAAGGACGACCCGGCGGATGTGGCCAAGACCGGCTACGAGGCGATGATGAAGGGAACGGCGCAGGCAACGCACGGACTGAAGAACAAAGCCCAGGCGACGGCGGCTGAACTGCTTCCGGGCGAACTGGTGGCCAAGCTCAGCTCCCGGATGTCCAGGCCCCAGGACGAATAAGGCGCGATCCCCGCGCTTATTCCTTTCTGGGGATGATGCTGATGCCGCCGCTGACCTCCAGCACGGCGGCGTCGATGTCGTCCAGCGTCTTCAGGCCATGCTGGGCGCGCGCGGCCTCCAGCAGGTCGCCCACGCCGACGCGCGCGCGGCGCATCGCCTCCTCGTCGATCCGGCCCCGGCTGATCAGAACGGTGGGGTTGCCGTCCAGAATGGAGGCCGCGCGGTCCGACCGCGCCTTGACCCAGGCCAGCAGCACGTCGGTCGCAAACAGCGTGACGATCAGGATCGCCGCGTTGGTGATGGAAAAGTCGTCGCCCAGAAGGGCCTGTTGCGTCGTCTCGGCGATGATCAGAAGCAGCACGAAATCGAAGGGCGTCATTTGCGCCATGGTGCGGCGGCCCGACAAGCGCGTGGCGATCAGCAGAACGACATAAACGGCAACGCCGCGAACAACCGAATCCATGGCTCCCTCAGGGCAGAACAAGCAGGCTGATGCGGCGGGTTTCGCCGTTGACGGTCATCTCGAAGCTGGTCCAGCCGAAATGCATGGCCCGCAGACCGATCTTGACCTCGTGCGGGGCAGGGCCGCCGGTCGGGAAGGTCATCGCCTGCGCGCCTTCCGCCAGGCGGTTCCGCTCGGGTTCGGGCTGGATCCGTTCGACCTGGAACCGGTCGAAGAAGGGCTGCGAGATGCGGACCTCGTGACTGGGCGCAGGAGTGCCGAAGGCGATCGTCATGTCGTCCGCGCCTTCCCAGCGGGACACGCGCGGCACCTCGGCCCGGGCCCCGGCAAAGGAAACGGTCTGCTTGGAAAACACGCCGCCGCCGCCGGTCAGACCCAGGACAGCCAGAACCATCATGCCGCCAAAGCACCACCATGCGATCCGCTGGATGCGCCAGTAACGCCGCTGACGGGCGCGCGGCTCGTCAAGCTGAAGCCCGTCGGGGCGTATTTCTGGGATGGTCAGTCTTGTCCCTTGGCTCATGGCCGGTCTCCGCGGGGTCTTGCCTGCGAAAGCAAGGCCCGGGGACGACCTGCGGTTCCGTGCCGGGGTCGAGCCTGCGGGATCAGGGCCGCTGGCCGGCCTCGACCTCGGGCGGATCGTCCTGCACCTCGGTCGCGTGCCACAGGTTGCGGCCGACGAACAGGACCAGCGCGATGGCGACAAGAATGATCACCACCGCCACGCCCGCGCGTCCGAGGCGGCGGGGCCCCGGCTTGGGTTCCCGGCCCGTCACGACAAGGCCCAGACGGCGCCGATGATCACCAGCAGGATCATGGCGGCTGGCCAGACCAGCACCTGCCAGGCCAGCCGGTTGCGCACGGGCGCTGTGGCGCGCACGTAATCGGTGTCCGAGGGCTCGCCCGCCGCGCCGGCGGAACGGTCCAGGGGACCGGACTCGGTCGTCTTTTCGCCGTCTTCGGTGGTGCCGGGCATGATCCTAGCTCCCCTTTGCCGCGCCGGGCTTCAGGACCACCTTGGTCCATTCGTCCTGCTTGCCGTGGAAGTTCTTGTAGCCGGTGGGCGCGTCCTCCAGCGGCAGGCGGTGCGAGATCAGGAAGGTGGTGTCGATCTCTCCCTCCAGGATGCGGTGCAGAAGCTCTTTGCCGTATTTCTGCACGTGGGTCTGGCCGGTGCGGATCTGCAAGCCCTTTTCCATCAGCGCGCCGATCGGGAACTTGTCGGCCAGGCCGCCATAGACGCTGGGGATCGACACCCGTCCGCCCTTGCGCACCGCCATCAGCGCCATGCGCAGGGCATGAACGTTGTCGGCGTCGATGCCGATCTTCTGCTTCAACGCGTCCATCAGCGCGTCGGGCGCAAAGCCGTGGCTTTCCATGCCCACGGCGTCGATCACCGCATCGGGTCCGATGCCGCCGGTCATCTCCATCAGGGCTTCCAGCACATGGGTCTGCTTGAAGTCGATGACCTTGGCGCCCAGCTTGCGCGCCAGGTCCAGCCGGTGGGGGTAATGGTCGATGGCGATGACCTGTCCCGCGCCCATCAGCAGCGCCGACTGGACCGCGAACAGCCCCACCGGCCCGCAGCCCCAGACGGCCACGTTGTCGCCGGGCTGGATGTCGGCGTTTTCCGCAGCCATCCAGCCGGTGGGCAGGATGTCGGACAGAAACAGCACCTCCTCGTCCGAGGGGCCTTCGGGGATCACGATGGGTCCCACGTCGGAAAACGGCACCCGCACGTATTCCGCCTGACCGCCCGGATAGCCGCCGGTCATGTGCGAATATCCGAAAAGCCCGCTCATCGCATGGCCGTAAAGCAGCTCGGACGCTTCCTGCTTTTCCACCGGGTTCGAGTTGTCGCAGGCCGAGAACTGCTGCTGCTGGCAGAAGAAGCAGGCCCCGCAGGAAATGGTGAAGGGCACCACCACACGGTCGCCCTTCTTCAGCGTCGATTTTGGGCCGGTTTCCACCACGCGGCCCATGAATTCATGGCCTAGGATGTCGCCCGCCATCAGACCGGGGATCACGCCGTCATAAAGGTGCAGATCCGATCCGCAGATCGCGGTCGCCGTGATCTCGATGATGGCGTCGCGGGGGTTGACGATCTGGGGATCGGGAACGGTGTCCACGCGAACATCGTGCTTGCCGTGCCAGGTGAGTGCGCGCATCAGTCTGCCTTTCTGTTGGACGAGGTGGCGATCTCGCCGGTTTCCAGAAGCATCTTGAGCCGCTTCAGTTCCTGCTTGCCGCGCAGCCTGGGGTCGGTTCCGCGCAGCTTGGCCGCCCATTGCCCGACGATGCCCGCCTGCGGGCGCCAGGCGATATGCGCCTCGACCTCGGTGCCGCGGCCCGCGGGGGCGTCGCGCAGCTGGACCTTGGCCTCGATGTCGATCTCGGCGCCGGGGGCGGACCGCCAGGCCAGGGCTTCGTTCTCGCGGTCCTCGACCAGGCGGGTTTCCACCGCCAGGTGCCCATCGGGCGTGTCGATGACCCAGGTCACGTTCTCGCCGCTGACCTGGACGGCGGCGAGGCCCTCCATGAAATCGGTCAGATGCTCGGGCTTGCGCCACATCTCGTAGATGCGGCTGCGCGGCGCCCTGATGGTGACGGTGCGGCCCGCGACTTGATAGCCGCCAAAGCTGGATCGGCGCGCGGTGCGGCCGGGGGCGCTGTCGGCGGGACGCCTGGGGCCGGTTTTCAGGATCGCCCCCGCGGCAAGTCCCGCGCCAACGGTCAGGGCAAGCACGGCGGCGGCAAGGGGCAGATCGGTCTGACGACGGTGCATCGGAAAACTCCGTGGAACAAGGCGGCCGCCGGAACGGCCGCCGGCGTTTCTCAGCGTGACTTCTGGTAAAGCTTGCTGGCGATCTCGAACATCTCTTCGGGGGCATAGTCCGGGGTGAAGGCCGAGGGCACGCCCGTCAGGTCATGGATCTTGCCGCCTTCCGGCAGGCCGTCCACCACCTCCAGTTCGCCCGGGGGATCGTCGGGCAGGGCGGTTTCCCCGCCGCCCCAGATGCCGCGCATCTCCTCGTAGTCCGAGGGGCTGAAGGTATAAAGCCGGCGGTGGGACCCTTCCTCCAGGTATTTCTGGCATTCCGGGATGTTGCCCAGCGGGATGTTCGGCGTGGGCAGGAACTTGTCCAGATCCACCCCCGTCAGCTTCTTCAGCGCCAGCGCATAGGCATGGGCATGGACCGATCCGCGCACCAGCAGATAGCCGCAGACCTCGCGCCCGGTGACGTTGGCGTCAGTCAGCGATTCGTAGACGCGCAGCTTGTGCAGCCGCGCGCCGCATTCCAGGTGGAAATTGTGCAGAAGATCCACGATCACGTTGCCGGTCGTGGTCACCATGTCCGCGTTCCAGGACATCGAGTTCGAGTTGACCGGAACCGCTCCCCCCGCATGGCTGAAGAACGATGCGGCGGAGCGGATGTCCTTCATCTCCTCGAACGGCGCCTTGGAAATGTCGCCGCCGTCGCCTTCGTCCCCGCCGGGCTTGTCCGGGCCGTTGGCCAGCATGGCCACGCCGTTGCTGACCAGTTCGACATGGCCCAGTTCCTCGGCGGTGATGGCGGCGACCAGGCTGTAGAAAGGCCGCAGCTTCGACTTGCTGCGAAAATTGAAGCTTTGGAACATATAGTTCCCCAGCGTCGACATCTCGCCATACTTGCCGCCGAGCAGTTCCTGCAAGGCGGCGGCGGCGTTCGGGTCTTGTCGCTTGGGGGCAGGCAGTTCGACTTGCAACTTATCAACGCGCAGGAACATGGCTTGTTCTCCGGGTATGGGATGCCTTGGGAGAACACGGATCGCCGGGAACTGTTCCGTTGCGGCGGACTGAACAAACGTTAATCGGCGATCGTGGACGCGCTAGCCCCAATGCGACTTTGGTTGCCGGGAGAGTTTCTCACGTCTGTAGCCTCGGCCGAGCAGGTTGGCCTTGAACACCTCGGCGGGGGTGCGGAAGCCGAGGCAATTGCGCGGCGTGGCATTGAGGGCTGCGATGAGGGCGCGTAACTCCTCTTGCGACAGGCTGTTCGGATCGGTGTCGCGACAGAGCCATCGTCTGAGCCGCTTGCTGGCGTTCTCCACAGCCCCTTTCTGCCAAGGTGACTGCGCCTCGCAGAACCACGTCTGCGTGCCCACCTTGGCTTGCAGATGCGGCCAGTCGATGAATTCCGATCCGCGATGAAAGGTGATCGACCGGCAGGCATGCCGGAGCAGGGGCGTCAGTGCTTGGGCGATCTGCGCCATGATCGGCTTGGTGCGCTTCTCGGCGTTCTTCAGCGCGACCAGGAAGCGGCTCGTGCGCTCGATTATGGTGGTGACGTTAGCCGGCCCATACTTCTGCCGGAACAACACCAGATCCGCCTCCCATGCTGGTGCTTTGCAACATCACCATCTTGGCACATCGCAATGCCGTTTCGGGGTGAGGTATCCACACCATCAGTGCCCGAACTGCCTGCGATGCGCGATAACGTCCGGGCGGAACAGGATGCTGAGTTCCGGCGCGAAATTCTGCGGCGGGCGCTTGCGCAGCCGGTAGCCCCGGCGGCGTCGGCGCCCGGAAGGCAGGTGGCACCACAACTCAGCCCGGCGGCCTTCATCGGAGTAGAACATGGCGATAGATGGTCTCCTGGCAGACCCGGCGCGGGGCA
>NZ_JBHRXY010000016.1:0-75802 GCF_042648745.1 Paracoccus angustae
GGCTCATCGTCCCCTCCTGGCCCCGCCGCCGCAACCCGCCCTGACCCGCCCCGCCCGCCACGCCGCCGCCCGGCAGCAGCCCGGCAGCGGCCCGCAGGCGCGCTCGGTCCTCGAAAACGATGTTAATCACATTCCAGATTTTCTGTTAAGTGCTTTTTTAAAAACAATAATCTTGAAAACAAATTCACGATTTTCGATGCGGAAATGTAAATTATTCACAAGCTTGCCAAGACCGCGCCGGAACGGCAGCCTTTGCGCATGAACAGGGATCCGATCCGCGCCGCCGATGACGAGGCCCGCCAGCGCGCGCGCCGGATGCTGGCCGCGATGCGCCATGCGGTGTTGGCGGTCAACGACCCGGACACCGGCCACCCGCATCTGTCGAAGATCGCCTGCCAGATCGGCCCGGACGGCGCGCCCCTGGCGCTGCTGTCGGGGCTGGCGGTCCACAGCCGGGCGCTGGCCGCCGATCCGCGCGGGGCGCTGCTGGTGGAAACGCAGAACGGCCGCGGCGACCCGATGATCTGGCCGCGCCTGTCCCTGCGGATCGTGGCCCGGGCGATCGACGATCCCGGCGGGCTGCGCGACCGCTGGCTTGGCGCGCATCCCAAGGCGGCGGTCTTCATCGACCTGCCCGATTTCCGGTTCTGGCGGCTGACGCCGCAAGCGGCGTTCCTGAACGCAGGGTTCGGCGCGGCGTTCCGGTTGACGCCGGCCGATCTTGGCGCCGATCCTGGCGCCGATCCTGTCCTTACATGAAGAAACGCCGCGACAAGGCCGCGGCGGTTTGGCGCCTTATTGCGGGCGGTCCATCCGGGCATAGACGGACACCTTGCCCTTGACCCCCGAGGGCCAGTTCAGCCGGATCTGACGCCTGGTGGTGCCGATCTCGGTCTGGACCCAGGGGGCGGCATCCACGCGCGTTCCGGCGGCATCGACGATGGCCGATTCCGCGATCACCGACTGGACCGACTTGGCCCATCCCTTGAAGGGCAGCCCCTCGATCACCGGAAGCGTCCAGCTGGCCGCGGCCGAAGCCTGGTTGTGCTGCAACATCAGCGGGTTCGCGACATAGCTGTTGATCCCGTTGAAGGTGTTCCCCTCGAATTGCAGGTTGCGCATGTTGTTGTAGTTCAGATCCGCGATCGAGGTATCGACCCGCTCGATCCGGTCGACATTGCCGTAAAGCGCCTTGAAGACGTTGCTGGTGACCGTCAGCCCGTGGATGAAGTGGCCGGTGCCATGGGGCTTGACCGTCAGCCAGGTGAACCAGGCGGCGGTGTTGGAACACAGGCAGGTGTTGCCGGTGACCGTCAGCCCGCCAAAGCTGAACTCGGACCCGGTGAAGTTCGGCTCGGCGCTGTGTTCGTTGGTCCACTCGATCGAGGCGTTGTCGATGTAGTTGCCGGTCACCGTGGTCTGCACGTTGGGTTGGGTCAGCACCAGTCCGGCATAGCGCAGCCCTTCGCCCGAACCGTCGCCCTGAAACCAGTGGTTGCCCGAGATGATGTGCCCGCCGCCGTCGGCCACCATGAAATGCGCGAACCGGACGAAACGGTTGTCGCGGATCTTCACGTCGTTGGCGTTGACGTTGATGGCGATGGTGGTCCGCTGCTGGGCGGGCAGGTCCATCTCGCTTGACAGGAACTGGCAGCGGTCCACCAGCAGATCCTGGCAGCCCCGGCCGATGGACGTGATGCCGCGGTCCTTGGGCTTGGTCACGTAGCAGTCGCGCAGCGCGATCATCTCGCCCTTGGGGGGCAGCATGATGCCGCTGGCCACCCCCTCGCAGTTCAGGTCCAGATCGACGAAGTTCAGCCGCGAGATCTGCTCGACGCCGGAAAAGTCGAACAGATAGCGATACCGTTCAAAGGTATAGCTGCGCGTTCCGGCCCCGCCGTAAAGGGGCTGCGACAGGGTCAGGGTCTTGGCCGCGACATCCTTGGCGTTCACGTAAACCTCGCGGCCCACCCCGTTGCCGATGACGCGGCTGCCGATCTCGATGGCGGCGACATTGGCGACGCCCGACAGCCGCAGCGGCTGCGCGGGGTCGTAGGTGGCCGTGCTGGTCCATTTGCCGTCGTCCCAGGCGGTGCCCGCCTTGGCGCTGATGCTGCCGTTGCAGATCACGCGGCGGTTGGAGAACCCCGTCAGGTCCGGCGCGAGCCTGCCCACGACCAGCGGCTCCTCCAGATCGACGCGGCGGCCGCACAGGTCCAGCGAAACATGGTCGGTATAGCCGAACAGGGCCTGAAGCGCCTTCTTCATGCCCAGCGTCTCGCTGCCGAAGGCATCGGCGTAGGTGGGAAAGTTGTAGCTTTGCAGAAACGAGACGCTGGTGGCGTCGGGCGTACGGATCGTTCCCTTGAAGCGGACCTTGCTGTTCAGCCCCAGGTCGCCGCTGATGAAGAACGTCCCCTCGGGCACCAAGATCCAGCCGCCCTTGGCCGCCTGGTCGGCCGCGACAAAGGCCGCGCGGTCGTTGGTGACGTTGTCGCCCCTGGCGCCATAGTCGCGCACGTCCACCCAGTCGATCAGCGAGGGGATGAAGGCCGATGTCACGTCCTCGATGCGCACCGATTCTATGCGGAAGGCACCGCCGTTGGCGCCGACCAGATCCAGCCCGAAATGGCCATACACCGGCGCGGTGCCCCAGGCCATGTCCACGCCCGGCCGGGATCCGACGCCGACAATGGCGCTGATTTCCATCGCCTCGCCATAGGCGGTCAGGGGCACGGCGGGGCCGACCTCGACCAGGCCGTCCACATGGGCGCGCGACCCGTTGCCCGCCCAGCCGGCGATGCGCGCGGAACACAGCGCGCCCGCCACCGCCTTGACGCGGGCCGAGACGCGCAGATAGACGCCGGGGATCATCGGCGTCTCGCCCATGAAGCGGATGCTGGTGGTGGTCTGCTGCTTCATCACCTCGAGGCAGGTGCCGAAATCCTGGTCCGCCGGAACCAGCGCGCCATTGTCGGCCGAGGCCCAGGTGGCGCTGCCCGGCGTCCCGTTCGTCATGGACCAGGCGTTCAGCCCGCCCCGGAAAGCGGGCGGCATCAGCAAAAGCCCGTTGGTGATCGCGATGTTCATGACCTATCTCCTTCAGCCGCGGCAGGCGCATGGGTGAAGGGATAGTTACCAGACGGTTAACGCGGCCTTGACGGGGCGGGCGTTGCAGCCCGGCCCCGCGCAACGGCCGTCAGAAATGGATCGCCCGGCCATAGGCGTCCAGAACCGCCTCGTGCATCATCTCGGACAGGGTGGGATGGGGGAACACCGTTTCCATCAGATCCTGTTCGGTGGTTTCCAGCTGCCGCCCGACGACATAGCCCTGGATCAGTTCGGTGACTTCCGCGCCGACCATGTGCGCGCCCAGCAGCTCGCCCGTCTTGGCGTCGAAGACGGTCTTGATCATGCCTTCGGGCTCGCCCAGGGCGATGGCCTTGCCGTTGCCCACGAAGGGGAAGCGGCCCACCTTGACCTCGTGGCCCAGTTCCTTGGCCTTGGCCTCGGTCAGGCCCACGCTTGCCACCTGCGGGTGGCAATAGGTGCAGCCCGCGATGGAGGAAGGCTTGACCGGATGCGGATGCCCGCCCGCGATAAGTTCGGCCACCATCACGCCCTCGTGGCTGGCCTTGTGCGCAAGCCAGGGCGCGCCCGCCACGTCGCCGATGGCATACAGCCCCTCGACCCCCGTGCGGCAGTATTCGTCGGTCAGGACATGGGTGCGGTCCACTTTCACGCCCAGGTCTTCCAGCCCCAGGTTCTCGACATTGCCGACGATACCCACGGCAGAGATCACGGTGTCGAAATCCTGCGTCTCGGTCTTGCCGCCGGTCTCGATATGGGCGGTCACGGTCGCGCCCTTGCGGTCCAGCTTCCTGACCGTGGCCTTTTCCAGGATCTTCATGCCCTGCTTGACGAACTGCTTCTTGGCGAAGGCGCTGATCTCGGCATCCTCGACCGGCAAAACGCGGTCCATCACCTCGACCACGGTGGTATCGGCGCCCAGCGTGTTGAAGAAGCTAGCGAATTCGATGCCGATGGCGCCCGACCCGATCACCAGCAGCTTCTTGGGCATGTGCGGCGGCACCAGCGCGTGCTTGTAGTTCCAGACCAGCTTGCCGTCCGGCTCCAGCCCCGGCAGTTCGCGGGCGCGGGCGCCGGTCGCCAGGACGATGGACTTGGCGGTGACTTCCTCGGTCCCCTTGTCGGTCTTGACGCTGATCTTGCCGGGCGCCACCAGCCGCGCCTCGCCCATGATGGTGGTGACCTTGTTCTTCTTGAACAGATGCCCGATGCCGCCGGTCAGCTGCTTGGCCACGCCGCGCGACCGGGCCACGACCTTTTCCAGGTCGAAGCCGATCCCTTCGGCGGACAGCCCGAAATCCTTGGCGCGGTGCATCAGGTGGAACACCTCGGCCGAACGCAGCAGCGCCTTGGTGGGGATGCAGCCCCAGTTGAGGCAGATGCCGCCCAGGTGCTCGCGCTCGACGCAGGCCACCTTCAGGCCCAGCTGAGCGCCCCGGATCGCGGCGACATAGCCGCCTGGCCCGGCGCCAATCACCACCATGTCGAAATTCTGGGCCATAGGCTTCCCCCGTCAGATCACGATAGTTCAGCGTTAAACCAATCGTGGAGGGGGGACAAGCAGCCCGGTCACGCGGCGCCGGAAGACTGCCGAAGGGCCGGATCGGATTGCTTGTCGTCCAGCGCGGCCTCGACCGCGATGGTTGTGGCATTGGGGGTGATGACGGCGAAATTGCCCTGCTCGTCCGGGGTCAGCGCCCGGCGGCGAGTGGTGCGCCAGGCGGCATAGGCGGTCAGCATCGCCAGCAGCACGGACATGTAGACCCAGAAGCCGTCGGGGCCGACAAGCTCCATCAGCCAGCCGGTGATGACCGGCCCGCCCATGGATCCGATGCCATAGATGAACAACAGCCCGGCCGAGGCCGCCGCCATGTCCGCCTGGTCCAAGTAGTCGTTGGTATAGGCCAGCAGCAGCGCGTAGATCGGGTTGGCGATGCCGCCCATCAGCGCGCCGGCGACCACCAGCCCCAGGGTGCCCGGCTGCACGGCAATGGCGGCGATGCCCGTCAGCGCCCCCACGGCGGCCAGCATCAGCACCAGCTTGCGCCGGTCGTAGCGGTCGGAAATCCAGCCGATCGGATATTGCAGCACCAGCCCGCCCGCATAGCTGGCCGCCACGAACAGCGAGATCTGCGCGACCGACAGCCCGACGGTCGCCCCCCAGACCGACGACATGCCCGACAGCACCGCGAAAACCCCTCCCATCAGGAAGATCCCCACGCAGCCCAGCGGCGAGGCGCGGTAAAGCTGGCGGAAGGTCATGCGCTTGATCGTCTGGAACTGGGGGGCGGGACGCGCGGACAGCAGGATCGGCATAAAGGCGAAGGACACCAGCACGGAGGCCACGATGAACAGCGTGTATCCGCCCGGATCGCTGGTGTTCAGCAGCGCCTGCGCCGCCACGATCCCCAGCAGCTGCACGATCATGTAGGCCGACAGCGTCTGGCCCCGGTTCTCGTTGGTGGATCCCGCGTTCAGCCAGCTTTCGGACGCGATATAGACCCCGCAGAAGCAGAAGCCGATCACGCAGCGCAGGGCCGTCCACCAGATCCAGTTCGGCTCCACCGAATACAGCACCAGCACCGACGAGATCATCGAGCCGAGCGCCGCGAAGACCCGCACATGGCCCACGTTCTTGATCAGGCCGGGCACCGTCAGGCTGCCCAGCAGAAAGCCCGCAAAATAGCCCGACATGACCACCGACATCTGCAAGGTCGGAATGCCTTCCAGCCCGCCCCGGATGCCCAGCAGCGTTCCCTGCATCCCGTTGCCGACCATCAGCAGCAGGATGCCCAGGAACAGCGGCCATGTCGTTCGCAGCACGGAAAGCATCGGAAGTCCCGTTCCAGAGAGTCGCGGTCCGCCGCCATCTGTGGCCCATCTGGCGGAAAGGGGCCACCCGTAAAGCGACCCTACGGGATCAACAGCGACGCATCGCCATAGCTGAAGAAGCGGTATCCCGTCCGAACCGCATGGGCATAGATCTTTCTGATCCTGTCCTGCCCCATCAGCGCCGAAACCAGCATCAGCAGCGTCGATTTCGGCAGGTGGAAATTGGTCATCAGACCGTCCGTCACCCGGAAGCGGTAGCCGGGATAGATGAAGATGTCGGTTGTTCCCTCGAAGGGGCGGACCGTGCCGTCGGCCTCGGCGGCCGATTCGATCAGCCGCAGCGCGGTGGTGCCGACCGGGATCACGCGGCGGCCTTCGGCCTTGGCGCGGTTGAGGGCGGCGGCGGCATCCGCGCCGACCTCGCCCCATTCGGCATGCATCCGGTGGGTTGTCACGTCCTCGACCTTGACCGGAAGAAAGGTGCCCGCGCCGACATGCAGGGTGACATGGACGAACTCGACCCCCTTGGCCGCCAGCCGGTCCAGCAGCGCGGCGTCGAAATGCAGGCTGGCGGTGGGCGCGGCGACGGCGCCCTGGCGGGCGGCCCAGACGGTCTGGTAATCCTGCCGATCCTGGTCGTCGGGCGCGCGCAGGGCGGCGATATAGGGCGGCAGCGGCATCGCGCCCACCTTCTGCAACGCCGCATCGAAGGCGTCGCCCTGGGCGTCGAAGCGCAGGCGCAGTTCGCCGTCCCCGATGTCGGCCACGGCGGCGGACAGGGCCTCGCCGAAGCGGATCACCTCGCCCGCGCGCAGCTTGCGCAAGGGTTTCGCCAGCGCTCGCCAGCCGTCGGCGGCGGGTTCCAGCAGCGTCACCTCGATCCGCGCCACGGCCTCGCCCTGCGGCGTCCGGCGGCTGCGCGTGCCGGTCAGCCGCGCCGGAATGACCTTGGTGTCGTTCAGAACCAGCACATCGCCCGGGCGCAGGATCTCGGGCAGGTCGCCGACGCGCCGGTCGTCCATCCCGGCCCCCTGGGCCAGCAGCAGCCGCGCCGCCGTGCGGGGGCGCGCCGGGCGCGTGGCGATCAGTTCCGGGGGAAGGTCGAAATCGAAATCGGACAGCTTCATGGGCGCCGCTTCTGCGCCCCCCGCGCCCCTGCGTCAAGCCGCAGCGGTCACCAAGCAAAAAAGTCAGCTTTACATTTCCGACAGAATCGCTAACTTTCCTTGGAACAGGAGCTTCGTGATGATTGTCTGCCACTGCACGCAAATCTCGGATCATGAGATCAAGGCGGCCATCGACTGGATGAGAACGGCGGACCCCCAGACGATCATCACGCCGGGAAAGATCTATCACGCGCTCGGCAAGCGCGCCGATTGCGGCGGATGCATGCCGCTCTTTCTGGACACCATGCGTCACTGCGATAATCTGGGTGTGGCCCCGCCGATTTTGCGGGCAAAATCAGATATCGCAAAGGACACCCACCATGAAGGGCGACGCAAAGGTCATCGACTATCTCAACGCGGCGCTGCGGTCTGAACTGACCGCCGTCAGCCAGTACTGGCTGCATTACCGTTTGCAGGAAGATTGGGGCTTCGGCCATATCGCCGAGAAGTCGCGCGCCGAGTCCATCGAGGAGATGCACCACGCCGACCGGCTGATCAAGCGAATCATCTTCCTGGAAGGCCATCCGAACCTTCAGAAGCTGGATCCGCTGCGCATCGGTCAGACCCTGCGCGAAACCCTGGATGCCGACCTGGCCGCCGAATACGACGCCCGCACCCTGTATCTGGAAGCGCGGGAATACTGCTCCAGCATCAACGACCAGGTGTCCAAGGCGCTGTTCGACGATCTGATCGAGGACGAGGAAGGCCATATCGACTTCCTGGAAACCCAGATCCAGCTTTACGAGACGATCGGCGCCCAGAACTATGGCCAGCTGAACGCCAAGCCCGCGGACAAGGCGGAATAAGGCGGACCGGCATTCGGCGGACACGCGCGCGGGGGCATCGGAAACGGCGCAGGCCTGAATGCCGCTTGGCCCCGCTTATCCCAGCCAGCGCCGCGCCAGATCGGGCAGTTCGTCGAAATGCCCGATCAGCGCGTCCGGCGCGAGGCGGGAAATCGCCTCGCCCTCGGGACCGAAGGACACCAGCGCCACCCTGACCCCCGCCGCCGCCGCCGTCTTGCGGTCGGTTTCGGTATCGCCCACCAGAAACGACGCGGGCACGCTGCCCCCCGCCCGTTCGACCGCCGCGCGGTAGGGACGCGGATCGGGCTTTCGGACCGGCAGCGTGTCCGCCGCGATCACCGACGCGAAGCGGTCCCGCACGCCAAGGGCGTGCAGCAGCGTTTCGGCCAGGCCGCCCGGCTTGTTGGTGCAGACGGCCAGGACGTGCCCGTCCGCCCGGAGGCGGTCCAGCACCGCCTCGACCCCGGGATAAAGCTTCGTGTGAACGGCGATGTTGTCGCCGTAATGGTCCAGCAGGCGGGGATAATCCTCGTCCTCGGCCCCCGGCGGCAGCAGCAGGTCCGCGCCCATCCGCCCGTAGCCCGCCCGCAGCATGGCCCGCCCGCCGTGAAACGCCGTCAGCGCGTCGGCGACCGGGTCCAGCGCGACCTCGATCCCGCGCGCCCGGAAGCAGGCGTTCGCCGCCGCGATCAGGTCGGCCGAGGTGTCGGCCAGCGTGCCGTCCAGATCGAAGACCACCGTTCCCGCCATGCGCCGCTTTCCTCCGTAACGATCCGACACCAAAGGTGAATGCGCCGGGCCTTCCCTGCGCGCCTTGTCCCGATTAGAACGCCCGGCAACGAATTGGAACAGATGCTGGGGACAGACATGGCAGAGAAGCCGGTGGCGATCGTGGTTCTGGCGGCCGGTCAGGGCAGCCGCATGCAGTCGGACCTGCCCAAGGTGCTGCACCGGCTGGGCGGGATGCCGCTGGTCGGACATGCGCTGGCCGTCGCTCGCACGCTGGAGCCCGAACAGGTGATCGTGGTCGCGGGCCATGGCGCCGACCTGGTGGCCAAGGCCGTGGGCAGGATCGACCCGGACGCGCGCATCGTGCTGCAACCCGAACAGCTTGGCACCGGCCACGCCGTCCGCCAGGCCCTGCCCGAGCTTGAGGGCTTCGAGGGCAAGGTGGTCGTTCTTTACGGCGACACCCCCTTTATCAGCGAGGACACGCTGGCCGCGCTGGCCGCCCATCCCGCGGATCTGGTTGTTCTGGGCTTCGAGGCCGAGGATCCCGGCCGCTACGGCCGTCTGATCGTCACCGACCGGGGATTAGAGCGGATCGTCGAATACAAGGATGCCGATGCGGCGGTGCGGGGTATCGCCTTGTGCAACAGCGGCGTCATGGCGCTGGACGCGGCGCTGCTGCGGCAGTTGATCGTGCGGCTGACCAACCAGAACGCGTCGGGCGAATACTACCTGACCGACCTCGTGGCGCTGGCCCGCGCCGAAGGCCGCAGCACCGATGTCGTCACCTGCGACGAGGCGGAAACCCTGGGCATCAACACCCGGACCGAACTGGCCGGGGCCGAGGCCGCCTTTCAGGACCGCGCCCGCCGGCGGGCGCTGGAGAACGGCGTGACGCTGAGCGATCCCTCGACCGTCTGGTTCGCGCTGGACACGGCCATCGGGCGCGATGCGGTGATCGGCCCCAACGTCGTTTTCGGCCCCGGCGTCACGGTGGAATCGGGGGCCGAGATCCTGCCCTTCTGCCACCTGGAGGGCTGCCATGTCTCGTCCGGCGCCACCGTCGGGCCGTTCGCCCGCCTGCGCCCCGGCGCGGAACTGGGAGGCGACGTGCATGTCGGCAACTTCGTGGAAATCAAGAACGCCGTGCTGGACGAAGGCGTGAAGGTCGGCCACCTGACCTATCTGGGCGACGCCCATGTGGGCGAACACAGCAACATCGGCGCGGGCACCGTGACCTGCAACTATGACGGCGTGATGAAGCACCGGACCGAGATCGGCGCCCGCGCCTTTATCGGCAGCGACACGATGCTGGTCGCCCCCGTGCGCGTGGGCCATGACGCCATGACCGGATCGGGTTCCGTGATCACCGCCGACGTGCCCGACGGCGCCCTGGCCCTGGGGCGCGCCCGGCAGGCGAACAAGCCCGGCCTCGCCACCCGCCTGATGGCCGCCCTGCGCGCGAAGAAGGAGGCCCGCTGATGTGCGGCATCATCGGAATCCTGGGCTCTCACGAGGTTTCGCCCCAACTGGTCGATGCGCTGCGGCGGCTGGAATACCGCGGCTACGACAGCGCCGGGGTCGCCACCGTTGACGCCCGGGGGCGGCTGGACCGGCGCCGCGCCGTGGGCAAGCTGGTCAACCTGTCCGACCGGCTGGTCCACGACCCCCTGCCCGGCCATATCGGCATCGGCCACACCCGCTGGGCCACCCACGGCGCCGCGACCGAGGCGAACGCCCATCCCCACCAGTCCGGCCCCGTGGCCGTCGTTCACAACGGCATCATCGAGAATTTCCGCGAACTGCGCGACGAGCTGGCGTCCCTCGGCATCCAGCCGCAGTCGCAAACCGACACCGAAACCGTGGCGCTGTGGACCGCCCATCACATGAACGCGGGCGCATCGCCCCTCGAGGCCGCGCGCAGCACGCTGGCGCGCCTGCGGGGCGCCTTTGCCCTGGCCTTTCTGTTCGACGGAGAGCAAGACCTGATGATCGCCGCCCGCAAGGGCAGCCCGCTGGCCATCGGCCATGGCAGCGGCGAAATGTTCCTGGGATCGGACGCCGTGGCGCTGGCGCCCTTTACCGACCGCATCACCTATCTGGAGGACGGCGACCACGCCGTCCTGACCCGCGCGGGGGCGCGGATCTTCGATGCGGCGGGCAACCAGACCAACCGGATCGAGGCCCGCATCGACACGGGCGCCACGGCCATCGACAAAGGCGGCTATCGCCACTTCATGGCCAAGGAGATCGCCGAACAGCCCGTGGTGATCGGCGACGTGCTGACCCACTATGTCAAGGACGGCCGGATCGTGCTGCCCGAGGGGCTGGACTTCCGGGACGTGGACCGCATCAGCCTGGTCGGCTGCGGCACCGCGCATCTGGCGGGCCATGTCGCGAAATACTGGTTCGAGCAACTGGCGGGCCTGCCCTGCGACATCGACGTGGCGTCCGAGTTCCGCTATCGCGAGCCGCCGTTGTCGCCCCGAAGCTGGTTCATCGCCGTCAGCCAGTCCGGCGAGACCGCCGACACGCTGGCCGCGCTGCATTACGCCAAGGATCACGTCGCCCGCACCGTGGGGCTGGTGAATGTCGGCACCTCGGCCATCGCGCGCGATTCCGACATCGCCCTGCCCACCCGCGCGGGAATCGAGGTCAGCGTGGCCTCCTCCAAGGCCTTCACCTGCCAGTTGACGGTTCTGGCGATCCTGGCGCTGAAGGCCGCCCGCGACCGGGGCCGCATCGACGACGCGGTTCTGGCCGCGCATCTGGCGGACCTGCGCAGCGTTCCCGGCCTGATGCAGCAGGTGCTGAATCTGTCCGACGACTGCCGCGCGCTGTCGGAATGGCTGTCGCAGGCCCGCGACGTGCTGTTTCTGGGCCGGGGCGCGCTGTATCCCGTGGCGCTGGAAGGCGCGCTGAAGCTGAAGGAGCTGAGCTATATCCACGCCGAGGGCTATGCCTCGGGGGAACTCAAGCACGGCCCCATCGCGCTGATCGACCGCGACGTGCCGGTGGTCGTGCTGGCGCCCCACGACGCGCTGTTCGAAAAGACCGTGTCGAACATGCAGGAGGTGATGGCCCGCCACGGCCCGATCCTGCTGCTGTCGGACGAGGCCGGGCTTTCGGCGGCCGGCCACGGGGTGCAGGCCACGCTGCGGATGCCCTCGGGCGGGGGGGTGTTCCAGCCGATCCTGTATGCGATCCCGATGCAGTATCTGGCCTATCACACGGCGGTCGCCAAGGGCACCGACGTGGACCAGCCCCGCAACCTGGCGAAATCGGTGACGGTGGAATAACGGATCCGCGCCCTGCCGGGCGGGACCGGATACGGCGCCGCCCGACCCCCGGAAGGCGCGCACCCGCCAGATGGCGGAACGCGCCCTGGAAAAGGTCCGACGGTTCCTTGCCGGCGACAACCGGACAACGGCCCCGGCGTGGCGGCGGGCGCAGGCCGTCCCCGCAAGGCCCGGCGGCAGGAACGGCACCCGGCGCGACGCGTCGCAAGGGCCATGGCCTTCGCCGATCGCATGACGGAAGGCGCGCGGGACAGGCCCGCGCCTTTTTCGCCCTTATGCCACGTCGGCGCGGCCTTCGCCGGCGATGCGGGCCTCAAGCTCCAGCATCTGGTGGACGGCATTCGCGGCCTCGGCGCCCTTTTTGACGAAGTGGTCGCGGTAAAAGCCCGTCAGCAGCTCGGTTTCCTGATAGTTGTGCGGCGTCAGCGAGACCGAGAAGCAGGGCACGCCGGTTTCCAGCCCGACATTCATCAAGCCGGTCACGACGGCGGTGGCGACGAAATCGTGGCGGTAGATGCCGCCGTCCACCACCAGTGCGGCGGCGACCACGGCGTCGAATCGGCCGGTCTGGGCCAGCTTTTTCGCCAGCAGCGGCATCTCGAAGGCGCCAGGCACGTCATAGGCCACGACTTCGGCGCCGGGAATCAGGCGCCGCTGTTCGGCCAGGAAACCATCGTGGGCGCGGTCCACGACATCGGAATGCCAGCGGGCCTTGATGAAGGCGATACGGGGGGTCTTATGGGTCATCTTTCAGGAACCTTACGTTGACTTGCGTATGGTCCCAGGACACGAGCCATGACCGTGCCATGGGACGGCGCGGCCACGGTTCTCTTTCATCCAGACTATACTGTCGGCCCCGGAGTTCCACCGGATCTGCTGACCCCACCGTTGCCGATGGGCGCTCGCGGGCTGTGACCGCCGGTGGGGAATTGCACCCCGCCCTGAGAACGGCCCCTGGATAGCACAGGACACCCCCGCCGCCAAGAGGGCCTCAGCCGATGCGGGCCAGCGCCTCCTGCACCGCGGCGCGCAACTGGTCCTCGCCGTAGGGCTTGCACAACAGGACGGTTTGCGCGGGGCAGCCCGCTGGCAGGTGGCTGTCGCCCGTGGCATAAACCACCGCCAGCCCCGGCTGGACCTCGACCGCGCGCTGCGCCAGGTCGTTGCCGTTCATGTCGGGCAGGCCAAGGTCGGTCAGCAGCAGGTCGAAGCCCTGGCCCTTCAGGCGCTCCAGCGCGGGGGCGGCCTTGCCGGCCTGGGCGACGGAATGGCCCATCTCCTCCAGCATGATGGCGGTGTCGGCGCGGATCAGGGCGTTGTCTTCGACCAGCAGGATCGACACGGGCCGTTCGTGGGCGGGCGCGGGTTCGGGTGCGGGTTGCGCCGCGCGCAGGGCCTCGGCCGCCTTGCGGGCCTGCTGGGCGTTGGCGATGACGTGGCGCAACCGGCGCGCCAGGGCCTCGCGCGGATAGGGTTTCGACAAAAGCTCCACCCCCGGATCCAGCCGACCGCCATGGACAATGGAATTCTCGGTATAGCCCGAGGTGAACAGCACCCCGAGCCCCGGCAGGATCTCTTGCGCGCGGCGGGCCATCTCGCGGCTGGACAGGGTGCCGGGCATCACCACGTCGGTGAACAGCACGTCGATATGCAGCCCGCTTTCCACCACCGCCAGCCCCGCCTGCGCGTCCCGCGCGGTCAGCACCCTGTAGCCTAGCGAACCCAGCAGATCGACCACGGTGGTGCGCACGGCCTCGTCGTCCTCGACCACCAGAACGGTTTCGGTTCCGCCGGTGATGGGACCGTCATATTGCGGCGCGTCGCTTTCCTCCTCGCTGTCAGAGCGGGGCAGATAGATGCGCACGGTCGTTCCCTCGCCCGGCTCGCTGTAGACGGAGACATGGCCGCCCGACTGCTTCACGAACCCGTACACCATCGACATGCCCAGTCCCGTGCCGCGTCCCTCGGGCTTGGTGGAATAGAACGGATCGAAGATCCGCTCCAGCACGTCGGGCGCCATCCCGCAGCCGGTATCGGTCACGGCCAGCATCACGTAATCCCCCGCCGCGACATCGCCCGCGGCCTCGGCATAGGTGGCGTCAAGCTGGGCATTGCTCATCTCGATGGTCAGGCGTCCGGGGCCGTCCATGGCGTCGCGCGCGTTGATCGCCAGGTTCAGCAGCGCGCTTTCCAGCTGCGCCCGGTCCACGCAGATGTTCCACAGGTTCGAGGGCACGATCACCTCGACCTCGATCGCCTCGCCCAGCGAGCGGCGCAGCAACTCGTCCATCTCGTTCACCAGCCGGTTGGGCTGGATGACCCGAGGCTCCAGCGGCTGGCGGCGTCCGAAGGCCAGAAGCTGGCTGGCAAGCTTGGCCCCGCGGGCCACGGCGGACAGCGCGTTCTCGACCCGCTGGCCCGCCTTGTCGTTGCCCTCGACATCCTTCGACAGCATCTGAAGATTGCCCGCGATCACCTGGAGAAGATTGTTGAAATCATGCGCCACGCCGCCGGTCAACTGGCCCATGGACTCCATCTTCTGGGCCCGGTGCAGCGCCTGTTCGGTGGTGCGGTGACGCTCGATCTCGTCGCGGACGCGCGCTTCCAGCGTTTCGTTGAGCTGGCGCAGCTGGTCCTCGGCCCGCTGCCGGTGGGTGATCTGGCGCTGCAAGTCCTCGGCCTGGGCCTGCAACTGCGCCTCGCCCATGCGTTGCTCGGTTACGTCGGTATGGACGCCCACCCATTCGGTGACGGCCCCTTCGGCGTTCAGCGTCGGCACGGCGCGGATCGCGAAGATCCGGTATTCGCCGTCCGCGCAGCGCACCCGGTGTTCCCATTCGAAGGTGGAGCGGGCGTCCAGCGCCCGCTGCCAGGCCTCGATGGTTTCGGCGCGGTCGTCGGGATGAACCGCCTCGGACCAGCCATAATCCTGATAGTCGTCGAATTCCTGCCCGGTCAGGGCCGCCCATCCGCGCTGTTCGCCCACCATGCGGCCATCGGCGCTGTTGGTCCACAGGATGCTGTGGATCGCGTCCACGGCAGCACGAAAGCGGTCGTTGCTTTCGCGCAGCTGGAATTCGGTCTTCTTGCGGTCCTCGATGTCGATCAGGATCATGTAAACGCCGTCGATCCGCCCGTCGCCCGACTTGCGCGGCAGGCAGCGCATCTCGAAGCTGCGGGGGCGGTCGCCGGGCAGGCGGACCATGGCATCGACATTCACCGTCTCGCCCGCAAGGGCTTGGTTCAGCATGTCTTGCGGCAGGGCGCCCTGATCGGGGCCGAGGATGTCCGAAATCCGCTGGCCGATCACCTGTTCGCGCTTGACCCCGAACACGTCCAGAAAGCACTGGTTGGCAAAGCGGAACACCAGCGAGCGATCCAGAAAGCCCACCAGGATCGGCAGCGCGTCGGACAGGTGGTAAAGCTCGGCCCGGCTTTCGGCCAGGGCCTCTCGCGCGCGGACGGTGCCGGTGATTTCCAGGACGGTGCACAGGACGCCATCGACCCGGGCGCCGTCCTCGTCGTAGATCGGCGCGTAGAACAGGTCGAAAACCACATGCTCCGGTGTGCCGTTGCGGTTCAGAACCAGAGGCTGTTCGCGAAAGGCCTGCACCTCGCCCCGCAGGCCGCTTTCCAGGATCCGGCGGTTCCAGTCCCAGATCTCGGGCCAGACGGCGGGCACGGTGCCGCCAAGCGCGCGCGGATGATAGTTTCCCGCGATCTCGGCATAGCCGTCGTTGTAGATCATCACGTGATCCGGCCCCCACATCAGAACCTGCGGGATCGGAGAGTTGACCAGCGAATTGACCTTGATCCGCAGATGCCGGGGCCATGTCTCGACCGGGCCAAGCGAGGTCTGCGACCAGTCGAACCTGCGCACCAGCTCGCCGCAAACGCCGCCGCCGACGGGCCACGAACGGGAAAGCTGTTCAGTCGTCATGTCGCACCGATGGTCAGAAAGGAATCGCCGGAACCTAGGCATGGATCAGGCAAGCCGCAAGGCGCGACGTGGGGTGCATTCTTTTAAATCGCATGGCGCGAAAGGCCCCGGTCCGGCGCCTAGACCGCGATTCCGTGACGCCCCGCCAGGTCGGTGAAGAACTGCCAGGCCACCCGGCCCGACCGGCCGCCGCGCGTGGCCTGCCATTCGATCGCCTCGGCCCGCAGTGCGTCGTCGCCGATGGCAAGGCCATAAGCGTCGCAATAGCCGCGCACCATCGCCAGGTATTCGTCCTGCGAACAGGGGTGAAAGCCCAGCCACAGCCCGAAGCGGTCGGACAGGGACACCTTTTCCTCGACCGCCTCGCCCGGGTGGATGGCGGTGGCGCGTTCGTTGTCGATCATGTCGCGCGGCATCAGATGGCGGCGGTTCGACGTGGCATAAAGGATCACGTTCGCGGGCCGCCCGCTGATGCCCCCGTCCAGCACGGCCTTGAGCGACTTGTACTGCGTGTCGTCGTGGCTGAAGGACAGGTCGTCGGAAAACAGCAGGAACCGCTTGTCCGCCGCGCGGCCCAAGATCGCCAGCAGCCGCGCCACCGATCCAAGGTCGTCGCGGGCGATCTCCACCAGAACCAGCGGCAGGCCCTGGGCCACGGCTTCGGCATGGACGGCCTTGACCAGGGACGACTTGCCCATCCCCCGCGCGCCCCACAGCAGCGCGTTGTTGGCGCCAAAGCCGCGCGCGAATTGCAGCGTGTTGTCCAGCAGGATCCGCTTGGCCCGGTCGATGCCGATCAGCTGCACCAGATCGACGCGGCTGACCGTTTCGACCGGCTCCAGCCGGTCGGGATCGGGGTGCCAGACATAGGCCGCCGCTTCGGCGAAGCTGGCCGCGGCAACGGGCGGCGGGGCCAGGCGCTCCAGCGCGGCGGCGATGCGGGCCAGGGCGTCGGTATCGGACAGGTCGCGCATCATTCGCCGTCGTCCAGCAGTCCTTCGGCGCGCAGCTCGGCGTCGCGCTTTTTCTCGATGCGCCGCACGATCTGGATCGAGATCTCGTAAAGCCCGTAGATGACCGAGAACAGCACAAGCTGGCTGCCCACGTCGGGCGGCGTCAGGCAGGCCGCCAGCACCAGGATGATGACGATGGCATAGCGGCGCGTGCTGGCCAGCGTCTCGGCCGAGACCAGCCCCGCCCGGCCCATCAGCGCCAGCGCGACCGGAAGCTGGAAGGACAGCCCGAAGGCCAGGATGAAGCGCGTGGTCAGGTTCAGGTATTCGCTGACCGAGCCCTGGAACACGATTCCCGCCAGATGCGAGGCCCCCTGCGCCGTGTCGGGATCGTCCGGCAGCGCCAGCGGCCCCTGCTGGAAACCCAGAAAGAACGTGAACACCATCGGCAGGATGACGTAATAGGCGAAGGCCGCGCCAAGCGCGAACATCACGGGCGAGGCGACGAGAAAGGGCAGGAAGGCCCGCTTTTCGCTGCGGTAAAGGCCCGGGGCGACAAAGCGCCACAGCTGGTATCCGATCACCGGAAAGGCCAGCATGAAGCCCCCGAAAAAGGAAATGCGGATGGCGACGGTGAAGCCTTCCTGCAACTTCAGCAGGATCAGGCCGCATTCCTGGCCGCGGTCCTGCAACGCCGCGCAGATCGGCTGGGTCAGGAAGTTGTAGATCGGGTTCCAGACCACATAGCACAGGATCATCGCCACCACGAAGGCCAGCGCGGACCAGATGATCCGGGTCCGCAACTCCTTCAGGTGCTCGATCAGCGGGGCCGAGCTGTCGTCCAGCTCGTCGAGGTCTTGCGATGCCACTTAGCGGTCCTTCATGTCCGAACGGCGGACCCCGGCGATGCGGCGGGAACTGTCGGCGGCCGCCGCGGGGTCGTTCGCCGCCTGCAATGCGGCAGGCGCGGGGGGCGCGTCAACGGGCCGGGTATCCGCAGGGGCCGCAGGCGCGGCCGGGTCGGGCATGGCGCGCGCGGTTCTGTCCAGGCTGGCCTTGGGATCCCATTGCTCGAACCGCGTGGCGGCGCGGTCCAGCGCGTCCAGACCCAGGGATTTCTTCGAGGTCAGGGACTTCAGATCCCTCAGATCCTTCGACACGTCGCCGATGCCGCTGCCCTTGGCGGCATCCTCCATGGCGGTGGTGAATTCGCGCGCCATGGAGCGCGCCCGCGCCGTGATCCGGCCCAGGGTATGAAACAGCTTCGGCAAATCCTCGGGGCCGATGACAACCAGCGCGACAACGCCGATCAGCAGCAGTTCGCTCCACCCGACATCCAGCATTCAGGACCCCCCTGCCCGGTTTTCGGGATCAGACGCGGGGTTCGCTCGAGGGGGTCACGTCGCGCGCCTCGGTTCCCGGAACGGGCTGAACGGGCTGGATCGGCTGGACCGGCTTGTCGAGAGCGGCGTTGCGTTCGGCGTTCGACTCGGACGTGCCGTCGTTCAGCCCCTTTTTGAAGGCGGTGATGCCCTTGCCGAATTCGCCCATCAGCGAGGAAACCTTGCCGCGGCCGAACAGGACCAGGACCACGATGGCGATGACGAGCAGTGCCATGGGGGACGGTGCGTGCATTCCAGTTCTCCAGTTCCAGAGTCAGGCCAATGACCTGGGATAAGCCAATCTGCGGAATATAGGCCCTTGGCCGCCGCAGCGAAACCCCAACTGCCACGATTCGCGGCCCTCGTCATCAATCTGCGACAAACTGACGGTATTTTGACAAGGCTGCCCCCGGCCGCCCGGCTTGGCAGAGCCGGGCGTGCAGGCCATAAGGCGGCATGGACCTGTCGCCCTATGTCACCGCCTTTGTCACGCTGTTCGTGGTGATCGACCCGATCGGGCTGGCGCCGGTGTTTATCGCCCTGACCCCCGGCATGTCCGCCGCGCAGCGCCGCCGCATCGGCTTTCGCGCGCTGGTGATCGCCGCGGTCCTGATGATGATCTTCGGACTGGCGGGCGAATCGATCCTGGCCGCCATCGGCATCTCGATTTCCGCCTTTCGCATCGCGGGCGGGTTGCTGCTGTTTCTGACCGCGCTCGACATGCTGTTCGAACGCCGCACCCAGCGGCGCGAGCATCAGGGCGAGGGCGATCCCCCGGACCACGATCCGTCGGTCTTTCCGCTGGCCATGCCGCTGCTGGCCGGGCCGGGCGCGCTTGCCACGATGATCCTGCTGACGGGCGAGGCGCCGGGCATCGGCCACATGGTCATGGTGAACGGGATGATGCTGTCGGTGCTGGTGATCGCCATGGCGCTGTTCGTGATCGCCACCCCCCTGGCCAACGCGCTTGGGCGGACCGGCGTGATGGTGGTCACCCGCCTGCTGGGGATGCTGCTGGCCGCGCTGTCGGTCCAGTTCGTCATCGACGGGCTGAAGGGATCGGGGCTGTTCCCGTGACCGGCGACGACACGATGCAACTGGTCTATTACGGCGTGCTGCTGCTGGTGATCGGCGGCGCGATGGTGTTCGAGCTTGCCGGCCGGGGCGGCCGGGCCCTGCGCCAGATCATGCTGTGGGTGGTCATCTTCGCGGGCGCCGCGCTGGCCGCCGACTGGTGGCTTCAGGGCAACGCCCCGCGCCAGCAGGTGCTGGACGGCGGCCGGATCGAGATCCCGGTGGGCCGCGACGGCCATTTCCACCTGACCGCCCTTGTGAACGGGCAGGAGGTGCGCTTCATGGTCGATACCGGCGCGTCCTCGATCGCGCTTGGCCCGGCCGACGCGCGCCGCGTGGGTCTGGACCCGGATGACCTGGCCTATGTCGGAACCGCCGTCACCGCGAACGGCCGGGTGCAGACCGCCCCCGTGACCATCGACGAAATCGCCATCGGCGACATCGTGGACCGCAACGTCCGGGCCTACGTGATCGGCCCGGAACTGGACGGGTCGCTGCTGGGCATGTCCTATCTGCGCACCTTCGCCCGGGTGAGTTTCGAAGGCGATCTGCTGATCCTGGAGCGGTGAGACCCGGGCGAAAAACAGGGGGGTGAAGCCCCGTCCTGCGGCTGAACGGGCGGAAAAAAAGGGAATGCGGCAAGCATTTTCCCCTTTCCCGCGTGCGGCCGCGCCGTTGGCGACGGTTCAGCCCCGCGAGCACGCCCGGCGGTTCGGACGGAAATGGCGCTGCGCGGTTCTCGCGATCAGTCCAGGTCCAGCGGCGGCGTCGGCCCGCTGTCCTCGAGATGCCAGACCGCCTGCCAGCGCCCGGCCTTCCGGTCCAGCGTCAGGTAGTTCCGTTCCGCCGCATAGCGGTGCCGCTGGCCGGGCAGCGGCTTGATGCGGATCGGATGGCCCGGCAGCGGCGCCTCGCCCAGGCCCGCGAACAGCCCGAGCGCGCGGGCATAGGCCTTGGGCGGCGCGCGGTGCGAGATGCCCGAGGCGACAAGCTGGTGGATCCGTGCGGCCTCCGGCCCCATCTCGGCCCGGGTCGCCAGGTGGATCTCTCCCGACAGGACCGTAAGGGGGGCGGTCTCGCGCATCCGCAGCACCTGCCCCAGCATCCGCCGCCATTCGTCGCGATGCGCGTGGCTTTGCCATTGGTCCCGCAGGTCGTCCTCGTAATGCTGCATCCGGGGGATGGCCATCATCAGCGATTCCAGCAGCGACAGCCGAGGCCCCAGCAGCGGCACGCTGGACACCATGAAGACGTGATCGCCGCCGGGCCGCATGGCCTCGACCGCGGTCCAGCCGCCCGGTCCCATCACCCGATGGCGGTTCCGTTCGGACCGCAGGTCGGGCGCCCACAGCGTGACGCCCGGCAGGTCGCGCCGCCAGCCCAGGTTGCGGCCCGCGGGATCCAGGAACAGCGCGGGCACGTCCGCCTCGGTCGCGCCGTGCTGGAACAGCAGATACATCCGCCGCGCCACGGCGAACAGCGTCCGGCCCACCGCCGACATGGTGCGGCTTTCGGGCAGCGACCCCCAGCCGTCGCAGATGTCATGATCGTCCCACACCGACAGCGAAGGCACGGAGGCGAACAGATCCGCGCAGCCTTCGGCCGCCAGCACCATCGTGTAGCGTTCGGCGAAGCGCCGTTCCAGATGCCGGGCCAAATCCTCCAGATCCCCGGCCGAGGGGTCGGCCGGGACATGCTTCGGCCAGTCCTGGGACAGGGGATGGCCGCGCGTCGCCTCGTCCGCATAGATCTGGTCGCCGCCTTGCAGCAGCAGGGCAAAGGGCGCGCGGGCATGGTCGGCCTGCAACCGCGCCCACATCCGGTTGCGCTCGGCGGAATCGCGCTCCAGGTCGCCGTTCTCCTCGCCATTGCAGGACACGAAGGCCATACGGATGTCGCCGTCCAGCCGGGTGGCCACGGGATGGGCGCGGTTCTCCAGACGGTAGCCGGGTTCGCCCGCGGCCAGGGTGAAGTCGTGGCGCCAGACGGACAGTCCCGCGACACGGGCCAGAAGCACCGGCGGGACGGCGCCGCGCTGCGTCTCGACCGCGCCGGGCGCTCCGGTCCCGTCGGGGCGGACGGTGATCGCGGCAAGGTGCAGACCAGCGCCGTCGCAGCCCCGAAAATGCAGGATCGGACCCGCGAAACCCTGTTTTTCCGTCATGATCCCGTTCGCGCCCTTTCTGTTCCGGTGGGACGCTAGATAGGCGCTTCAACCCCGATTGCATCCCCGAATCAGGATCCTAGCGGCTTTGTGTGGATCAATGCCCGCCCGGGATGCGACAGCCCCGGCACCAGGGGGAAAAGATCCGCCTGCAAGGCATGGTAGATGTCGGGCTTGCCCTGGAACTGGCCGGTGGCGGGGCGGTCGTCCGGGCCAAGTTCGGGAAACCAGCCGCCATGGTCGTGGTCGATCAGCCGGGCATCCGCAAAGCGCCACAAGCGCCGGTACCAGGTCTCGTCTTCTGGCCGGGGATCCAGCTTGATCAGGGCGGCCAGGGCGCCGATGGCTTCGGTCACGGGCCACCAGTAGCGGTCGGGCCGGGCCACGCGCCCGCCGCCGTCCAGCGTATAGGCCAGCCCGCCCCGGGGCAGCCAGGCATCCGCAAGCGCGGTTTCCACCAGCAGCCGCGCCTGGCGGGGCGCCTGCGGATCGGACCTGCCCGCCAGATCCCAATATTGCAGCAGCAGACGCGCCATCTCGAAGGAATGGCCCGGGGTGGTGCCCGCCGGGCGGAACATCGGATTGCCCTCGTAGTCCGGGTCGGGCCGCCAGCCGGCATCGTAATGTTCCGGGATCCGCCAGCCGTTCGCCGCCGCCTGTCCGGCAATGAAGAACCCGAGGATCCGGCCCGCCCGGCGCAGGCATTCGCCGTCGCCGGTGGCCTCATGGGCGGCCAGCAGCGCCTCGACCCCGTGCATGTTGGCGTTCATGCCGCGATAGGCGGAAAAGACCTGCCAGTCGCGGGTGAACTCGTCGCGGAACAGTCCGGCGGCTTCGTCCCAGAAGCGATCCTCCAGCACCTGGGCGGCATCGGCCAGCAGCCGGTCGGCATCGGGATGGCCCGCCATCCTGGCGCTGGAAGCCGCCAGCAGCACAAAAACGTGGCCGTAGGCCAGCTTCGTGCCGTCCGCCACCGCGCCGTCCCGCAGCGACCAGACATAGCCGCCATGCCGCGCGTCGCGATGCCCGCGCCACAGCAGGTCCATTCCCCGGTCGATGATCCCCGCCCGGTCCGCCCGCCCCGCCAGCTGCCCGAGCGCATAGGAATGGACCAGCCGCGTCGTCACGTGCAGTTCCAGCGGCCCGGACACCGGCTGGCCCGTCCGATCCAGCGTCCGCAATCCCCGATCCCCGGCGCTTGCATCGAAAAGCTCCAGCGCGCGCCGGGCATCGCGGACCAGGAAACGGCGATGCGCCGGATCCTCCAGCCAATGGCCCCCGTTCGCGCCCCCCAGATCCGTCCGTTCCATCATGCCCCTCGCTGGTCTGACTGGAGAAAGTGCCGATACCGCGCCCGATCCGCAATCTTTTTGCCGCCGCCCCCTTGCATCCCGGCCCACGATTCGCCACGTCAGGCCTCAGCGGGACCGGGCCCCTCTGACGGCAATCCATGCCGTGATGTCGGAACCGCATCGAGCGTGCCTCGATGCAAAGCGGCCCTGATCTATGTGAAGCTCTTGGCATCGATGCACATTTAGTAACGATGAGGGCAAACGTGGAACTGCTTTTTCTCTTATTCCTGGGCAAGCCGCTGTGGATGTGGCTGCTGTTCGTGGCGATCGTGATCGCGCTTCTGGTCTTCGACCTGGGCGTGCTGCACAAGGACGACAACGAGATCGGCGTGGCCGAAAGCCTCAAGCTGTCGGCCATGTATCTGACAATGGGCGTGCTGTTTTCGGGATTTGTCTGGTGGCAGATCGGGGCCGAGGAAAGCAAGCTCTACCTGACGGCCTTTGTGGTCGAAAAAACCCTGGCGATGGACAACGTCTTTGTTATCGCCATGATCTTCACCTATTTCGCGATCCCGCCGAAGTACCAGCACCGGGTGCTGTTCTGGGGCATCCTGGGCGTGATCGTGCTGCGCGGCCTGATGATCGGCCTGGGCGCGACGCTGGTCAGCCAGTATTCCTGGATCCTGTATGTCTTCGCGCTGTTCCTGATCTTCACCGGCGTCAAGATGATGATGGTGGGCGACAAGCCCCTGGACATTTCCCAGAACCCCGTGCTGCGTTTCATGAAGCGCCGCATGAACGTGACCGAGGAGATCCACGGCCACGATTTCTGGGTGAAGAAGCCTCACCCCGCCACGGGCAGAATGGCGTGGTTCGCCACGCCGCTGTTCCTGGCCCTGGTGATGGTCGAGATCGTGGACGTGATCTTCGCCGTGGATTCGGTGCCTGCCGTCTTCGCGATCACGGCGGATCCGTTCATCGTCTATACGTCGAACATCTTCGCCATCCTGGGCCTGCGGGCGCTGTATTTCGCACTGGCGGCGATCATCCACCGCTTCCATTATCTGAAATACGCGCTGTCGGTGCTGCTGATCTTCATCGGGTCCAAGGTCTTCGTGGCCGACCTGCTGGGATGGGAAAAGTTCCCCGCCTCGTGGTCGCTGGGGATCACCTTCGCGATCCTGGGTGCCGGCGTGGTCTATTCCCTGTGGAAAACCAGGGGCGACCAGCCGGAACCGCAGATCGCCCAAGCGCCCAACGAATGACGCAAACGCTGGACAAGGCGCCCGCCGTGGCGCCTTGTTCCGATTCTGTCCCGCAGGCGGCCTTCATGCCTTTGCACCGGCGCGCGCTTCGTGCAGACTGTGAACAGCCCGACCTGCTGAACAAAGTGAACTGATGCTTCTGGAAATTCTCGTCGTCCTGCTGCTGACGATGTTCAACGGCGTCCTGGCGATGTCGGAACTGGCCATCGTCTCGGCCCGGCCCGCGCGGCTCAAGGTCATGGCGGCCGAAGGCAGCCGCGGCGCGCAGACCGCCCTGGAGCTGGGGGCGGAACCGGGGCGGTTCCTGTCCAGCGTGCAGATCGGCATCACCCTGGTCGGCGTGCTGTCCGGCGCCTTTTCGGGCGCCACCCTGGGCACGCGCCTGTCGGCGGCGCTGATGGAAAGCGGCCTGTCCCCCGCCCTGGCCCAGACGCTGGGCGTCGGCGGCGTGGTGGTGCTGATCACCTATCTGTCGCTGATCATCGGCGAGCTGGTGCCCAAGCAGATCGCGCTCCGCTCGCCCGAGGGGGTCGCCGTCCGGATTTCCCCGCTGATCCTGTTCATCTCGCGCATCGCCGCGCCCATCGTCTGGATCCTGGACAAGTCGGGCAACATCGTTCTGCGGCTTCTGGGCCAGTCGGGCGAATCCGAACGCGGCATCTCGGACGAGGAAATCCGCGTGATGCTGTCCGAGGCCCGCAGCGCCGGCGTGATCGAGCCTGCGGAAACGGAAATGATCGCCGGCGTCATGCGCATCGCCGACCGGTCCGCGCGCGGGCTGATGACCCCCCGGCACGAGGTCGAAACCGTTGACGTGACCGATGCCGCCGCCGACGTGCTGCAACGGTTCCGCGACAGCCGCCGATCGCGCCTGCTGGTCCGCGAAGGCTCGGACAACGACATCATCGGCGTGATCACCCTGCGGGATCTCTTGTCCGAGGACGTGACCGACCTGCGCCCCCTGGTGCAGGAGGTGCCGGTGGTCCGCGAAGGCCTGCCCGCGCTGAACGTAATCGAGGAGCTGAAGGCCAGCCCGGCGCATATGCTGCTGGTCTACGACGAATACGGCCATTTCGAGGGCGTGATCACCGCCATGGACCTGCTGGAGGCGATCGCGGGCGATTTCCCCGAACCGGGCGACGACGAGCCCAAGGCCGTGCAGCGCGAGGACGGCAGCTGGCTGGTCGCGGGCTGGATGCCCGCCGACGAGTTTGCCGAGATGATCGGCATCAGCCTGCCCGAGGATCGGGATTATCAGTCGGTCGCGGGCCTGGTTCTGGACCGCGCGGGCGTTCTGCCCGACATCGGCGCGCAGATCACGCTGGCGAACTGGCGGATCGAGGTCGTGGATCTCGACGGGCGCCGGATCGACAAGCTGCTGGTGTCGCAGCTTGCCGAGGCCTAGGGGTCAGGCGCGCCGGCCGCGCCCGATGCCCAGAAGCTGATAAAGCACCAGGGCGGCCAGGGTAGACGTGCCGATCCCGCCCAGGGCGAAGCCGCCGATGGTGACGGTGAAATCGCCCGCCCCCAGGATCAGCGCCACGCCCACGGTGAACAGGTTGCGCGGGTCGGCGAAATCGACCCGGTTGTCCACCCAGATCCGCGCCATGGCCGATGCGATCAGGCCGAAGACCGACACGGCCAGCCCCGCCAGAACCGGCGCGGGAATGGTTTGCAGGATCGCGCCGAACTTGGGCGACAGGCCCAGAAGAATGGCGATGGCGGCGGCGACAGGGAAGATCAGCGTCGAGTAAACCCGCGTCATCGCCATGACGCCGATGTTCTCGGCATAGGTCGTGACGCCGGTTCCGCCCCCTGCCCCGGCGATCATGGTGGCAAGCCCGTCGCCCAGAAAGCCGCGCCCGATATAGCGGTCCATGTTCTGCCCGGTGATCGCGCCAAGCGCCTTGATGTGGCCCAGGTTCTCGGCCACCAGAACAACGGCGACGGGGGCGATCATGCCGGTGGCGGTCCAGTCGAACTGCGGCGCGGTGAAGTTCGGGATGCCGAACCATGCCGCCTGCCCCACGCGGGAAAAGTCGATGCCGGGCACGATTCCCGCGCCGTTGCCGAAGACCAGCACCAGCCCGTAACCGAAGGCCAGCGCCACCAACACCGCGATCCGCCGCGTGGCGCGGGCGCCATAGGCCGACACCGCCGCCATGCACAACACCGTCGCCAGGGCGATGGCCAGATGCGCCATGCCGCCCTTCAACTGCCCCACGGCCACGGGCGCAAGGTTCAGCCCGATGGACACGCCGATGGCTCCGGTAACGGCGGGCGGCATCAGCCGTTCGACCCATCCGGTCCCGGCGGCCATCACCGCCAGCCCGATCAGCGCATAAACCAGCCCCGCCGCGATGATCCCGCCAAGCGCCACGCCGATGTTCGGATTGGTCCCGCCGCCCGCAAATCCGGTCGCGGCCATCACCACCGCGATAAAGGCGAAGGACGATCCCAGATAGCTGGGCACCCGTCCGCCGGTGATGACGAAGAACAAGAGCGTGCCGATGCCGGAAAAGAACACCGCGACGTTCGGGTCGAAGCCCATGATCAAGGGCGCCAGGATCGTCGATCCCGACATGGCCAGCAGGTGCTGCAAGCTCATGGGAATGGCCGCGGCCCAGGGAAGCTTCTCGTCAGGAAGAACCGTGGCGCCGGTGGCCGGGCGCCAAAGGGGAAAATAGCCCATCGTCTCTCTCGGGATAGTGATTCTGGCGGCAGGCTTAGCCGATCGGCGCGTCCGGACCAATTGCCTGCGATTTGGACTTTCGGGATCGCTTCGACTGCCGCTAATGTCACCGCGACCAAGGAGGAGCAGATGTCCACCAAATCCCACAAGGGCGCGGCCTTCGACTGGGCCGACCCGTTTCTGCTGAACGACCAGTTGACCGAGGAAGAACGGATGATCCGCGACGCTGCTGCGGCATTCGCCGCCGAACGGCTGGCCCCGCGCGTCACCGACGCCTACCTCAACGAGACCACCGACCCGGAGATCTTCCGCGAAATGGGCGCGGCGGGCCTTTTGGGCGTGACGGTGGACGACGCCTATGGCGGCGTCGGCGCGTCCTACGTGGCCTATGGCCTGGTCGCGCGGGAAATCGAGCGGATCGACAGCGGCTATCGCTCCATGGCCTCGGTCCAGTCCTCGCTGGTGATGTTCCCCATCGAGGCTTACGGCAGCGAGGAACAGAAGCGGCGCTATCTGCCGAAGCTGGCAACCGGGGAATTCATTGGCTGCTTCGGGCTGACCGAACCGGATGCGGGATCGGACCCGGCCGGCATGAAGACCCGCGCCCGCAAAACCGATGGCGGTTATGTGCTGAACGGCGCGAAGATGTGGATCTCGAACAGCCCCATCGCCGACGTGTTCGTGGTCTGGGCGAAATCCGACGCCCATGGCGGCAAGGTGCGCGGCTTCGTGCTGGACAAGGGCACCCCCGGCCTGTCCGCCCCGAAGATCCAGGGCAAGCTGAGCTTGCGCGCCTCGGTCACGGGGGAAATCGTGATGGAGGACGTGGAGGTCGGCGAGGACGCCCTGCTGCCCGGCATCGAGGGGATGGGCGGGCCGTTCGGCTGCCTCAACCGCGCGCGTTACGGCATTTCCTGGGGCGCGATGGGGGCTGCGGAGGACTGCTGGTTCCGGGCGCGGCAATACGGCCTGGACCGCCACCAGTTCGGCCGTCCCCTGGCCGCGACGCAGCTGTTCCAGAAAAAGCTGGCCGACATGCAGACCGAGATCGCCCTGGGCTTGCAGGCGTCCCTGCGGGTCGGGCGGCTGTTCGACGAAGGCCGCTGGGCGCCGGAAATGATTTCCATGGTCAAGCGCAACAACTGCGGCAAGGCGCTGGAGATCGCGCGCGCCGCCCGCGACATGCACGGCGGCAACGGCATCTCCAGCGAATACCACGTGATCCGCCATGCGCAGAACCTGGAAACCGTGAACACCTACGAAGGCACGCATGACGTTCACGCGCTGATCCTGGGCCGCGCGCAGACGGGGCACCAAGCCTTTGGCTGAGCCGCCGCTGAAGGGCCTGCGGGTGGTCGAACTGGCCCGCATCCTTGCCGGGCCGTGGATCGGGCAGACCCTGGCCGATCTGGGGGCCGAGGTGATCAAGGTCGAGGCGCCCGAGGGCGACGACACCCGCCGCTGGGGCCCGCCCTTCATCGACCGGCCCCGCGCGGACGGCACCACCGAACGGGTCGCCGCCTATTTCCACGCGGCCAACCGGGGCAAGACTTCCGTGGTCTGCGACTTCAACGACCCGGCCGATCTGGACCGGCTGCGCGGGCTGATCGACGGGGCCGATGTGGTGATCGAGAACTTCAAGGTCGGCGGGCTGGCCCGCTTCGGGCTGGACTACGCCACGCTGTCGGCGCGCAATCCCCGGCTGGTCTATGCCTCGATCACCGGATTTGGCCAGGACGGGCCGCGCGCCAGCCAGCCGGGGTATGATTTCCTGATCCAGGGCATGTCGGGGATCATGGACCTGACGGGCAGCCCGGACGGCGAGCCGCAAAAGGTCGGCGTGGCCTGGATCGACATCTTCACCGGGCTTTACGGGGTGATCGCGGTGCAGGCGGCGTTGGCGGACCGGGCACGGTCCGGGCGCGGGCAGCATCTGGACCTGTCGCTGCTGGACTGCGGCGTGGCGGTGCTGGCCAACCAGGCCACGAACTTCCTGCTGGGCGGCACGGTGCCGCACCGCCTGGGCAACGCCCATCCCAACATCGTGCCCTATCAGCTGTTCCCGGCATCCGACGGCCACCTGATCGTCGCCTGCGGCAACGACCGGCAGTTCGCGGCGCTGTGCCGGGTGCTGGACCTGCCCGATCTGCCGACCGACCCCGACTTCGCCACCAATCCCGCCCGCGTGGCCCATCGCGACCGGCTGGCGCCTCTGCTGGCGGCGGCGACCGGTCGACGGACCCGCGCCGACCTGATCGCCGCGATGGAAGCCGCGGGCGTCCCCGCCGGTCCCGTCAACGACGTGGCCGAGGCGCTGGCCGAACCCCAAGTGAAGGCGCGGGGCCTGCGGATCGCGCCCGAGGGCATTGCCGGCCTGCGCACGCCGATCCGCTTTGGCCGCAGCACGCTGGCCCACGACTGCGCCGCCCCGGCGTTGGGCGAGGGCGAGTGGGGTTTCTCGCAATGAAAAACCCCCGCCGGTCGGGCGGGGGTCGATGCTGTCAGGCTGCGGCGCCGGTCACTCGCGGTTGCCCAGGAATTGCAGCAGGAACATGAACAGGTTCAGGAAGTCCAGGTACAGCTGCAAGGCGCCCATGATGGCGGTCTTGCCCAGGAAGTCCCGGTCCGATCCGGCCAGTTGCAGATAGGTGTTCTTGATGTTCTGCGTGTCATAGGCGGTCAGGCCCGCGAAGATCAGCACGCCCAGCACCGAGATCGCGAACTGCATCCCCGAGGATTGCAGGAAGATGTTCACGATGGACGCCACGATCAGGCCGATCACGCCCATGATCAGGAAGCTGCCCCAACCCGAGATGTCCTTCTTCGTGGTATAGCCCCACAGCGACAGGCCCGCAAAGGCGATGGCCGTCACCAGAAAGGTCTGCACGATCGAGGTGCCGGTATAGACCAGGAAGATCGAGGAGATCGACAGGCCCATCAGCGCCGCGAAGCCATAGAACAGCATCGTGGCGGCCGACACGGACAGCCGGTTCAGCGCCGCGCCGAAGGCGAACACCACCAGCAGCGGCGCGAACATGATCACCCATTTCAGGGGCGAGGCATAGATCGCCGTGCCAAGCTGGGTCAGCTGGCCCGAGGCATCCACGGCGGCGGCGCTGATGCCGTAGGCTGCGACGGCGGTTACACCCATGCCGACCGCCATCAGCCCATAAACCTTGTTCATGTAGGCCCGCAGCCCTTCGTCGATCACCGCCTGGCGGGCGCCGACGCTCTGCGTGGTGCGGTAAGTGTTGTAATCTGCCATCAATCTCTCCCTATGAGACAGGCCGGCATTTGCCGGTTATGGCCCCAATATTGGCACGATACGGCCGCGATTCAATGTTGTTGAGGGGCAGACCCCCACAGTTTTACGCAGATGTTACAAGGTCACAACGATCTTGCCGACCGACCTGCGGCTGCGCAGCAGATCAAAGGCCTCGGCGATCCGGTCCAGGGGCATCGCCTTGCCCACAACGGGCGCAAGCCGACCGTCCCCGAACAGCCGGAACAAGGCCGCCATGCTGTCCGCCACCGCCTGCGGATCCAGCCTGGCATGGCCGCCCCAGTAAAAGCCGTGAATGGCGATGTTCTTGACCAGGGCGTGGTTCAGCGGCAGCACCGGCGGCTTGCCCCCTGCAAAGCCGATAACCAGAAAGCGCCCGCCCGGATTGAGCGCGCGGAACGCCGCCTCTCCGGCGCCGTCGCCAACGGCGTCGTAAACGACATCGACGCCCTGATCGCGCAGCGCGGCCTTCAGGTCGGGGCAGTCGGCGCTGTCGATCACGCGCTCGGCGCCCGCCGCCCGCACCACCTCCAGCCGGTCCCGCCCCCGGGCCACGCCGATGACGCGGGCGCCCAAAGCCCGCCCGATCTCGACCGCGGTCAGGCCGACGCCGCCCGCGGCGCCCAGAACGGCCAGGGTTTCGCCCGCGCGCAACCCCGCGCGTCCCGCCAAGGCCAGGTGGCTGGTGCCATAGGCGATCTGGAAACCCGCGGCCTGCTCGAAGCTCATGCCCGGCGGCAGGGGCGTGCAGGCGGCAACCGGAACGGCGACCCGTTCGGCCATGGTCCCGGCGGCCAGAACCGCCACGCGGTCGCCCGGGCGAAACCCGCTGCCCTCGGGCGCGGCCAAGACCTCGCCCGCGCCCTCCAGCCCGGGGACGAAGGGCGGATCCTGGCGTTCCTGATATTCGCCCCGGGCCTTCAGAAGATCCGCGAAGTTCAGGGCCGCCGCCCGCATCCGCAGCAGAACCTCCCCCGGTCCGGCCCTCGGCGCCGGGGCCTCGCGCAGGACGGGATCGCCGCCAAGCCGTTCCACCAGAGCGATTCGCATGCCCCGGCCTTCCTCCGACGCGGATGTTTTCCCCAAGTCACTCATTCCCTTATCAGATGCCTGCTTCGCCTTGGATGACCTGTCTTTTTGGTCAGAACAACCTCCGTTAACCAGGTTAACACTCGAAAATTGAGAAAGGTTAAGGTAGTGCTTCCTTAGATTGCACAAGGTGGTAACGATGAAACACGGTGTTGATGTTCATGTTGGCAAACGTATCCGGCATCGCCGCTGGATGATCGGAATGACCCAACAGCAGCTGGCCGACAAGGTCGGCATCAAGTTCCAGCAAATCCAGAAGTACGAAACGGGGATGAACCGCGTTTCGGCGTCCCGGCTGTGGGACATCGCGCGGGCGGTGGACGTGCCGGTCTCCTTCTTCTTTGAAGGACTGCACGAAAGCGACACCCCCGAGGAGGTCGCGGGCGACATCCTGGCCGACAAGGAGGCGCTGCAACTGGTGCGCGCCTATTACACCATGCCGGTCGCGCAGCGCCGCCAGATCTTCGAACTGGCCCGCGTGCTGTCCGACGCCGCCTGATCCGGTTCCGGCGCGGGACGTGTTCCTGTTCCGCGCCCGGCCCGGCCCCGGCTGTCAAATCCTTCCGCCGCCACTGGCAGGACGAACCCGTTCGGGTTAGTCCTTGCGGCGAACGGACCAAGGGGGCAGCCATGCAGGACGCGCAGGACATCATCAATGCGGCGCACCGGATGGCCGATGCCGCCCGCGCGGCCATCCTGCCCTTTTTCCGCACCGGCCTTGCCGCCGACAACAAGTGGCAAACGGGCTTCGACCCCGTGACCGAGGCCGACCGCGCCGCCGAGCGCGCCATGCGCGACGCGCTGGCCCGGCTGCGCCCCGACGACGCCGTCCTGGGCGAGGAATACGGCGCGACCCAAGGTTCCAGCGGGCTGACCTGGATCCTGGATCCCATCGACGGCACCCGTGCCTTTCTGTGCGGGGCCGCCAGCTGGGGGGTGCTGATCGGGCTGTCGGACGGGCGGGACGTTGTTTATGGCCTGATCGACCAGCCCTATACGCGCGAACGGTTCGAAGGCGGCCTGGGCCGGGCGCGGCTGGTCACGGACGGGGGCGAACGCCCCCTGGCGGTGCGCCAGGTCGATCTGCCGCAAGCGACGCTGCTGACGACCTATCCCGAGGTGGGAACCGAGAACGAAGCCGCCGCCTTCCGCCGGGTGTCGCGGCAGGTGCGGCTGACGCGCTATGGCCTGGACTGCTATGCCTATGCGCTGCTGGCCCTGGGCCAGGTGGATCTGGTGATCGAGGCGGGGCTGCAACCCTATGACATCGCCGGGCCGCTGGCCGTGGTCCGGGCGGCGGGCGGCATCGTCACCGACTGGCAGGGCGGGCCCGCGCAGGGCGGCGGGCAGGTGATCGCCGCGGCGTCGCCCGACCTGCACCGGGCCGCCCTCGACCTGCTGAACGGGGGGACCGCATGACCGACCAGATCCCCGCCCCCGACGATCAGTCCCAGGAAGACGACTTCCAGCCCCGGCGCGCGCTGCTGGACGGGATCGACGCGGCCATCGCCGCGGGCGACGCGGCGCAGCTGAACCGGCTGCTGGAGCCGATGCACGGCGCCGACATCGCCGACATCATCGAGCGGCTGGACCCGGCCAGCCGGCGCGCCTTTCTGACCCTTTATTCCGGCGAGATCGACGGCGAAATCCTGTCCGAGATCGACGAGGCGATCCGCGACGAAGTGATCGAGCAGCTGCCCCCCGAGGTCGTGGCCGAGGCCGTCCGCGAGATGGACAGCGACGATGTCGTGGATCTGGTCGAGGACATGGACGAGCCCGAGCGCGCCGAGATCCTCGCCGCGCTGGACGCGACCGACCGCGCCGCCGTTCAGCAGTCCCTGGCCTATCCCGAATATTCCGCCGGCCGCCTGATGCAGTCCGAGGTCGTGACCGCCCCCGAGCACTGGACCGTGGGCGAGGCCGTGGCCTTTCTGCAATCCGAGGAATGGCTGCCCGAGCAGTTCTATCATATCGTTCTGGTCGATCCGCGACGCCATCCGCGGGGCTACGTGACGCTGGGCCGGTTGCTGGCGTCCTCTCATGCCACCCCCCTGCGCGACATCACCGAAGACAGCTTCCGCACCATCAGCGCCTTTGCCGACGAAGGCGACGTGGCCTATGTCTTCAACCAGTATCACCTGATCTCGGCCCCCGTGGTGGACCGCGACGACCGGCTGGTCGGCATCATCACCATCGACGACGCCATGGCCGTCCTGGACCAGGAGCACGAGGAGGACATCCTGCGCCTGGCGGGCGTGGGCGATGAAAGCCATGTGTCCGACGGCCCCCTGGCGACCGCGCGGCAGCGGCTGCCCTGGCTTGTCGTCAACCTGTTCACGGCCTCGCTGTCGGCCATCGTGATCTCTCGGTTCGAGGCGACCATCGCCGCGCTGGTGGCCCTGGCGGCGCTGATGCCCATCGTCGCATCGACCGGGGGGATCGCGGGAACGCAATCGCTGGCGGTGGCGGTGCGCGCCCTGGCCACGCGCGAGCTGGGCCGCACCAACGCGCGGCGCGTCGTCCGGCGGGAACTGGTGGCGGGGCTGCTGAACGGCCTCTGCCTGGCGCTGATCCTGGGGGTGGCGGGCACGCTGATCTTCGGCGATGTCCGGCTGGGGCTGGTTCTGGGGGCGGCGATGATCGTCAACCAGATCGTCGCGGCCCTGGGCGGGGTGCTGGTGCCGCTGACCCTGAACAAGCTGGGGCTTGATCCGGCGCTCGCCTCGGGCACCTTTGTGACGACGATGACCGACGTGATGGGCTTTTTCGCCTTTCTGGGACTGGCTTCGGTGGTGCTGCTGTGAGCGGCGCGGACAAGGCTGCCCTGCGCGCCCGCGCGCTTGCCGCCCGCGCCCGGGGCGGCGACCAGAACGCCCTGACCCGCCACCTGACCGCCGCCCTGGCGCCGCATCGGGGCAAGGTGCTGTCCGGCTATTGGCCGATGCGGGGCGAAGCCGATCCCCGCCCCGCGATGGAGGCCCATGACGGACCGCTCTGCCTGCCGGTGGTGCCGGGCCGCGCCGTGCCCCTGGTGTTTCGCCGGTGGCGGGGCGAGCCTCTGGTGCCCGGCCCCTTCGGCACCCTCCACCCCGCCGATTCGCAGCCGGTGCTGGTGCCCCAGATCCTGATCGTGCCGCTGGCGGGGTTCGACAGGCAGGGGAATCGCATCGGCTATGGCGGGGGTTATTACGACCGCACCTTGCAATTGCTGCGCGAAACGGTGCCCGTGACCGCCATCGGCCTGGCCTTCGCCGTCCAGGAGCTGCCCGAAATCCCCGCCGAACCCTTCGATCAGCCGCTGGATGTGATCGTCACCGACCGCGGACCGGTCCACCCCCAAGGCTGATCGCCGGCGTTTGTGGCAGTTTTGCATCAGCTGTGCAAAAGCGGCGGAAGACCCCGGGACAAACCTGTGGATAACCCCGGGATGGCCGCGCCCAACTGCCCAGGCCGCAAGACAAAATCCGGCCCCCTGCCCTGTTGAAGACCCCGGCCGGGCCGATCCTGTGAACGAATCTGCCGGGCCTTCGCGGCACCCTCTGTCAACGGAGTTTTGGGCTTTCTTCGACAAATAAAACGGTTGAACCGCGCCTTGATCGGGATCAATCTTGTGGCCTGAGGCGTTGCCCATACCAGATGTGGTGGCAGTGAAACGACCACCACCAAGCATCGCCGCTTCTGGAACCGAACCCGGCCGGGCCTTTCGCCCGGGCCTCTTGCCTTGCGCAAGGGGGCGGCTGTCCGCCGCGTGGCGCAGGTCGCGGAACACAAGGGACGACGAAAGGAAAGGGCAACGGGCATGAAGATCGAACGGCGTTTCACCACCCCCGCCGGGGGCGCCTATGGCGACATCGTCTTCACGACGACCACCAGCGAAATCCGCAATCCCGACGGCACGATCGTCTTCCGCAACGACCGGGTGGAGGTTCCCCAGGGCTGGAGCCAGGTCGCCAGCGACGTGATCGCCCAGAAGTATTTCCGCAAGGCGGGCATCCCCGCGGCCTTGAAGCGCGTCAAGGAAAAGGGCGTGCCCGAATTCCTGTGGCGCAGCGTGCCCGACGAGGCGGCCCTGGCGGCCCTGCCCGAGGACCGGCGCTTCGGCGGCGAAACCAGCGCGCGGCAGGTCTTTGACCGGCTGGCCGGGGCCTGGACCTACTGGGGTTGGAAAGGCGGGTATTTTTCCAAAGAAGAAGACGCCCGCGCTTATCACGACGAGATGCGCTTCATGCTGGCCCGGCAGATGGCCGCGCCGAACAGCCCCCAATGGTTCAACACCGGGCTGCATTGGGCCTATGGCATCGACGGCCCGAGCCAAGGGCATTTCTATGTGGACTTCAGGACCGGCAAGCTGGTCAAGTCCGACAGCGCCTATGAACATCCCCAGCCGCACGCCTGCTTCATCCAGTCGGTCAGCGACGACCTGGTGAACGAAGGCGGCATCATGGACCTGTGGGTCCGCGAGGCGCGGCTGTTCAAGTACGGCTCGGGCACCGGCACCAACTTTTCCTCGCTTCGCGGCGAGGGGGAACGGCTGTCGGGCGGCGGCAAGTCCTCGGGCCTGATGGGCTTCCTGAAGATCGGCGACCGGGCGGCGGGCGCGATCAAGTCGGGCGGCACCACCCGCCGCGCGGCCAAGATGGTGATCTGCGACATGGATCACCCCGACATCGAGGCCTTCATCAACTGGAAGGTCATCGAGGAACAGAAGGTGGCCTCTCTTGTCGCCGGCTCCAAGGCGCACGAGGCGCGGCTGAACGACATCTTCGCGGCCATCCGTGCGGGCGACGGCGAAACGGATCCCGCGCGGAACGACGGGCTGCGGGCGGCGATCCGCGCGGCCAAGCGCGCGATGATCCCGGAAACCTATGTCAACCGCGTGCTGCAATACGCGCGCCAGGGCTTCGACAGCATCGAGTTCCCGACCTATGACACCGACTGGGATTCGGAAGCCTATGTCAGCGTCTCGGGGCAGAACTCGAACAACTCGGTCCGGGTGACGGACGCCTTTCTGCAAGCCGTGCGCGACGATGCCCCGTGGGAGCTGCTGCGCCGCACCGACGGCGCGGTGGCCAAGACCGTCTCGGCGCGCGACTTGTGGAATCAGGTCGGCCACGCCGCCTGGGCCTGCGCCGATCCCGGCATCCAGTTCCACGACACGGTGAACGCCTGGCACACCTGCCCCGCCAACGGGCCGATCCGCGGGTCGAACCCGTGCAGCGAATACATGTTCCTGGACGACACGGCCTGCAACCTGGCCTCGATGAACCTGCTGACCTTCTTCGCCGACGGCCGCTTCGACGCCGACGCCTATGTCCACGCCACCCGGCTGTGGACCGTGACGCTGGAAATCAGCGTGCTGATGGCGCAGTTCCCGTCGAAGGAGATCGCCCAGAAAAGCTACGACTTCCGCACCCTGGGCCTGGGCTATGCCAATATCGGCGGGCTGCTGATGAACATGGGCCTGGGCTACGACAGCGACGGGGGCCGGGCGCTGTGCGGCGCGCTGACGGCGGTGATGACGGGCGTGGCCTACGCAACCTCGGCGGAAATGGCCGCGGAACTGGGGGCCTTTCCCGGCTATGCGCGGAACGCCAAGCACATGCTGCGGGTCATCCGCAACCACCGTGCGGCGGCCCATGGCACCGGCGCCTATCAGGGGATCAACGTCGCCCCGGTGGAGCTTGACGCCGACAACTGCCCCGACGCGCGCCTTGTCGCCATCGCGCGCCAGGCCTGGGACGAGGCCCTTGCCCTGGGCGAGGATCACGGTTTCCGCAATGCCCAGACAACGGTGATCGCACCCACCGGCACCATCGGCCTGGTGATGGATTGCGACACCACCGGGATCGAGCCTGACTTCGCCCTGGTCAAGTTCAAGAAGCTGGCGGGCGGCGGTTATTTCAAGATCATCAACCAGTCGGTCCCGGCCGCCTTGGCGGTGCTGGGCTATGCCCCCGCGCGGATCCAGGAAATCGTGGCCCATGCCGTGGGCCATGCGACCTTGGGCAACTGCCCCGGCATCAACCACACCGCGCTTGCGGGCCACGGCTTCGGCCTGGCCGAGATCGAGAAGATCGAGGCGGCGCTGGCCACGGCCTTCGACATCCGCTTCGTCTTCAACCAGTGGACCCTGGGCGAGGATTTCTGCAAGGGCACCCTGGGCATTCCCGCCGACAAGCTGGCCGATCCTTCCTTCGACCTGCTGCGCCACCTGGGCTTCACCCGCGCCCAGATCGACGCCGCCAACGACCATGTCTGCGGCACCATGACCCTGGAAGGCGCGCCGCATCTGCGGGCGGAACACCTGCCCGTGTTCGACTGCGCCAATGCCTGCGGCAAGCGAGGAACGCGTTATCTGTCGGTCGAAAGCCACATCCGCATGATGGCGGCGGCGCAGTCCTTTATCTCGGGCGCGATCTCCAAGACGATCAACATGCCCAACAGCGCCACCATCGCGGACGCGCTGGCGGCCTACGAGCTGTCCTGGTCGCTGGGCATCAAGGCCAACGCGCTGTATCGCGACGGGTCGAAACTGTCCCAGCCGCTGGCGTCGGCCCTGGTCGAGGATGACGAGGAGGCCGAGGAGATCCTCGCCACCGGCAGTCCGCAGGAAAAGGCCGCCGTGATCGCCGAGAAGATCGTCGAGAAGATCATCGTCAAGGAGGCCGTGCGCAGCCACCGCGAGAAACTGCCGCAGCGCCGCAAGGGCTATACCCAGAAGGCGGTCGTCGGCGGGCACAAGGTTTATGTCCGCACCGGCGAATACGACGACGGCAAGCTGGGCGAGATCTTCATCGACATGCACAAGGAAGGCGCGGGCTTCCGGGCGATGATGAACAACTTCGCCATCGCCGTGTCCGTGGGCCTGCAATACGGCGTGCCGCTGGAGGAGTTCGTGGACGCCTTCACCTTCACCCGCTTCGAGCCGGCGGGCATGGTGCAGGGCAACGACAGCATCAAGAACGCGACCTCGATCCTGGACTATGTTTTCCGCGAACTGGCGGTGTCCTATCTGGACCGCACCGACCTGGCGCATGTGAAGCCCGAAGGCGCCCGCTTCGACGACATGGGCGGCGGAGAGCGCGAGGGTCTGAACGTCGCCCCCGTCAGCGAAGGGGCCGAGCTGAAGTCCCTGACCATGCTGAAGCAGATCAGCAGCGCGGGTTATCTGCGCAAGCGCCTGCCCCAGGATCTGATGGTCTTGCAGACGGGCGTGTCGGCGACGGCGATCCTGTCCGCGGAACCTGCCGCGATGGACCTGCGCATGAAGGCCCGGATGCAGGGCTACGAAGGCGATCCCTGCGGCGAATGCGGGAACTACACGCTGGTGCGGAACGGCACCTGCATGAAGTGCAACACCTGCGGCGGGACAAGCGGGTGCAGTTGAAGGCCGCAAGTCGACAACTCCGCCGTTTCACGGCAAGGCGGCGGAGCTTTTATCGATAGAAGGATATTGCTTCATTCATCCCCGGCAGCTTGGCGGCGCTCCGCGTCCGAACCGGTCGAAAGCCTTCTTTGCTGCATCTTTTTCGTTTCCGTGTTCCTCCACGCTTCCGGGCAAGTGAGCCCGCCGCGATGAGCGCATCGGGTACAGATGATAGGGATCGTAAGGAGATGGGGAACCGAGGCTGAGGCGCCTGCCGGCACAGATGTCATGCCCGACAACATCGTGCAGAAAGGTCTGCTGGGAAAGCCCTGGCAACGCCGAAAGCGGGCCGGGACGCGGTGCTCACGCCGATGAAGGCATCTTGTGCCGCCGAGCCTGCGTCCTGGTCGGATTCGATCCGAAGACGAAGCCGCGCAGGCATCCCCCCGGCAACCCGGAGATCCGCAAGGCCTTGCGGGAGGTCGCGTCTGCGGGTCGCCGGTTCGGCTATTGGCGCATCGGGCTGCTGCTCGACCGCAGGGGCATGCTGATGAACCCGAAAAGCCGTATCGGCTTTACCGCGAGAAAGGGCTGTCGGTCAGGCTGGCAGCACGTCGGCGAAAAGGACGGCGTCGCGCGGATCGCCTGCAAGCGGGCCAAGGCCTTTGCTGCCGCCGATCTGCCCATTCTGCCGGAAATGGCGAAGGGCCGCTTGTTGCCGACCACCCAGGACGCGCCGCCTGTCGGATACAAACCCGAAACCCTCGGCAACTGGTTTCGCGGCCTTTGCGCCAAGGCAGAGGTTCCCGGCTTGCTGCACGGACTGCGGAAAGCAGGTGCGACCCGACTGGGTGATGCTGGCGGGTCGCATGGGCGGATCGCTTCCTTTCTGGCGCACTAGGACACCAAGCAGGCCGGCACCTACCCAGAGAGGTTGAGCCGTTCAAAACTGGCGGATAGCGCATTCGCCAGGCTGCAAACCGTGTCCAACCTTTCTGCCTCACTGGCCAGAAAGATCGCTAAGCGTCAGGAATACCAGCATTTCGGCATGAAAAATGGCAGCCCGTAGGGGAGTCGAACCCCTCTTTTCAGGTTGAAAACCTGACGTCCTAACCGATAGACGAACGGGCCACTTTTCGCCGCTGCCGGTCATCACCGGCGGCGTGGGGCGGTGTTTAGGCAAAGCCGCGGGGGGGCGCAAGGGGAAAAATCCGCCCGTCGGACAAATTTTTCTACGCCAAGCGAAAGCACCCCCGGGACCGGGGTCCGCGCCCTTCTTGCAGGGGCGCGCCGGGGGTTGTAGACCCCGGCCAACGAAAGGAAACGCCATGTCGATCACCGAGGATCAGGCCCGCAAGGTCGCCCATCTGGCGCGCATCGCGGTCGACGATGCCGCTCTGCCGGCGCTTGCCCGCGAACTGAACGGCATCCTGCATTTCATGGAACAGCTGAACGAAGTGGACGTGACCGGCGTCGAGCCGATGACCGGCGTCACGCCCATGCGCCTCAAGCGGCGCGAGGATGTCGTGACCACCGGCGGGATGGCCGACAAGATCCTGTCCAACGCCCCCGACGCGCGCGAGGGCTTTTTTGCCGTCCCGAAGGTGGTGGAATGAGCGACCTGAACACTCTGACCATCGCGGACGCCCGCGATGCCCTGCACAAGGGCGAAACGACCGCCGTGGAACTGACCGAAGCCTGCCTGGCGGCCATCGAACGGGCGGGCGCGCTGAACGCCTTTGTCCACAAGACCCCCGATGCGGCGCGCGCCATGGCCCGGGCCGCCGATGCCCGCATCAAGGCCGGGGACGCCGCCCCGCTGACAGGCATTCCCCTGGGCATCAAGGACGTGTTCTGCGTGAAGGGCGTGCCGTCCCAGGCCGCCAGCCGGATCCTGGAAGGCTTCCGCCCGGAATACGAATCGACCGTGACGCAGAACCTGTGGAACGCGGGCGCGGTCATGCTGGGCAAGCTGAACCAGGACGAATTCGCCATGGGCTCGGCCAATGAATCCAGCTGCTATGGTCCGGCGGTGAACCCCTGGAAGGTCGATGACCGGCCCTTGACGCCGGGCGGCAGCTCGGGCGGGTCGGCGGCGGCGGTGGCGGCGGACCTGTGCCTGGCCGCGACGGGAACGGACACCGGCGGGTCCATCCGCCAGCCCGCGGCCTTTACCGGCATCGTGGGGCTGAAACCCACCTATGGCCGGGTCAGCCGCTGGGGGGTGATCGCCTATGCGTCCTCGCTGGACCAGGCCGGGCCGATGACCAAGACCGTGCGCGATGCGGCGATCATGCTGGGCGCCATGGCATCCGTCGATCCGCAGGATTCGACCAGCGCCGATGTGGCCGTTCCCGACTATGAAGCCGGGCTTTCCGGCGACATCCGCGGCAAGCGCATCGGCATTCCGCGCGAATACCGCGTCGAAGGGATGCCCCCGGAGATCGACGCCCTGTGGCGCGAGGGCGCCGAAATGCTGCGCGACGCAGGCGCCGAGATCGTGGACATCAGCCTGCCGCACACGAAATACGCGCTGCCCGCCTATTACGTGATCGCCCCGGCCGAGGCGTCGTCGAACCTCGCCCGCTATGACGGGGTGCGCTATGGCCGCCGCGCCAAGCTGGGCCAGGGCGACGGCATCACCGAGATGTACGAAAAGACCCGCGCCGAGGGTTTCGGCCACGAGGTGCAGCGCCGCGTGATGATCGGCACCTATGTGCTGTCGGCGGGCTTCTATGACGCCTATTACAACCGCGCCCGCAAGGTCCGCGCGCTGATCAAGCGCGATTTCGACATGGCCTTCGCCGACGGCATCGACGCGATCCTGGCGCCCACCACGCCGTCCGCGGCCTTTGGCCTGGGGGCCATGGACAGCGGCGATCCGGTGCGGATGTATCTGAACGATGTCTTCACCGTCACGCTGAACCTGGCGGGCCTGCCCGGCATCGCGGTTCCCGTGGGGCAGGACAAGCAGGGCCTGCCCCTGGGCCTGCAACTGTTCGGGCGTCCCTTCGAGGAAGGCGATCTGCTGAACCACGCGCTTGTTCTTGAACGCGCGGCGGGATTTGTGGCAAAGCCCCATCGCTGGTGGTAGGGTCGTCCCGGTGGCATATCCAGGAGGCACGATGCGCGGCTGTCTGATCCTTTCGGTGCTGGCGCTTGCCGGCTGCGGCGAACATCTGGGCTGGAACCCGAACTACAATTTCGGCCCGACCCGCTACGGCCAATACCGCGCCGCGCGGGAAGCCGCCCTGGTGACGGATGCCGAATCGCCGAAAACCATTCCCGTGGCGCGGCCCTTCTATGCCCCCACCGGCGCCGAGATCGCCGGACGCAGCCCGGTGCCGATCCCGCCCACCATGGGCGTGGACCGCGTGCGGGTGGTCAGAAAGGTCCAGACCGTCCCCGCGCGGCCCGTCGCGGTTCAGGGTGTGCTGGTCCGGGATCGGAACGCGCCGGTCGTGATCGTGCCGCCCTCCATGCGCGCAGGCGACCAGCCGCCGCTGTGACCGGGGGCTTTCCCAGTCCCAACCATGGCGACCGCCGGGGCCAGCGCCCCGAACTGGTCGTTTTGCATTACACCGGCATGGCCGACACCGCCGAGGCGCGCGCGCGCTTGTGCGATCCCGGGGCCGAGGTCAGCGCCCATTGGCTGATCCACGAGGATGGCCGCGCCGACGCCCTGGTTCCCGAGGATCGCCGCGCCTGGCACGCCGGCGCGGGGTCGTGGCAGGGGCGCGAAGACGTGAATTCCCGCTCCATCGGGATCGAGATCGCCAATCCCGGCGACCGCCCCTTTCCGGCCCGGCAGATGGATGCAGTGGCGGAACTGCTGCGCGGCATCATGGCGCGCTGGCGGATCGGCCCCGGCGGAGTGATCGGCCATTCGGACATGGCCCCCGGCCGCAAGATCGACCCCGGCCCCCGCTTCGACTGGCAGCGCCTGGCCCGCGAGGGGCTGGCGCTGGCCGGAGGCACGGGCGCGGATGCGCCGCTCGGGGCCAGCCTGACCCGCATCGGCTATCCCGCCGCGGACCCGGCCATCCGCCTTGCCGCGTTCCGGCTGCGTTTCCGCCCCTGGGCCCGAGGCCCCGAGACCGAGGCCGACCGGCGCACCGCCGCCTTTGTGGCCTATTCGGCGGGGACCGGCTCCAGGTAGCGTTCCAGGCCCGCGCGGATGTCGTCGGGCCAGGGGGTGGACTTGTGGTTGTCCAGCGAGGTCAGCACGATCTTTTGCCGGATCGTCCAGATCACGTCGGGGCCGACCGTCACAACTGTTTCCAGATCCAGCGAGGACCGGCCCACCTTGCGCACATGGACGTTGAAGGTCAGCACGTCGCCGTAAACGGCGGGCTTGGTGAACAGGATGTTCATGGACAGCGTGGGCAGGCCCAGCTTGCGCTCGAACATGATCTCTTTCCAGGTGACGCCGAAGGAGGCGAACATGGCCTCGTTCACGTCCACCAGCATCGACAGATAGGCGGGGTGATAGGCAATCCCGGTCAGGTCGCAGTCGCCAAAGCGCAGGGGCTTGGAAAGGGTAAAGGGCATGACACGGTCCTTTGCGGGCGGCTGCAACAGGCGCAGGCGATGTTTGATTTATGCTTGAAGCATATCGGTCTGTCCGCTCCTGTCAACAACGGCATCTGAATGGCACCGATCGCAAGAATGTTGTTGACAGACTCGCGGCTATTTCATTTTATATATAAAATATATGATGGCAGCCGCATCCGCACAAGGAAGCCTGGACATGAAAATCGCCGTTCTTGGGGCTGGTCCCGCAGGCCTTTATTTCGCGATCTCGATGAAGCTGCGCGATGCCGGCCACGACATCACCGTTTACGAACGCAACCGCCCCGACGACACCTTCGGCTGGGGCGTGGTGCTGTCGGACGAGACGATGAACAACTTCGCCGGCAACGATCCCGTCAGCGAGGCGATGATCCGCGACAGCTTCGCCTATTGGGACGACGTGAAGGTCGTGCGGGGCGTGGAGGCGATGACCTCGGGCGGGCACGGCTTCGCGGGCATCGGGCGGATGAAGCTGCTGCTGCTTTTGCAACGGCGCGCCCGCGAGCTGGGGGTGGCGCTGCGCTTCCAGACCGAACTGGACGGGGCCGCCATCGAAAACCTGCGCGCCTCGCACGATCTGGTGGTGGCCGCCGACGGGCTGAACTCGCGCACCCGCCAGATCTATGCGGACCGCTTCGGCGCGCAGATCGACATGCGGCGCAACCATTTCGTCTGGCTGGGCACCCGGCAGAAATTCGACGACGCCTTTACCTTCATCTTCGAAAAGACCGAACACGGCTGGATCTGGGCGCACGCCTATCAGTTCGACGCCGACACCGCGACCTTTATCGTCGAATGCGGGCCGGAAACCTTTGACGCCTTCGGTTTCGCCAGCCTGAGCCAGGCCGACAGCATGGCGCTGTGCGAGAAGATCTTCGCCCGCCACCTGGGCGGCCACAGCCTGATGTCGAACGCCAACCACATCCGCGGTTCCGCCTGGATCCGCTTTCCGCGCGTCACCTGCGAGAACTGGCATTTCGACAACGTGGTCCTGCTGGGCGACGCGGCGGCCACGGCGCATTTCTCGATCGGCTCGGGGTCCAAGCTGGGCATGGAAAGCGCCATCGCGCTGGCCGACGAACTGAACGCGGGCAAGCCGCTGGACCGGGCGCTGGCCGATTACCAGACGGCGCGGCAATTGCAGGTGCTGCGCGTCACCTCGGCCGCGCGCAATTCGACCGAGTGGTTCGAGGCGGTCGAGCGTTACCTGGATCTGGACCTGACCCAGTTCACCTATTCGCTGCTGACCCGCAGCCAGCGCATCGGGCACGAGAACCTGCGCCTGCGCGACCCGGAATGGTTGGGTCAGGCCGAGGCCTGGTTCCAGGCCAAGGCGGGCAACCAGTCCACGCGCCGCCCGATGTTCGCGCCCTTCCAGTTGCGCGGCATGCGGCTGGAAAACCGCGTCGTTGTCTCGCCCATGGCGCAATACAAGGCCGTGGACGGCCATCCGACCGACTGGCATTTCGTCCATTACGCCGAACGCGCCAAGGGCGGCGCAGGCCTGGTCTTCACCGAGATGCTGTGCGTGTCCCCCGAAGGCCGGATCACGCCGGGCTGCCCCTGCATCGGCCCGGACCAGGAAGCCGCCTGGAAGCGCCTGACCGATTTCGTTCATGCCGAAACGGACGCGAAGATCTGCGCCCAGATCGGCCATGCGGGGCGCAAGGGCTCGACCCGTCTGGCCTGGGACGGCATTGACAAGCCGCTGGCCGAGGGCAACTGGCCGCTGATGGCGGCATCCGCCCTGCCCTATCTGCCGGAAAGCCAGACGCCCAAGGCGATGGACCGGGCCGACATGGACGCCGTGAAGGCGCAGTTCGTCGAGGCGGTGGAAACCGCCGAGCGCGCGGGCTTCGACATGGTGGAAATGCACGCGGCCCACGGCTATCTGCTGGCGTCCTTCATCTCGCCCGTCACCAACCGGCGGACGGACGACCATGGCGGCAGCCTGGAAAACCGCTTGCGCTATCCGCTGGAGGTGTTTGCCGCCATGCGCGCCGCCTGGCCGCAGGGCAAGCCGATGACGGTGCGGATCTCGGCCCATGACTGGGTGGACGGCGGCGTGACCCCGACCGAGGCGGTGCAGGTCGCCCGCGCCTTTCATCAGGCGGGGGCGGATGCGATCAACGTGTCCTCGGGCCAGACCGACAAGGCCGAACAGCCTGTCTATGGCCGCATGTTCCAGGCGCCCTTCAGCGACCGCATCCGCAACGACCTGGGCGTGCCGACCCTGGTCGCGGGCAACATCTACGAGGCCGATCACGTCAACTCGATCCTGATGGCGGGGCGCGCGGATCTGGTGCTGCTGGCCCGGCCGCATCTGGCCGATCCCTACTGGACGCTGCACGCGGCGGTCGGTCTGGGCGATACCGAACAGGTCTGGCCCGCGCCCTACGAAGGCGGGCGGCGGCAGGCCAACACCCTGGCCGAACGCGCAAGGGCCGTGGCATGACGCTGGCGGGCCGCAGGGCGCTGGTCACGGGCGGCGGCTCGGGCGCGGGCGCGGTCATCGCGCGCAGGCTGGCGGACGCGGGCGCAAAGGTCACGGTCTGCGGGCGGCGTTCCATCGACCCGGCCCCGGGCATCCGCGCGCAGGTCTGCGACATCACCGATGAGCGCGCGGTGCAGGCGCTGTTCGCGACGGGGCCCTTCGACATCGTGGTGGCGAATGCCGGGGCGTCCGACAGCGCCCCCCTGACCCGCACGACGCTGGACCAGTTCCGCGCGATGATCGACGTGAACCTGACCGGCAGTTTCCTGACCATCCGCGAAGCCCTGCGGACCATGGGGGGCGATTGGGGCCGGGTGATCGCCATCGCCTCGACCGCCAGCCTGAAAGGCTACGCCTATGTCGCGCCCTATGCGGCGGCCAAGCACGGCGTCCTGGGGCTGGTGCGGTCGGCGGCGCTGGAGGTGGCCAGGAAGGGCATCACCGTCAACGCGGTCTGCCCCGGCTTCCTGGACACCGACATGACCCGGCGGTCCATCGACACCATCGTCGCCACGACCGGGCGCACCCCCGAGCAGGCGCGCGCTTCGCTGGCCGCGACCAACCCCATGGGACGCCTGGTCCCGCCCGCCGACGTGGCCGAGGCGGTGCTGTGGCTTTGCGCGCCCGGATCGTCGATGGTCACGGGCCAGGCCATTTCCATTTCCGGCGGAGAAACGTCATGAACCTGCAAAATTCCCCCACCTCTCCGCATTCCTTTCTGAACCCCGAAGGCTGGGTTCCCACGAAAGGCTATGCCAACGGCGTGATGGCCGAAGGCAAGGTGATCTTCACCGGCGGGCTGATCGGCTGGAACGGCCAGCAGCGGTTCGAACACGACGATCTGGTCGGCCAGTTCGAGCAAACGCTGCGAAACATCGTGGCCGTGCTGGACGCGGCGGGCGCACGGCCCCAACATCTGGTGCGCCTGACCTGGTATGTCACCGACAAGGCCGAATACCTGGGCAACCTCAAGGAGATCGGCGCCGCCTATCGCCGCGTGATCGGCCGCCATTTCCCGGCCATGGCCGTGGTGCAGGTCGTGGCCCTGATGGAGGACGCCGCCAAGGTCGAGATCGAGGCCACGGCGGTGATCCCCCATGGCTGACTGGCCCGCGCCCGACAACCGCCCGGTCATCCTGACCGTCGCCCGGCCTTCTGACGCGGCGATGGGCAGCACCGTTTTCGGCGGCTGGATCATGGCGCAGTTCGACCATGCCGCAGGCCGCGCGGGACGCGCCGTGGCGGGCGCCTGCCTGATCCGCGCGGTGCAGGAGATGGTGTTTCACGCGCCCCTGACGGTCGGCTCGGACTTCGCCGTCTTTGCGCGCGAGGCGGGGCGCGGGCGCACCTCGTTCACGCTGGAATTGGCGGGCGTCGCGGACCCGGACGGGGACCGCACCCCCATCGCCACCGCACGCTTCGTCATGGTGGCCATCGACGCGGCGGGCAGCCCCCGCGCGCTGGCCGCCTGACCTTCGCAAACCAAGGGAGAGAGAACATGGAAAAGGTCGTCCCCGTCGTCACCCGCGCCAGCGAGCTTGGCGGACAGACCGCGCAGTCCGGCGATTGCGTGCGCAAGTCGGGCGTCAGCCCGCAGCACACCCCGGCCACCAAGATCTGGTTCGGGCGGGTTTCCAACGAACCCGGCCACCGCTCGCCCCCGCACCACCACGAGCATTGCGAAACGGGCGGCTATGTCCTTAAGGGCCACGGGCGCATCTATTTCGGCGACGACTATCAGGAGTTCATCGACATGTACGAAGGCGATTTCGTCTTTGTGCCGCCCTTCATGAAGCATGTCGAGGTGAACATGTCCACCACGGACGAGCTGGTCTGGCTGACCTGCCGCACGCCCGACAACCTGGTCACGAACTTCGACGACGTGCCCGACGAGCAGCTTCAAGGCTATCGCCGCGCCTGAGGACCGATCCATGAAACTTCTCCGTTACGGCGCCCGCGGCGCCGAAAAGCCCGGCTTGATGGATGCCGAAGGCCGGATCCGCGACCTGTCGGCCTATGTTCCCGACATCGGGGGCGATGCGCTGGCGCCCAATGCCCTGGCCCGGCTGGCCACGCTGGACCCGGACGACCTGCCGCCGGTCCGGCCCGAACGCCTCGGCCCGCCGGTCGCGGGGGTGGGCAAGTTCCTTTGCGTGGGGCTCAACTATGCCGACCACGCGCGCGAAACAGGCAAGGAACCGCCCGCCGAGCCCGTTCTGTTCGCCAAGGCCGTCAGCGCCATCTGCGGGCCGAACGACGACGTGCAGATCCCGCGCGGATCGGACCGCACCGACTGGGAGGTCGAGCTGGGCATCGTCATCGGCAGCCGCGCGAAATACGTGGACGAGGCGCAGGCGCTGCATCACGTCGCGGGTTATCTTCTGGTCAACGATGTCAGCGAGCGCCGCTTCCAGTCCGAACGCGGCGGCCAATGGACCAAGGGCAAAAGCCACGACACCTTCGGCCCGATCGGCCCCTGGCTGGTCACCAAGGACGAGATCGCGGATGTCCAGGCACTGGATCTGTGGCTGGACGTGGACGGGCAGCGCCGCCAGACCGGCAACACCCGCACCATGATCTTCGGCGTGGCGCATCTGGTCAGCTACATCAGCCAGTTCATGACGCTGCTGCCCGGCGACATCATCGCCACCGGCACGCCGCCGGGCGTCGGTCTGGGCATGAAGCCGCCGACCTTCCTGCGCGAAGGCCAGGTCGTCACCCTGGGCGCGGCGGGCCTGGGCGAACAGCGTCAGCGGATGGTGCAGGCATGAACGCGCAAGACAAGCTGCGGGCCATGTCCGACCTGTCCGGCAAGACCGCCATCGTCACCGGCGGCGGTCGCGGCCAGGGCGCCGTTCATGCCGAACTGCTGGCCGCCGCCGGTGCCCATGTCCTGATCTGCGACGTGCTGGAGGCCGAGGGCGAGGCGCTGGCCGCAAGGCTGGGCGACACGGCGCGCTTCCTGCGCCTGGACGTGACGGATGCCGAGGCCTGGGACGGCGCGGTCAGGACGGCCCGCGACTGGACCGGGCGGCTGGACGTGCTGGTCAACAACGCGGGCATCATCAACCGCAAGATCATCCGCGACATGACGCCCGACGAATGGCGCCGCGTGATCGACGTGAACCTGACCGGCGCCTTTTTGGGCATCCGGGCCGCCGCGCCCGCGATGGGCCAAGGCGCCAGCATCGTCAACATTGCGTCGAACAGCGCGTTTTCGGGCCATTACGACCCGGCCTATACCGCCAGCAAATGGGCGCTGCGCGGCCTGACGCGGACGGCGGCGATGGAATACGCGCAGGCGGGCATCCGCGTGAACGCCATCTGCCCCGGCCTGATCGTCACGGATCTGAACCGCGACTCGCCCCATCTGGGGCCGATGATCGGCATCACGCCCATGGCCCGGGCGGGCGAGGCCGACGAGGTCGCGCAACTGGTGCTGTTCCTGGCGTCGGAGGCATCGGGCTTCATCACCGGCGAGGATTTCGTGATCGATGGCGGCTTCACCGCCGGCGCCGCCTATCGCCGCGTCGCCAGCGAGACGGGAATCCTGTAACCGCAAAGGCCCGCCGTCAGCGGCGGGCCTTGTGCCGGATGTCCAGCATGATCGAGATGCCGCGCGCCGCATCCGCCTCGGTCACGCCGGCGAAAAGCTCGTTGATCCATTCCAGGTGGCGGGCCGTCATCTCTCGCATCAGCTGCGCGCCCCTTTCGCTGATGCGGACGCGGAAGGCGCGGCGGTCGCTTTCCATCGTTTCGCGTTCGGCCAGCCCGTCGGCCACCAGCCGGTCCACGATCCCGGTGACGTTGCCGTTCGACACCATCAGCTGCTGCGACAGCTCCGTCATGCGCAGCCCCTCGGGCGCGGCCAGCAGCGCGGCCAGCACGTCGAAGCGCGGCAGCGTCATGTCGTATCCCTGCCGCAACCGCTCGCGGAGGTCGTTTTCCACATAACGGACCGCCTTCAGCATTTGCAGCCACAGCCGCAGGCGCTGCCGCGCCGAGGCCGTGTCGGCCTGCGCGTAAGGGGCCGTGTCCATGCCGTCCGGTTCCACCTGCCTGCCCCTCCGAAAGACTGATCCGCCAATGTTTGATCAAAAAATCATTTTGAACTCAAAATAATTCTTGAACAGTTGCGGGAATATGTCAACCTGCGGGCAAGGCGGCCGGGACCGATCACCTCAAGACCGCTTGCAGCAAGGGAAAAGCCACCATGAAGATCACCCGCATTCTGGGCGCTGCCGCAGGCATGGCCCTGGCGCTGACCGCCGCCGCCTTCGCGCAGGAGCCGCTGAAGGTCGGCGCCTATCCCGCAAACCCGCCCTGGGAAGCCAAGACCGAGTCCGGCAGCTTCGAAGGTTTCGAGGTCGACATCGTCAACGAGATCGCCAAGCGCATGGGCACCACGGCTGAAATCAGCGGCATGGACTTCAAGGCGCTGTTCGTGGCGACCGCCTCGCGGCGGGCCGATGCCGTCATCTCCTCGCTGACGATCACCGATGAACGGTTGGGCAGCCAGTCCTTCACGCAGCCCTATTTCCAGGGCGCGCTTGGCATCGGCGTGCGGCAGGATTCGGACCTGACCGGCCCCGAGGGGCTGAAGGACAAGACGGTCGGCACGGTCGCCACGTCCTTTGGCGAGGGATGGCTGCGCGACAACGCCGCCCTGGGATTTGCGGGCGTGAAAAGCTATGACAGCACCGCGAACATGCTGACCGACCTTCAGAACGGCCGGATCGACGCGGCGGTCAACGACATCGTGGGGATGCGCTATGCCTTCACGCAGATGCCGGGCCTGAAGGTCGGGGCCGAGGTCGTCACGGGCGAGCAGTTCGCCATGATGATGCCAAAGGGATCCGAGAAGCTGGAGCAGGTGAACGGGATCATCTCGGAGATGAAGACCGACGGGACCATGGCGGCGCTGCACGAGAAATGGCTGGGCGTGGCCCCCGCCCCGAACAGCTTCACCGTGACGCCGATGCCGGTTCCCACGGCGGCCCGGTGACGCCCGGCTGATCCGGCGACGGCCCGATGAACGCGCTCGACATCTTCTTCAATCTCGACGTGCTGGCGCGCGCCTTCCCGATCCTGCTGCGCGGGCTTGGGATGACGCTGCTGCTGGGCGCGGTGGCGATCGTCGCGGGCACCCTGCTTGGCATCGGCCTTGCCCTGACGCGGCTGTTCGCGGCCCGGCCCCTGCGGCTGCTGGCCACGGGCTATATCGACGTGATGCGGGCCATGCCGGTGCTGGTTGTGCTGATCCTGATCTATTACGCGCTGCCCTTCGCGGGGGTGGTGCTGTCGTCCTTCGCCGCCGCCGCCATCGCCTTGTCGCTGGTTCTCGGCGCCTACACGGCCGAGGTGATGCGCGCGGGCATCCAGGCCGTCCCCAAGGGCCAGTTCGAGGCGTCGAGCGCGCTTGGCCTGGGCTTCTGGCGGATGATGCAAAAGGTGATCCTGCCGCAGGCCATGCGCATCGTCATCCCGCCCCATGCGTCGAACTGCGTGTCGATCATCAAGGACACCTCGCTGGCCTCGGTTGTGGCCATGTCGGACCTGCTGAAGCAGGCGACCGACGCGCAGGCGCTGTTCGCAAACCCCACGCCGCTGCTGGGAGCGGCGCTGATCTATGTCGCGATCCTGTGGCCGCTGGTGCGCCTGACCGGCTGGCTGGAGACGCGGTTCGCGCGCGCCTATGCCCGCTAGACCGCGGACAGGAACGTCGCCATCCCGTCGCCCATCGCCCCGATGTCGTTCATCATCGCCGCCCGCGCCGCCGCCCCGTCGCGCGCCTCAAGCGCGGCGACGATGTGGCCGTGGCTGCGCGCATAGCTGAGCGTCACGTCGGCCCTCAGCATGTCTCGCCTTTTTTCCGACAGGAAGCGCGTGTCGGGACCGGATCGCAGCCACGGGTTCTCGATCTGCTTCAGCAGGATCGTGTCGCGGGCGGCGCGGCAGACGGTGAAGTGGACCTTCTTGTTCCCGGCCAGCCTGTCCTCGACCCGGCCGTCCAGCAGCGCGGACCGGTGGCGTTGCAAGATGCCGCGCAGGGCCGCCAGTTCCGCCGCGCCGCCTTGGATCACCTTTCGGGCCTTGAACAGCTGGTCATGCCCCGCCGCGCCGAGCGCGGGCAGCGCGTGGCCGAGTTCCACTTGCCCTCGACCGGCGCGCCTTCGTCGGTCAGGCGGTGCCGCGCCTCGCGCACCGGAAGCAGGCCGTGGACCTCGCCCGCCATGGTGCGGCGCGACAGGATCGGCCTCGGATGCGGCATCATCACGCCACGCCCCTGGCCCCGGCCAAGGCCAACACCGCCAGCAGCCGGTCGCAGTCGCCGGCGGTCGTCACCGCGCCGGGCGACAGGCGCAGGGTGGCGCCGCGCTGATCGGCGAAGATCCCCTGCCCGCGCAGCGCATCGACCAGGCCCGGCCGCGGCAGGTCGATCATCACGCTGCCGCCCCGCGCCGCATCGTCAAGCGGAGACACGATGCGCAGGCCCAGGTCGCGCGCGCCGTCCAGCAGCAGGCCGGTCAGGCGGCGGTTGTGGTCGGCCAGGGCCTCGACGCCGGTGGACAGAACGAAATCCAGTCCCGGCTTGCTGGCGATGGCGGGCAGCACGTTCGGCGTGCCGTTGTCGAAGCGCCGGGCGTCGGGCGCAAAGGCGAAGGCGTCCAGAGCCCAGGAAAAGGGGTCCGCCTGGCTCCACCAGCCGCGGAATTCGGGGGAACAGTCTGCCAGCAGATCCGGCATGACCTGCAACACCCCCGCCCCCGGCACGCCGCACAGCCATTTCAGCGACGACCCGACCGTGAAATCCGCCTGCGCGGCATAGGGCCGGATGCCCACGCCCTGCGTCACGTCCACGCCGACCAGGCTGCCCATGCGGCGCCCGTGGTCGATCAGCCGGTGGAGGTCGCAGCGGTGCGAGGCGGTGGAGGTCACCCAGGTCAGCAGCGCCAGCCGCACATCGCGCCCCCACGCGGCCAGCATGTCGTCGTCGGCGACATAGGCCCGGCCCCCGGTCGGCGCGACGGTGTGCAGCGCGAAGCCCATGCGGCGGCCCAATTCCGCCAGAAGGAAATGCAGGCTGGGAAAGCAGTCCTGCGCGACAAGGACCGTGCCGCCCGAAAGCCGCGCCTCGGGCAGGCCGCGCATCAGGGTGTAAAGCGCCGCCGTCACGCTTTCGGCCAGGGTCAGCGTGCCTTCCGGCGCGCCGATCAGGCGCGTCCAGGCGGCGATGAAGGCGGCCCGGCGGGCCATGGCGTCCGGCCATTGCCCGTCGTCCTCGGCGCACCAGCGGGCGGTGAAATCCGCCAGCGCCGCGTCCACCGCCGCCTGCTTGCCGGGAAAGGCGCCGATGGAGTGATACAGGAAGTAGCCCATCACCGATGCCCCAGATCCCAGAAGATGCCCGCCATGACCGCCAGCCCTTCGCGCACGATGCTGACGGGCAGGTGTTCGTCGGCGCCGTGCTGGCCGCAGCCGGGATAGGAATGGGGCACCCAGATGGTCGGCAGGCGAAGGGTGTCGGTAAAGATGGCGTTGGGCAGCGACCCGCCCAGGTTCGGCAGGATCACCGGCGGCTTGCCCAGGGTGCGGTCCATCGACGCCGCCACGAAGCGCACCCATTCGTTGTCCAGCGCCGACCGGCTGGCCGGAAAGGCCGCGTCCGTCGCGGGGACGATCTTCACGCGCTGCAACCCGGCGGCGGCCAGCCTGCGCCGCACGGCGGGCAGGACGGCGTCGGTGTCCACGCCCACCGGGTGGCGCAGTTGCAGCCGCGCCCTGGCCCAGGGCGGGATGGCGTAAAGGGGCTTGGCGATGTTGCCGACCTCGATCTCCATCACCTCCAGCGTGGACCAGCCGTAAACGCGCTCGGCGGGGGTCAGGCCGGGGGCGCCCCACCAGGCGTCCAGGTCCGGGTCGCCGGGCGCCGTCTCGATGGTGCAGCGCGACAGCGCCTCGCGCACGTCGGGTGGGATGGTGCCGGGGGTCAGTTCGGGAACCAGGCATTCGCCGGTCGGCCCGATCAGCGCGGCGATGGCATGGGCCAGCTCGACCCCGGGATTGGCCAGCAAGCCGCCCCAGTTGCCGGAATGGTGGTATCCTTCGCGGGCCACGGCCTCCAGGTGGATGTTCATGGCGCCGCGCGCGCCCAGGAAGATCGTCGGCTGGTTCAAGCCGATGCGCGGCCCGTCCGAGGCGATCAGCATGTCGGCGGCGAAGGCGCGGGCTTCATCCGCGACCAGTTCGGCCAGGGCGGGCGATCCGTGTTCCTCGCCCATCTCCATCAGCACCTTGAGGTTGAAGCCCAGGCGGCCGTTGACGGCCAGGACCGCCTCGACGGCGGCGAGGTTGATGGAATGCTGGCCCTTGTTGTCGGCGGTGCCGCGGCCGTACCAGCGGCCGTCGCGTTCCGTCATTCGAAAGGGCGACAAGCCCGGCGACCATTTTTCCGGCACGCCCGTCACCACGTCGCCATGGCCGTACATCAGCACCGTGGGCAGCGCCGGATCCTCGATCCGGGTCGCCAGCAGGAAGGCGCCGGGGGCCGCGTCGCGGCGGAAGTGCCGCCGGGCAAAGCCCAGGCGGTCGAAGACCGGATCCAGTTCCTCGTCGATATAGCGTTGCAGATCGGGCTTGTGCGCCTCTTCGCGCGACACGGTGGGCATCGCCACGCGCCGGGCCAGATCGGCCTCGAAGCGTCCCGAGTCCAGCACGTCCAGCGCGGCGGCAATGGCGGCGTCGCGGGTCGGGGCAAGGTCAAGGCTCATGCGGCACCTTTCAACGGTTCTTCGGCCAGATGGCGAGCGGCGCCGCCAAAGGCGACATCCGCGGGATGGGGACGGACCCGCGAACACAGGTCGAAGGCGCGCGGGCAGCGGGGCTGAAAGGGACAGCCGGGCGGGATCGCCAGCGGGTTCGGAAAGGCGGCGCCCAGGCCGATGTCGGGCAGGCCTTGGCCCGGCGCGACGGTCAGCGCCGGATCCAGCAGCGCGCGGGTATAGGGGTGGCGGGGCGCGGCGAAGACCTGCGCCGCGCCGCCCAGTTCGACCACCCGGCCCAGATACATCGCCGCCACCTGATCGACCAGGTGTTCGACCACCGACAGGTTGCCCAAGATGAACACGTGGGTCGGCCCCAGTTCCCGTTTCAGATCCATCATAAGGTTCAGGATCTGGCTTTGCACGGAGACGTCAAGGGCCGAGGTCGGCTTGTCGCCGACGATCAGGTCGGGGTTCATCACCAGGGCGCGGGCGATGGCCACGCGCAGGCGCTGCCCGCCCGAGAGTTCCTTGGGGTAACGATCGGCAAAGCGGGCGGGCAGGTCCACCATGTCCATGATGCTGGCGCCGCGCGCGGCGTTCCGCATCCGTGCCGATGCCTTAGCCGTCCAGCAGCACGGTGCCCTTGGACGGGGCCAGCAGGTTCAGCAGGATTTTCGCCAGGGTGGACTTGCCGCAGCCGGACTCGCCGACGATGCACAGGGATTCCCCCCGGGTGTTCAGGTCCACGCGCAGATCGCGAACGGACAGAAGTGGCTTGTTCATCAGCTTCTCTCCGGGGTGATCATGTCGCGCAGGCCGTCGCCCGCCAGGTTGATGGCGAAAACCAGGATCGCCGGCGCGGTGCCGGGAATGGCGATCAGCCGGAAGGAAAAGAACATGTGGCTTTTCGCTTCCGAGATCATCAGCCCCCAGCGTGGCCGCAGCGGCTGGACGCCCAGGCCCAGGAAGGACAGCGCGGCCTCCATCAGGATCGCGGATGCGACCTCGATGGTGGCGATGACGATCAGTCGGGGCGCGATGTTGGGCAGCAGGATCCAGGCGGCGGATGCGCCGGAAAAGAGAGCGGACCAAGCCGAATCAGCCCTTGCCAAGCGCCTTTGCCGCCGAGGCCAGCGAATGCCGGTCCTTGACCGTCCGGGTCGAGACAATGGTTTCGGTCCGCACCACCCCGGGCATCCGGGCGATCTCGCGCCGCAGCAGGCGGTCCATCATGGCGATGTCGCGGCACAGGACATGCAGCAGGTAATCCCCCGCCCCCGTTGTCGCATGGCAACGACGGACGGCGGGATGGGCCATGACCACGGCTTCGAACCGCTCGGCGGCGTCGGATTGCAGCGTCACCTGCACGAAGGCCTCGATCCCGAAGCCCAGGGCGGCGGCGTCCAGCTGCGCCGCATAGCCGCGGATCGCGCCTGCTTCCTCCATCGCCTTGACGCGCTTCCAGACGGGCGTCTTGGACAGGCCGTGGCGCTCGGCCAGTTCGGCGAAGGACAGCCGGGCATCCGCCTCCAGCGTGGCGAGCAGGTCAAGGTCGATCTGGTCCATCCGTTTTCCCGATCCCGCCCCGAAGCGGCCGATTGTTCCCGAAGATCCGGCCCGCACCACGATTCGGGGAACAATGTTTCCGCGATTCTGGAACATCATCGTAAGCCTTGGGGAATGCAAGGACAGGACCGATGACCCGCGACGAATGGCACAAGCTGATCGAGACGCCGAAACTGCTGGACTACGGCGTTTATCTGAACGTCGAGCCGCTGCTGCAATGCCAGAAGCCCCTGGCCGAGCTTTGCAACGGCGACGAATTGCAGTTCCAGATCGTCCACCAGGTCGAGGAACTGTGGATGAAGCTGATCGCCTATACGCTGGTGGACGTGCGCGACTTCATCGACGCCGGCAACACGCATCGCGTGGTCACGCTGATGGGCCGCGTCCATCGCCTGATGCGGCTGATGACGCAGCAACTGGAGCTGCTGGAAACCATGTCGCCGCGCGAATACCAGGAGGTGCGCAAGCAGCTTGGCAACGGCTCGGGCCAGGAATCGCCGGGCTTCCAGGCGCTGCTGCGGATGCCCGGCGATCTGTGGGCGTCCTTCAAGGCGGTCTATCTGGACGGGCGCGGCCTGACCGTGGCCGACATCTATGACGCCAGATACGACCACGGCGACAGCTATGTCGTGGCCGAGGCGCTGATCGAATACGACGAGTTGTTCCAGAAGTTCCGGGCCATGCACCTCTACCTGATCCACCGCTCCATCGGCATGGGGTCGCGGTCGCTGAAGGGCCGCCCGGTGCAGATCCTGGAGGCGGGCGCCAAGCACCGCTTCTTCCCGGACCTGTGGGACATCCGCTGCGACATGACCGATGCCTGGGGCGCCAGCTACGGCGTGGTGCGCAAGCCGATCCACGTCGAGGCCTGACCCGTCCGCAGGCGTCGGCCCGGGCGCCCGCGAGAAAAATCTTGATTGTTTGATCACAGCGTGAGACATCTCGGCCAAGCAGATATATGCATCTGCATATAAAAACGATGACTTCGCCAACGGGAGAACCAGATGACAGCCACCGACAGTCTTGCCGACCTGGGCCAGGCCCTGCTTTCCGGCAAAATCCGCGTCGTCGATTGCACGGCCACCCTGGGCCCGAAAACGCCGCTGCTGAAGCTGCCGCCGGAAATCGCCGACGACACCCCGCCGATCGAGATCCACTCGATCAGCAGATACGGCGACCGGGGGCCGTACTGGGCCTGGAACTGGCTGAAGGTCGGCGAACATTCCGGCACGCATTTCGACGCGCCACATCACTGGATCACCGGCAAGGATTATTCCGACGGCTCGACCGACACCATCGCCGCGCAAAATTTCGTGGCCCCCGCCAACGTCATCGACTGTTCGGCCCAGGCGGCCGAGGACGCCGACTTCCTGCTGACCGCCGAGGGCGTGAAGGCCTGGGAGGCCGAGCATGGCCCGATCAACGCGGGCGAATGGGTGCTGATGCGCACCGACTGGTGCAAGCGCAACGGCGACGCGGACGCCTATCTGAACGCCGATGAGACCGGCCCGCACACGCCGGGGCCGTCCGCCGACTGCATCCAGTATCTGATGGAAAGGAAGGTGCTTGGCTGGGGCACCGAATGCGTGGGCACCGACGCGGGGATAGCCGGCGGCATGACCCCGCCCTATCCGGCGCATAACCTGCTGCACGCCAACAACCGCTATGGCTTGGCCTCGCTGGTGAACCTGTCAGAACTGCCCGCCAAGGGCGCGATCCTGATCGCCGCGCCGCTCAAGATCGAGAACGGTACCGGCAGCCCGATCCGCGCGCTGGCCCTGGTTCCCGCGTAACCGCCATGGCGCGCGATCTGGAGGGGTTCGCCCCCTATATGCTGAACCGGATCATGGCGCGCTACAATGCCGGGGTGGCGGACACCCTGGCCCCCGAAGGCGTCAGCGTGCCGCAGATGCGGGTGCTGGCGGTTCTGGCGGGCGACGGGCCGCGCACCGTCAACGAGTTGTCGGTGCTGACGGTGATCAAGCAATCCACGCTGTCGCGCACGCTGGACAGCATGGAGGCGGCGGGCCTGATCCGGCGCGAGGCCTGCGAGGAGGACAGCCGCGTCCGCCGCATCCACCTGACGGACGCGGGCGCGGCGCTTCACGCCCGCGCCTGGCCCGCGATGAAGGCGGCCGAGGAACGGCTGTTCGCCGCCATCCCGCCCGGCGAACGCGCGGCCTTCACCGCGACGCTGGGCCGGATCCTGCGGTCGATCCGCCACCACGATTACTGAACCACCGCCACAGGAGAAAACCCCATGGCAGAACGGTCATTCAAGAAGGAAGTCGAGCAGCTGCGCATGGGCGCGGGCGGCACCTTCCGGGGCGAGGGGATCCTTGCCGTCACCAAGGCGCTGCTGGAAAACGGCGTCGGCTATGTCGGCGGCTACCAGGGTTCGCCCATCAGCCACCTGATGGACGTGTTTTCCGACGCCCAGGATCTGCTGGCCGAATACGGCGTCCATTTCGAGAACTCGGCATCCGAGGCGACGGCGGCGGCGATGCTGGCCGCGTCCGTCAACTATCCGATCCGCGGCGCGGTGGCCTTCAAGTCAACGGTCGGGACCAACGTCGCCTCGGACGCGCTGGCCAACCTCGCGTCGGGGGGCGTCACCGGCGGCGCGCTGGTGATCCTGGGCGAGGATTACGGCGAAGGCTCCTCGATCATGCAGGAACGCTCTCACGCCTTTGCCATGAAAAGCCAGATGTGGCTTCTGGACCCGCGCCCGAACCTGCCCTCGATCGTGGCGGCGGTCGGCCACGGCTTCCGCCTGTCCGAGGCGTCGAACACCCCCGTGATGATGCAGATGCGCATCAAGTCTTGCCACGTCCACGGCCATTTCACCGCCGCCGACAACCGACGCCCGGCGATGACCGTATCGGACGCGTTGCAGAACCCCAAGCGCGACCTGTCCCGCATCGTCCTGCCCCCCGCAGTGTTCCTGCACGAGAACGAGAAGGTGGACCGTCGCTGGCCCAACGCGGTCGACTATGTCCTGGAAAACAACGTCAACGAACACTTCGGCAACCCGGCCTCGAAGATCGGCCTGATCGTGCAGGGCGGCACCTATAACGGCGTGATCCGCGCACTGAACCGCCTTGGCTTGTCGGACATCTATGGCGAGACCGACATCCATATCCTGTGCCTGAACGCGGTTTATCCGCTGTGCGACAGCCAGATCCTGGATTTCTGCGACGGCAAGGACGCCGTGCTGCTGGTCGAGGAAGGCCAGCCCAACTTCATCGAACAGGCCGTGGGCCACATGCTGTACCAGAACGGGCGCACCACCGTGCTGGCGGGCAAGGGCGCCCTGCCCATGGCGGGCGAATACACCGGCAAGCGCCTGGTCGAAAGCATCGCGGCGTTCCTGCGCGAACACGCCCCGTCGCTGCTGCCGCCCGCAACCGCCAAGACCAACGAACCGGCGCAAAGCGACATCCCGGACCTGTCCACCGTCGTTCCCGCCCGTCCGCCGGGGTTCTGCACCGGCTGCCCGGAACGCCCGATCTTCGCGGCGACCAAGCTGGTGCAGCAGCAACTGGGCGAACACCACATCGCCTCGGACATCGGCTGCCACCTGTTTTCGATCATGCCGCCCTTCGACATCGGATCGACCACGATGGGCTATGGGCTTGGCCCTGCCTCGGCATCCGCGTTGCAGAACCGCGACAAGGCGGGCAAGCGGTCGATCAGCTTCGTGGGGGACGGTGGGTTCTGGCACAACGGCCTGACCTCCTCCATCGGCAACGCGTCCTTCAACAAGCATGACGGGCTGATCGTCATTGTGGACAACCATTACGCCGCCGCCACCGGCGGGCAGGACATCCTGTCGTCTCGGGCGCAGAACAAAAGCCGCAAGACCAACAACCCCATCGCCAAGGCGGTGGAAGGGATGGGCGTCACGTGGGTGCGCCAGATCGACCGCACCTATGACGTGACCACCATGCGCGACACCATGATCGAGGCGCTGACCAGCCCCGAGGAAGGCCCCAAGGTCATCGTGGCGTCGTCCGAATGCATGCTGAACCGCCAGCGCCGCGAAAAGCCCGCCCTGGCCAAGGCCGCAAAGGAAGGCAAGCGCACCGTCCGCCCGCGCTTCGGCGTGGACGAGGACATCTGCACCGGCGATCACGCCTGCATGCGGCTGTCGGGCTGCCCGTCGCTGTCGGTCAAGGACACCGGCGATCCCCTGCGCGACGATCCGGTCGCCGCCATCGACCAGACCTGCGTCGGCTGCGGCAACTGCGGCGAGGTCGCGGACGCCGCCGTCCTTTGCCCGTCCTTCTGGCAGGCCGAGATCGTGTCGAACCCCACGCCTGCCGAAAAGCGCCGCGCGTCCCGCACGGCCCGCATCATCGGCTGGCTGCAAGGGCGCCGCGACGCGCGCCGCCTGACCTTCGCGTGAAAGGGACGCCCATGACCCTGCACGCACCCGTCATCGCCCGCCGCTCGCCGGGTCCGCAGGGCGAAAGGATCATCACGCTGGCGGCCCTGGCGGTCGGCGGCCAGGGCGGCGGCGTCCTGACCAACTGGATCATCGCCGTGGCCGAGGCGAACGGCTATCACGCCCAGTCCACCTCGGTCGCGGGCGTGGCGCAGCGCACCGGCGCCACCGTGTATTACGTCGAGATGTGCAAGGACACCGGCCGCACCCCCGTCTTCGCGCTGTCGCCGTCGGAAGGCGACGTGGACATCATGATCGCCGCCGAACTGATGGAGGCGGGCCGCGCCGTGATGCGCGGCTTCGTGACGCCGGGGCGGACCACGCTGATCGCCTCGACCCACCGGATCGCGGCGGTGTCGGAAAAGATCGTGCCGGGCGACGGGCGCGCCGATGCCGGTCAGGTGATCGCCGCCATGGGCCTTGCCGCCGACCAGGTGGTGGCCTTCGACATGGAGACGCTGGCCACCAAGGCGGGTTCGGTGATCTCGGCCAGCCTGTTCGGCGCGCTTGCCGGGTCGGGCGCCCTGCCCTTTCCGCGCGACAGCTACGAGGCGGTGATCCGAAAGTCCGGCAAGGGGGTCGAGGCGTCCCTGCGCGCCTTCGGCCTGGCCCATGACTGCGCCAAGGGCACCATGGCGCCGCCCGCCCCCCAGGGCGTGACTCCCCGCATCCGCACGCTGAACGTTCCCGCCCGATTGCGGGCCGGTTGGCAGGCGCTCGAAGCGCGTCTGGACGGCCTGCCGGCGGAGGCGCGACACATCGCGGGCCTGGGGCTGAAGAAGGTCGTCGATTACCAGGACATCGCCTATGGGGCGCAGTATCTGGACATGGTCGAACGCGCGGCCCGTCTGGACGCGGCGCCCTTCGCCCTGACGCAGGCGGCGGCGAAATACGCGGCAAACGCGCTGTGTTACGACGACATCCTGCGCGTGGCCGATCTGAAGACCCGCGCCAGCCGTCACCAGCGGGTGCGCGACGAGGTGCGGGTCAAGGACGATCAGGTGATGCGCCTGACCGAATACTTCCATCCCCAGTTCGAGGAGTTCACCGCCACCCTGCCCGCCCGGCTTGGCGCCTGGCTGCAACGAAGCCGCCGGGCCGAGGCCTTCTATAGCCGCCACCTGGACAAGGGCCGCCGCATCCGCACCGACAGCCTGGCGGGCTTCGGGATGCTGTGGGCGGTGTCGGCCCTGCGCCCCCGGCGCCGCAGCCTGCTGCGCCACCGCGGCGAAATGGCCCATGTCGCGGCCTGGTTCGACCATGCCATGGCCATTGCCCCCCAAGACCTTGCCCTGGCGGCCGAGGTTCTGGCGAACCGGCGGCTGATCAAGGGCTATTCGGACACCCACGCGCGGGGGTTGTCCAAGTTCGACCGCGTGATGTCCGCCCTGCCGATGCTGCGCGGGCGGCCCGACGGGGCGGACTGGATGCGCCGCCTGCGCACGGCGGCCCTGGCCGACGAAAAGGGCCAGGCGCTGGACGGCGCGCTGAAGACGGTGGAAAGCTTCGCCGCCTGATCAGGCGGCCTTGTCGTCCAGAAAACGGTGCAGCAGGTCTTGCGTCGCCGCGATGTCCGCCTCGATCGCCGCGCGGAAGGCGGGCAGGTCGCCGCGATCCAGGGCCTCCAGCATCGCCTCGTGATGCTGCGTGAACTCGCCCTTGTAGTCGGTCTGCAACAGCGAACCCATCCGGTCCGACAGGAAACGGACATAAGGCCCCGAGCGAAGCCAAAGGTTCTCGATGTGGCTCATCAGGATTGGGCTGCGGGCGGCGGCATAGATGTGGAAGTGAAACCGCCGGTTCGCCGCCGCCATCGCCACGATGTCGCCGCTGATGCCGGTCTGGCGATGCTCGGCGATCAGGGCCGCAAGCGCCGCCCGGTCGGCGGCAGACAGGTTCGGCGCCGCCAGTTCCGCCGCCGCGCCCTCGATGATCACCCGCGCGCGGCTGATGTCGTCCAGCTCCCCGCGCGACAGATCGGGCACGAAGGCGGTCCCCGAGGGCGCGATGCGCAGGGCGTTTTCCGCCGCCAGCCGCCGCAGCGCCTCGCGCACCGGCATGTGCGAGGTCTGGAACCGGTCGGCCAGCGAGGCGATGGTGAAGCTGTCCCGCGCCTGGAAGGCCCCGGACATCAGCGCCTCTCGCAACTGCTCGTAGACCTGGTCCTGCACGGTCTTGCGGGTGGCAACCGGCTTCAGCGGCTTGTCGGCATGGGATGTCACGGGGCGCCTTTCGGATGCGTCATGGCCGACGGATAGCGGGCGGGCGGCTTTTGATCAAACGCCAAATGGCATGAATTTACCCTTGCAAGTTTGATCAAACGATCACAATAACAACGGGACAGTCCCGTTCGGATCCCGCCATGCATCATCTCGCCCGCCGCATCACCGCCACCTCGAAGAAAAGCTTCGGCATGTATGGCCGCGCCGCCGCCCTGACGGGCCGCGACCTGATCCACATGGAACTGGGCCGCCCCCATGCCGACACCCCCCCTCATATCAAGCAGGCCGCCATTGATGCCATCCGCGCGGGCAAGGTGCATTATTCGGACCTGGCCGGTGTCGCCCCCCTGCGCGAGGCGCTGAAGGGCAAGCTCGCCCGCCGGAACGGGTTGGAGGTTTCGCCCGGCCAGATCATCGTGACCAACGGCCTGACCCATGGATCGTTCGCCGCGATCATGGCCTTTGTCGACCCGGGCGACGAGGTGATCCTGCTGGAGCCCTATTATCCCCAGCACATCGGCAAGATCGAACTGGCGGGCGGCACGGTGGTGATGGCCCCCCTGGACGCCGCCGACAACTTCCGCATCAACCCCGCGCTGATCGAGCCGAAGATCACCGCCAGAACCAAGATGATCGTGCTGATCAACCCTTGCAATCCCACCGGCCGCGTTTACACGCGCCCGGAGTTGCAGGGCCTGGCCGACCTTGCCATCAGGCACGACCTGCTGGTTCTGGCCGACGAGGTTTACGAGGACATCCTGTTCGACGGCGCCCGCCACCTGTCCATCGCCAGCCTGCCCGGCATGGCGGAACGCACCGTCAGCCTGTTCGCCTTCACCAAGAGCTATGCCATGGACGGCTGGCGCATCGGCTACATGGCGGCCCCCGACTGGGCCGTCGGGGCGCTGCTGAAGATCACGGCCAACGACGTGACGCATGTGAACACCTTTGTCCAGGACGGCGCGCTTGCCGCCGTGACCGGCGATCCGGCGGTGCTGGAAGGCCTGATCGCCGAGGACAGGATGAAGCGCGACATCGTCGTGCCGCGCCTGAACCAGATGCCGGGGATCACCTGCGCCTGGCCCCAGGGCACCATCTACGCCTTTCCCGACATCACCGCCACCGGCATGGCCTCGCAGGATCTGGCCGAACGGCTGCTGGAGGAAACCGGCGTGGTGGTCGAAGCGGGCAGCTTCTACGGTCCGGCGGGCGAGGGGCACCTGCGCCTCTGCTTCGGCTCGCTGTCGGCCGAGGAGATCACCGAGGCTATGGACCGGCTGCAACGCTTCTTCGGCGGGCTGGAAAGCCGCGCCGGAAAGACGGCGGCCGCTCTCTAGCCCCGCAAAGCGGCGCGTGGGCCGCCCGGCGGAAGGCGGCCGGCCGGCAGACATGCGCGTTCAGCCGTTTGCTTGCTCGCCCGGGCGGGATCAGGGAACGCATCCGTTTTTCGCGGCGGTGTCGCGGCGGTGCGGGCGTGATCGACGATCCGCCTAGCGCACCCGTTGCCAGGTGCCCGCATCGCGGCAGATCATCATGACGCAGCCGCCCACGTCCAGCAGATCGCCCCGCAGCGTCAGCCGGGCGGTATAGCTGCGGCCGGTCTCGGGGTTGATGATCCGGCCCTTGCCATAGCGTCCCCCGCCCGTCGCCACGACATCGGCAAGGATGGGCGCGCCCAGGTCGCCGGCCTGGACCGGCTGCCCCTGCGCGTCAAAGGTCTGCACCACCGTTCCGCACAGCCCGCCCCCGCATGGCCCGATCTCGACATGGCCGAAACCGCCGTCACGGCCCGGCTGCGTGCGCCAAAGCCCGGACAGGGGATCGGCGGCCAGGGCGGGCTGTCCCAGAAGGGCAAGGGCGGCAAGGGCAAGCGTGACCGTGTTCATTCCCCCAGCATAAGACGGGCGGGCGGTGCAGGCCAAGGGGCTATCTTTCCCTGCGCCGGATTGATGGGCATCATTCCGGCGATGCGCTTGACCGCTTTCCTGGCAATCGTTTCATGCTTGATTGACTGGCGGGAACCGCGCCCATCGGCCGGCCCCTCTCCGGCGGCGGCTTTTCCGCTGCCGCCCCCTGACCGGACCCGGCCTTTGCCGCCGGACCGATCCCGTGGCGTTCGGCCACCTGCCGACATCGCCGCCCGCGCGCAGGACATCGAGCATGGCCGCCGCGTCCCTCGCGACATCGTGGCGCCGATGACACCCTGCGCCGGTGACACCCTGCGCCGGTGCCGCGGCGATGCCACGGCGCCGCAGCACTTCCCGGAAACGGTGGGCAGGATCGGCTCCGCGGACGGTCCGTCGCCCGGATCGCGGCCTTCGGTTCAGCCGACATCCAGACCGCCGCCCCGCCGGCCGAGGCGATAACGGTGGTCCATGCGGACGGCCCCGAGCGGGTCTTTGCGGGCGGGCTGCCGACTGCGGGCTGCCGACTGCGGGCTGCCGACTGCGGACCGGGCGGTTAATCCGGCGGGCCGGAAACGCGTCGGGGGCACGTTGACCCGATGCACCGGCCATGCTTGGCTGGCGGGATCGAAAGGACATCGCCATGGCCCGCCCTTCCCCCGATCCCGACCGGCTTGACCGCTTCGTCGAGGCGCAGGACGGCACCTATGGCATCGCGCTGGCGGAGCTGCGGCAAGGACGCAAGCAAAGCCACTGGATGTGGTTCATCTTTCCGCAACTGCGCGGGCTTGGCCGGTCGGCGATGTCGCACCTTTACGGCATCGCCGACCTGGACGAGGCCCGGCGCTATCTTGCGCATCCGGTTCTCGGCCCGCGCCTGATCGCCTGCGCCGAGGCGGTGCTGGCCCATGGCAACCTTCCGGCGGACCGGATCCTGGGCGGGATCGACGCCGGGAAGCTGCGTTCCTCGGCCACGCTGTTCGCCGCCGTCGAAGGGGCGCCGCCCGTGTTCCGCCGCATCCTGGACACCTTCTACGGCGGCCGTTCCTGCCCCGTCACGCTGGACAGGATGTCCTGAGGCGCTAGCGACATCGTGTCCGAACGGAAGCGCCGCGCTTGCCGTTGTGGGGGTGTTCGATTTCACAACCGGATTTCACACGTGCCATCCCGCGTCCTTGTCGTCGCCAGCGAGACGGAAGAAGAATGCAACAACCGGCGCCGATCCACGGGCGCGGCATCGCATGAAACCTATGCCGGGACGCTGCGGGACCTGCGCCCCGGCCTGATCGTCGAAACCATATCCTGCCTTGGCGGCGCGGATCCGATGAGCGTGCGGGATCTGCGCGGCTTCAACGGCATCTTTCTTGCCGGATCGCCGATCCAGATGCACGAGGACAGGGCCGAGACGCGGGCCGCAGCGCGGTTCATGACGGCGGTCTTCGAGTCGGGCACGCCGTCCTTCGGATCCTGCGCAGGGCTTCAGATCGCCACGGTGGCGGCGGGGGGCAGGACCGTGCCGCGCCCCCGGGGCACCGAGGCCGCCGTCGCCCGCAACATCACCAAGACCCGGGCAGGCCGGTCCCATCCGCTGCTGCGGGGACGGCCCCCGGCCTGGACGGCACCGGCCATGCACTCCAGCATGGTCAAGACCCTGCCGCACGGCGCGACCCGTCTGGCCTGCAATGCCGACACGCCCGTCGAGGCCGCCGAGATCCGGCATGGCGACGGGGTCTTCTGGGGTGTCCAGTATCACCCCGAACTGACGCTGTCCGAGATCGCCGCCTCGCTGCGCCGCCAGTCCGCCGATCTGATCGGAGAGGGCCTGGCCGCGGACGAGGCGGCGCTGGAGGATCACGCCCGGCGGCTGGAGGCGCTGGACCGCGACCCGGCGCGGCGCGACCTGGCCTGGCAGCTTGGTCTTGACGATCAGATCGCCGATCCCCGGCTGCGCCGGACCGAGCTGTGCAATTTCCTGGACGCGATCGCCGGACGCTAGCGGGCGCGAACCCGCCCCCGGGGCGCCCCCTTCCGTTTCGCCGGCCTTTCGTCCTATGGTCCAACCGCTTCGGGCGAAGGAGGGGATCATGTCGGGCACTGTCGGGATTGCCGCCTCGGGCGGGCGGTCGAATTTCGTCCACGGCCTGGCCTGGATGGCGCTGGCCATGGCGTCTTTCATCGGCATGTCGGTGGGATCGCGCGAACTGGCCGCCACGCTGTCGATCCGGCAGGTGCTGTTCTTCCGCGCGCTGGTCGGGCTGGTCGTGATCCTGGCCCTTGGCCGCGCCCTGTTCCCCGAGGTGCGGCGCGCCGCCCGGTTCCGCCTGCATCTGTGGCGCAACCTGATCCACTTCACCGCGCAGTATTTCTGGACGGTCGGCGTGGTGCTGCTGCCGCTGGCCTCGGTCTTCGCGCTGGAATTCACCATGCCGATCTGGGTGACGCTGTTCGCCTGGCTGCTGCTGAAGGAACGGCTGAGCGGGCCGCGCCTGCTGGCGACCGCGGGCGGGTTCCTGGGCGTCATGGTGATCGTGCGCCCGGGCCTGGGGATGGTGGATCCCGCCGCCATCCTGGTGCTGATCGCGGCGGCGGGCTATGGCCTGTCGATGATCCTGGTGAAGCAGCTGACGCGTCATGCCTCGGCCGGGGTTATCGTGGTCTGGATGATCCTGATCCAGTTGCCGCTCGGCCTGGTTGCCGCGCTGACCGACTGGCGGCCGGTGGCGCTGACGGATGTGCCCTGGATGCTGCTGGCGGGGCTTTGCGCGCTGTCGGCGCATTACGCCATGGCGCAGGCGCTGCGGCGGCTGGACGCCTCGGTCCTGATCCCCATCGACTTCCTGCGCGTGCCGCTGGCGGCGCTGGTGGGTTACGTCCTTTACGCCGAGGCGGTCGATCTGTGGGTCTTCCTGGGCGGCGGCATCATCCTGCTGTCGAATTTCCAGGCGGTGATGGCGGAACGGCGCAGGGTCGCGGGCTGAGGCCGCCGGAGCCGGAAAGGAGCCGCCCGCGTTTCCCCGCCCGTCTGATCGGATCCATCAAGAACGGATCCGGCCGCGCCCCGGACAGGCCGGCGCCCGCCTGGGAGGAGGCGTGAAGCGCCCGCCGGGAACGGGGCGGGCGCTGGCCGGGCCTTGGAGGCCCGGCGGTTAAGGCGGCTGCGGGGACACGCGGCGAAGGCCGCGGCCTTCGCCGGCAGCCCCCTGGCCGCGATCAGAACGGGCTTTCCGGGAAATAGAAGCTTTCCGCGTTTTCCGGCGTCACCAGCACCGATCCGATGATGAAATCGCCCGACACCGGCGCCTGCGAGACAAGGCCCACGGCGGTGATCTCGATGGCGGTGGCGATCATCGCGGGGGGATAGGTGACGTTGGCCGGGATCATCGAGTCGCCGTCCATGGTGCGCTTGACCATCTCCTTCATGCCCGCGCCGCCCAGCACGAACTTGATGTCGTCGCGGCCCGCCGCCTCGATGGCGCCCAGGACGCCCACGGCCATGTCGTCGTCCGACGCCCAGACCGCGTCGATCTGCGGATGCTTGGACAGGAAATCCTGCATGACGGTGAAGGCCTTGTCGCGGTTCCAGTCGCCGTGTTCCATGCCCAGGACTTCGATGTTCTTGCCCTCGATGGCGGCCTGGAAGCCCTCGACGCGCTCGTTGTCGATGGTGGTGGGGATGCCGCGCAGCACGACGATCTTGCCGCCCTCGGGCAACGCGCTTGCCATGTATTCGCCCGCCACCCGGCCGAAGCCGGGGTTGTCGCCCGCGACATACAGATCCTCGATGCCTTCCTGGGACAGGCCCCGGTCCACGACCGTGATCCAGGCGCCGGATGCCTTGACGTTCTGGACGGGGCCGGTCAGCGGCTCGGATTCGAAGGGCAGCACCACAAGCGCGTCGATGTTGCGGGTCGCCACCATGTCCTCGATGTCGTTGACCTGCTTGGCCGGATCGGACGCGGTCGCCAGCACGAAATCGAGCTGCGGATAGGTTTCCTCCAGCCGGTCCACGGCGGCCTGGGCGAAATAGTTCATGCCGCCCGCCCAGCCGTGGGTCGCCGCCGGGATCGACACGCCGATCACCCTGGTTTCCCCGTCCTGGGCCAGCGCGGGCGCGGACAGCGCCGCGGCCAAGGCCAGGCCCGATACGAAATGCTTCATGTGTTTCCCTCCCATGTGAACCCGCTAACCGCGGGCTTTGCCTTCGCGCTGCAACACCACAGCGAGAACGATGATGGCCCCCTGAATCGCGCCGTTCAGGTAAGGCGATACGAAATCCGTCAGGTTCAGCAGGTTGCCGATCAGCGTCAGGATCAGGACGCCGATCACAGTGCCCCAGACCCGGCCGAAGCCGCCCTTCAGCACCGTGCCGCCGATGATCACGGCGGCGATGGCCTCAAGCTCCCACAGCATCCCCGTCGCCGAGGATGCGCTGCCGAGGCGCGGCACGTACATGATGGTGGCGATCCCCACCAGCAGGCCAAGCGCGGCATAGGTCGTCAGCCGCACCCGGTCCACGCGGACCGACGAATACTTGGCGACCTGCTCGTTCGAACCGATGGCCGCGCAATGGCGGCCGAAGGCGGTCGAGCGCATCACGATTTCACCGATCACGACCACAACGGCAAAGACGATGATCGGCCAGGTGATGCCGAAGATGCCGCCGTAATAGACCGGCTGGTAAAGGCTGCGCAGGCCGAAATCCAGCGACAGCGTGCCCCCGTCGGCCAGCCATGTGACCAGGCTGCGATAGATGCCCATCGACCCCAGCGTGACGATAAAGGCCTCGATCCCCAGACGGGTGATGAGGATGCCGTTCAGCAGCCCCGCCGCAAGGCCCGCCAGCAGGGCGGTCGCCATGCCGACCAGGATCACGGGGATGCCGACGCCCATCGTGGGCACCAGGCTGTTCATCACCAGGATCATCAGACCGGCGATGAAGGCCGCCATGGATCCGACCGACAGATCCAGGCCCCCCGCCGTGATCACGAAGGTCATGCCCACGGCGATGATGCCGATAAAGGCCGACCGGGCCAGCACGTTGGTCACGTTGTCCCAACCAAGGAAGTTCGGGTTCATCAGCGCGCCCGCCACGACCAGCAGGACCAGGGCCAGGATCGGTCCGATCACGGTCATGCGGATGCGGCGGGGGGCTGGCGCTGCGGCGTCGGTCATGCGGGTTCCCTTTCCGTGGCCACGCCCATGGCAAGGCGGACGATGGCGTCTTCCGAGGCATCGGCACCAAGTTCGCCGGTGATGCGGCCATGGCGCATGACCAGGATGCGGTCGGCCAGCCCGATCACCTCCTGCATTTCCGAGGAGATGACAACGATGGCCCGGCCCTCGGCCGCCAGCTTGCGGATCAGGACATACATCTGCTGCTTGGTGCCGATGTCGATGCCGCGCGTGGGCTCGTCGATGACGATGATGCGGGGGTCGGCCAGCAGCGTCTTGGCGAACAGCAGCTTTTGCTGGTTGCCGCCCGACAGGTTGCCCACAAGCGCGCCGCGATGGCCGCGGATGTCGAAGTCGGCGATGGCCTGATCCAGCGCGCGTTCCTCGGCCCCGGTATCCAGCAGGCCCCGGTCGAATTTCGCCAGGGCTTGCAGCGTCAGGTTCTCGCGCAGCCCCTTGCCCAGCAGCAGACCGCGCGTCTTGCGATCCTCGGTCAGGTAGCACAGGCCAAGCGCCTGCGCCTGCCAGGGGTGGTCGATCCGCACCGGCTGGCCGAAGATTCGCACATCGCCCGTGGCGGGGCGCAGCCCGCACAGCCCCTCGAAGGTCTCGGTCCGGCCCGATCCGATCAGGCCCGCGACGCCCAGGATCTCGCCCCGGCGCAGGGTGAAGGCGATGTCGTGCGAGAAGCCCGGCACGGTCAGGTTGCTGACCTCCAGCGCGACCTCGCCGGGCGTGCCGGTCTTGGCGGGGAACAGGTCCGACATCTCGCGGCCCACCATGGCGTTGGCCATGGCGTGCTGGTCCATCTCCGCAGCCTCGCCCGTCCAGACCACGCGGCCGTCGCGCATGATGGTCAGGTCGTCCGCGATCTGTTCCACCTCGTCCAGCTTGTGCGAGGTGAACAGCACCGCCGTTCCCGCCTCGCGCAGCGCGCGGACCTGGCGCAGCAGGATCGCGGTTTCCGCGCGCGTCAGCACGGCGGTCGGTTCGTCCATCACCAGCACGCGGGTGTCGCGCAGCAGGGCCTTGGCGATTTCCACCATCTGCTTGTCGCTGTTCGACAGCGTGGACACCACCCGGTCGGGCGCCACGCGGCATTCCAGCCGGTCCAGCAGGTCCCGCGTCCGGGCGCGCATCGCGGGCTTGTCCAGCAGCGGGCCGCGCTTCAGTTCGCGGCCGAGAAAGATGTTCTGTTCCACCGTCAGTTGCTCGGCCAGGTTGAATTCCTGGTGGATCATCGAGATCCCCTGCGCCTCGGCCTGTCCCATGCTGGCGAAGCTCACCGGCTGGCCGTCCAGCAGAACCTGCCCCGACGAGGGCGGCTGGTAGCCCGCCAGGATCTTCATGGTGGTGGACTTGCCCGCGCCGTTTTCGCCGATCAGCGCATGGACGCGGCCGGGGCGCAGGGCGATGTCCACGCCATGCAGCACCTCGATCGGGCCAAAGCTGCGGCTGACGTTTTTCAGCGCAAGGACGCTCACGGCGTCACCCAGGCGGCGTCGTCCCGGGCCGACCGGATGCAGGCGTCGATGAAGCGCATTCCGGCCAAGCCCTCCTCAAGCCCCGGCAGCAGGTCCATCTCGGGGTCGCGTTCGCCCCGTTGCGCGGCCCGGATCGCCCGGGCGGCGCCCGTGTAGATGTTGGCGAAGCCCTCCAGATAGCCCTCGGGGTGGCCGCCCGGCGTGCGGCTGACGGCGTTGGCGGCGTCCCCGGCCCCCGCGCCGCGCCGGGTCAGCAGGCGTTTCGGTTCGCCGAAGGGCGTGAACCACAGATAGTTCGGATCCTCCTGCCCCCATTCCAGCCCGCCCTTTTCGCCGTAAACGCGCAGGCGCAACCCGTTCTCGTTGCCCGGCGCGACCTGCGAACACCACAGCATCCCGCGTGCGCCGCCGCGGAAGCGCAGCAGGATATGGGCATTGTCGTCCACCCGCCGCCCCGGAACAAAGCTTTGCAGGTCGGCGGAAAGCTTTTCCACCGCCATTCCGGTCACGAAGCAGGCAAGGTTATGGGCGTGCGTGCCGATGTCGCCGATGGAGCCGCCCGCGCCGCTGCGGTCCGGGTCGGTGCGCCATTCGGCCTGCTTGTTGGTGCCCGTGGCCTCGGCTGCCTCGGTCAGCCAGTCCTGCGCGTATTCGACCTGCACGATGCGGACCGCGCCCAGATCGCCAGCCGCGATCATGGCGCGGGCCTGCCGGATCATCGGGTATCCGGTATAGTTGTGGGTCAGGATGAACAGCGCGTCGGACGCGCGGATCGCGGCTTCCAGATCCGCCGCCTGCTCCATGGTCGCGGTCAGCGGCTTGTCGCAGATCACGTGGATGCCGCGCCGCAGGAAAGCCGCGGCCGCCGGGCCGTGGACATGGTTCGGGGTGACGATGGCCACCGCCTCGATCCCGTCGGGGCGGGCGGATTCCGCCTGCGCCATCTCCTCGAAGCCGCCATAGCAGCGGTCGGGGTCCAGGCCCAAGGCCGCGCCGCTGTCGCGCGACCTTTCCGGCGTCGAGGACAGCGCCCCGGCCACCAGGTCGAATTCGCCGTCGATGCGCGCGGCGATGCGGTGGACCGCGCCGATGAAGGCGTCCTTGCCGCCGCCGACCATGCCAAGCCTGATCCGGGTCATCGCGAAATCCCCAGCATCCGGCGGTTCGCGGCATCGTCCGCGCCGCCGCCCGCGAAGTCGTCGAAGGCCGTTTCCGTCACGCGGATGATGTGGCTGCGCACGAACGCGGCCCCTTCCCTCGCGCCGTCCTCGGGGTGCTTGAGGCAGCATTCCCATTCCACCACGGCCCAGCCGTCGAAATCGTTGGCCGCCATCTTGGAAAAGATCGCCCCGAAATCGACCTGCCCGTCGCCCAGGCTGCGGAACCGCCCGGCGCGGTCGACCCAGGGCTGGAAGCCGCCATAAACGCCCTTGCGCCCGGTCGGGTTGAATTCCGCGTCCTTGACGTGGAACATGCGGATGCGGTCCTTGTAGATGTCGATGTTGTCCAGATAGTCCAGGCATTGCAGGACATAATGCGACGGATCGTACAGCATGTTGGCGCGGCCGTGGCCCCCCACGCGGTCCAGAAACATCTCGAACGTGTCGCCGTCGTGCAGATCCTCGCCGGGATGGATTTCATAGCAGATGTCCACGCCGCAGTCCTCGGCATGATCCAGGATCGGCCGCCAGCGTCGGGCGAGTTCGTCGAAGGCGGTTTCCACCAGCCCAGCCGGGCGCTGCGGCCAGGGATAAACGAAGGGCCAGGCGAGCGCGCCGGAAAAGCTGGCCATGGCGGTCAGGCCAAGGTTGCGGCTGGCCGTCAGGGCCTTCTTCACCTGATCCACGGCCCATTCCTGCCGGGCCTTCGGGTTGCCACGGCGTTCCGGCACGGTGAAGCCGTCGAAAGCCTCGTCATAGGCGGGATGGACGGCGACAAGCTGGCCTTGCAGGTGCGTGGACAGTTCGGTGATCACCACGCCGTTGGCGGCGGCGGCCCCGGCGATCTCATCGCAGTAATCGCGGCTTTCGGCCGCCTTCGCCAGATCGAACAGCCGCCCGTCCCAGCTTGGCACCTGAACGCCGGCATAGCCGCAATCGGCCGCCCATTTCGTGATGCCGTCCCACGAGTTGAACGGCGCCTGATCGCCCGCGAATTGCGCCAGAAACAGCGCCGGACCCTTGATGGTCTTCATGGTCTTCCCCCTTCAGACATATCGGTTGACCAGGTTTTCCAGGATTTCCTGCCGGCCCGAGACCGGCTGGGGGTCAAGCCCCGCAGCCAACGCCCGGTCGGCGATGGCGTCCAGCGTCGCGTCCTTGGCCAGCATCGCCTGCGCCTCGGGCCGCTGCCAGCCGGCATAACGGTCGCGGCGCGCGGCCTCCAGCCGGTCGTCCTCCAGCATCCTGGCGGCAGCCTTCAGGCCGCGCGCGCAGACATCCATCGCGCCCGCATGGGCCATGACCAGATCCAGCGGATCCAGCGATTGCCGCCGGACCTTGGCGTCGAAATTGGTGCCGCCCGTGGTGAAGCCGCCGCCCTTGAGGATCTCGTAATAGGCCAGCGCCACCTCGGGGACGTTGTTCGGGAACTGGTCGGTGTCCCAGCCGGATTGCGGATCGTTGCGGTTCATGTCGATGGACCCGAAGATGCCGAGCGCGTTGGCCAGGGCGATCTCGTGTTCGAAGCTGTGGCCCGCCAGAACGGCATGACCCTGTTCGATGTTGACCTTCACTTCCTTTTCAAGCCCGTGGCGCGACAGGAAGCCATACACCGTCGCCACGTCGAAGTCGTACTGGTGCTTGGTGGGCTCCTGCGGCTTCGGCTCGATCAGGATGGTGCCGGGAAAGCCGATCTTGTGCTTGTGATCGACAACCATGGACAGGAAGCGGCCCATCTGGTCCAGTTCGCGGCCCAGGTCGGTGTTCAGCAGCGTCTCGTACCCCTCGCGCCCGCCCCACAGCACGTAGTTCGCGCCCCCCAGCCGGTGCGTCACGTCCAGGCAGTCGCGCACGGTGGCTGCGGCATAGGCGAAGACATCGGGGTCGGGGTTGGTCGCGGCGCCCGCCATGTAGCGGCGGTTGGTGAACAGGTTCGCGGTGCCCCACAGCAGACGCGGCCCGCCATCGGCCATCCGGGGTTCCATCAGGTCGGCGACGCGGTTCAGCCGGTCGCGGCTTTCCGCCAGGCTGGCGCCTTCGGGCCGCACGTCGTGGTCGTGGAAGCAGAAGAACGGCGCGCCGAGGATGCGGAAGAAATCAAAGGCGGCCTCGACGCGCTGTTCGGATAGTTCCATCGTGTCGGCGGGAAACCAGGGGCGGTCAAAGGTGCGCCCGCCGAAGGGATCGCCGCCTTCCCAGCCGAAGCTGTGCCAATAGGCCACCGCGAAACGCAGGTGATCCTCCAGCCGCTTGCCCATCACGAGTTCGTCCGGGTCATAGTGGCAAAAGGCCGACCCTTCCGCATGGGGGTCAAGGGGCAACGGCGGGATCGCGTCGAAATAGCCGGTCATGCAGACACTCCGGGCAGGTTTTCCTTGAAGAAGATGGCGGGCGTGATCACGGCGGGGGGCGGCTCCTCGCCGTCGGCGATGGCGCGCATCGCGTCCAGGGCGCGGGCGGCCTCCTCGGCCGGTTTCTGGTCGATGACCACGTCGATCAGGTCGCGTTCCAGCGCGGCGCGCGAATGCGGCGTCAGCTCGTGCAGGACGACAAAGGGACGGGCCTCGCCCAGGGCCTCGATCGGCGCGATCAGTCCGCGGTTTCCCGCGCCGATGGAATAGATCGCGGTGATCCCCGCACCTGCCCCGAGGGCCGCGGCCAGTCCCTCGCGCATCCGGTCGGGCCGGTCATGGACCTCGACCGGGGGCAGCAGGGTCAGGCGGGAAGCCTCCAGGATCTCGGCCGCCCCGTCCAGGCGTTCGCGATGATCGCGCAGGGACATCGAGCCCAGGACCGGCTGGACCCGCCCCGCACCGCGGCCATGGGCCAGCCGCAAGAGCCGCCCCGCCGTGCGCCCCGCGACGGTGTTGTCGATGCCGACATAGCTGCGCCGGGGTCCGGCGATGTCGGACACCAGCGTGATCGCGGGAATGTCCCGGGCCGCCAGATCGGCCATGACCTGCGCCAGCCCCTCGGATTCCGCGCCCACCAGCGCCGCGCAGTCCCAATCGCCTGCGTCGCGCCGGCCGGGATCGCACAGGGTGACGGACACCCGGTCCGCCGCACGCGCCTCGGCCTGCGCCAGAATGGCCCGGCCCAGGGCCGAGAAGAAGCCGTGATCGCCTTGCGGCAGAAAGACCGCGAAGCGATAGCTGCGCCGCCGCGACAGGTTCGCCGCATGGATGTCGCGGCGATAGCCCAATTCCTGAATGGCGCGTTGGACACGCTGGATCGACTTCGCGGCCACCCCACCGCGTTCGTTCAGAACCCGGTCGGCCGTCGAATAGCTGACGCCAGCCGCCCGCGCCACATCGTGCAGCGTGGGGTTTCGCATTGACGGATTTCCTCCCTCCGCCAGCATTTGGCGGAAAAAGAAATACGTCAATCATTTTTTGCGGAGAATGGGACGGAAGGTCTTCGTTCTTCCCGGAGGGCTGTGACGTGCCACGGGGTTTCCATTGTTGATGACCGGCACGATCGGGTTCATCGCTCTGGGGCCTAGGCTCATTGCTTTTCCCGGCCAGAACAAGACGGTTGCGGCGAGCATGATCGCAGAGAAGAACGTTTCCGGGCACCGGTCGTATCGGGCTGCAA
>NZ_JBHRXY010000017.1:0-70111 GCF_042648745.1 Paracoccus angustae
ATCTGTCATGCAGGCAGGGAATCACAGATCAAGCCACAGGGGTATCCTGAATCGGGAATGGCGCAACGTGCTCTAGGACGTGCTGCGCCTGGATGCGTAGGGCATGTCGACCCGGTGAATTGCACTTGCGACCGGCGTCGGCAGGACAACGGTCATTGGGTATCTGCGCCATGCCGCAGTGGCTGGCCTATCCTGGCCGCTGCCCGAAGGTTTGGACAAGGAGGCACTGGAACGGCGGGTGTTTCCGCCTCCGCTGCCCTCGCAGGATCTCCAACTCGCCGCCGCATACTGGGCAATGGTTCATTGCGAACTAAAGCGGCCGGGTGACGCTGGCGCTCCTTCGGGACGAGCTATAAACAATCGGATCAGCGGCGCAGGCTACCCTGCGCCGCATTCGTTTTAGAACACCTAACAAATCCTCCTGATTTGGTTGAGGCAGATGAGAGCGCAGCCGAGGATCACGAAAGCCTCGTGGATGTCGGCGCGCCACTCATAGCGGATGGCGAGGCGGTGAAAACGGTTGAGCCATGCCAGTGTCCGCTCGACGACCCATCGGTGTCGGCCCAGCCTTTCGCTGCTGTCTATGCCTCGCCGTGCAGTGCGGGGCTTGATGGCACGTTTCCGGCATTCGCTCCGGCAGCGGCCATGGTCATAGGCCTTGTCGGCGTGGAGCTTGCGCGGACGGCCACGACCGTGGCGCACGCCAAGCACGGCATCCAGAGTAGGTGCCAGCATCATGCTGTCGTGCCGATTGGCCGGGCTCAGCCGCACCCCGAGCGGGGTGCCCCGCCGGTCGACCACAAGATGGCGCTTCGTGACCGGTTTGCCGCGATCCGTGGGGTTCGGGCCGGTTTCTGCACCCCCCTTTTCGCCGCAATGGCGGCGCTGTCGAGGCTGGCCCGGCTCCAGTCCAGATGCCCGGCGTCCGACAGCCGCTCAAGCAGCACGCGGTGGAGCCTGGCCCAAACGCCAGTTGTCTGCCAGTCACGCAACCTGCGCCAGCAGGTCATGCCTGAGCAGCCAAACTCACGCGGCAGCATCTCCCAAGGAATGCCAGATCGCAGAACGAAAATGATGCCGACCAAGGCCACCGATCTGTCAGTTTTCGATCCGTCCCGCCGTCCCCGAATACTGGCGCGCCACGCCGGCAGATGCAGTCCCCTTCTTCAGGAAGCCGGTCTTATCCACCACCAGCATCCCGTCCGGATCACCAAGCGCCTTGATGCCGTAGCATCTCACCAGACGGCAAAGCTCATCGGCCGACCAGGATGATCGCCCCAGAAGCGATTGGATGCGGTAAGGACGCTCGAAGCCCGCCTCTTCCGCCAGCATCCAGCCGGTCTTGCGTTCGGCTCCCGACAGCACGCCGTCAATGAAGGCGTTTGCCGATTGCTGCTGCTCGCGTCGCCCAAAGGCCGGCGCGATGATCTCTCTCAACTCCTGGAGCGCGGCCTGCCAGTCGATCAGGGTTCCCGTCCAGTCCGCAACAGACATGCCAACCCACTCCCCGCCAAGCGACATAACCACACCGGATCAGGGAATGGTATAAAGCGCAGCTGTAGTACTAGAGCGTATCGCGGGCATCAAGATTCAGGTTGGCCAGAATCACGTCGGCGCGCAGGTCGGGCAGTTCGTTCTTTTGGAAGGTGCCTTCCGAGTTCCAGCGGATGTCGGCGTCGATCCCGCGGACGGCCAGGTTCATCTTGCACAGCCGCCAGGTGGTGTAGTTCGACCCCTGCCCGTAGATGGCGATGTCGCCCAGACGGCCGCCGTGGGCCTCGACGAACTTCTCCGACTGCACGAACATGCCGCCCGAACCGCAGCAAGGGTCATAGACGCGCCTTTGTAGGATTCCAGCATCTCGACCATGGTGCGGACAACTGAACGGGGGGTGTAGAACTCGCCGCCCCGCTTGCCCTTGCTGCCCGCGAACTGGCCGAGGAAGTATTAATAGACCCGGCCCAGAAGGTCGCGCGCCTTGTCCTTGCCTTCGCCCAGAGCGATGCCGGAGATCAGGCCGATGAGTTCCCCGAGCATGACGGCGTTTAGGGCCGGGTTCACCTTCTCGATGGCGATCATCGCTTCGTCAATTAGCTTGCCGATGCTGGGCTGCTTCGCGCTGGCCTGCAGATGGGACCAGCGCGCCTCGGGCGGCACCCAGAAGATGTTGTCGGCCAGATATTCGTCGGGATCCTCGGCGCCTTCGGGATGCTCCGCAAGCAGGTCGTTGCGCTTGGCCTCGAAACCGTCCGAGATATGCTTGAGGAATATTAGGTCAAGGGCTACATGCTTGTAATCCGAGGGCTCAATATTGCCATGCAGCTTGTCGGCCGCTTTGAACAGGCTGGATTCGATGCCCAGATCAGAGCCGTTTTCGGTTGCCGCGATTGGAAATCTGCCCCTCGGAGAAAGTCTTTTTCCAGACCGTATTGCAGCCATAGGGCGAAATCCAGCCGCTAACGGCGGTCTGAAGGCCGCAGTTCCCACGGCCTTGCCCTCGGCATCACCCCCGTCACCTCGACCTCCCGCAGCATCCCGCCCGCGATCAAGCCGTCGTGGATCCAGCCTATTGCCTGCCACCAGTCGTCATAGGCGCGGCGGGCGGCTTCGATCTGGCGGGGATGAGGCAAGAAGGAGACCGGGCAGGCCAGGATATCGACGCTGCGCCATTTTCCGCATGACACCACCCGCGCGGTGCCGACGACCGCGATGACCGCCCGTTCCCTATGCTGGTTGCGCTTGACCTCGACCGGCACGCAGCGCGGCACGGTGCCGGGCATGCAGTCCAGGGTCAGCCCGGCGCGGGCCAGTTCCGCGACCCGGATCGCCATGCGCCTGCCGCCGAAGCAGTCGGGCATGCCGGCCACGCAGGCAGCGATGACCTCGGCATCCTGGTGGGTGTAGCTGCCCATCTTGTGCTGGCCGCCATCGATCCTGCAGCCCAGTGCCGCGCGCTGCAGCAGGACATGTTCCAGCCCATAGCCGAAGCTCTCGCCGGTTCTGTCCTCCAACACGGGCGGTCCAGCTGCGCCCTCTCGACCCGGAACGCCCATTCCACCGCCGCCTGCAAGCCCAGCGCGCGTTTCATCCGACCGCCGCCCGTGCGGCCGATCCGTCCCTCACCTGCGGCACCAGCCAGAAGATGCCGGCTGTGACAGCGTCGCGCTGGACACCATCCTTGCGGACCTTCGCCCGGCTCATCACCGCTCGTCCGCGCGAATTGAGGGCTGTCACGCCTAAGGCGCGAGTTGCGCAACAACGCCCTGCCGTCGCGCAGTTTTTCCGTTAGCGCCTCACGCGATCCGTCGACCTATCGTCAGGTGCGGGTAGGGTGCTAGCCGGGCCATCTCAATCGCGATCTGCCACGTCAGTCGCGCAGCGACCGACGGCAGCGCGACCACTTTCAGCGCCAGGACGCCCCGGACTCGGATCAGCAACTGCGCGCCCGGGTTCGCCACGAGGTCGGTTGATGTGCGGGAAATGGTGTGCTGATTCAGCGAAAGCCTCTCGACCGCGCACTACAGGCTTCGCTGGCAGAGGATCTCGGTAAAGACCGGGAGGTGGCGAAACATGATGCGGCGGTCCATTCTTGCCTCTTATGGTAAGTATCTGCGCCGTTATCTCATTTTACTTGGTGCTTTGCACATGCAATCATGGCCCTGTGGATGGGGGAGAGTTCCCAGCGAGGGCGGGGGGATCATGCGCACACAGGTTGCCATCATCGGCGGTGGACCGGCCGGTCTGCTGCTGGGGCAATTGCTGTACCGCCACGGCATCGACTCTGTGGTGGTCGAACGCAAGACTCGCGAGTATGTCCTGGGCCGGATCCGGGCTGGCGTACTCGAGGCCGGGCTGGTGCGCCTGATGGAAGAGGCGGGTGTGGCCGACCGTCTTCATGCCGAGGGGCACGTCCATCACGGTACCCAGATCGCCGTAAACGGCCAGATGTTCCACCTGGATTTCAACGGACTGACGGGAAAACCGGTCGTTGTCTACGGTCAGACCGAAGTGACCCGAGACCTTTATGACGCGCGCGAGGCCGCGGGTCTGACGACCGAGTTCCGGGCAGAGGGCGTGGCGATCCACGGCGCCGATACCGACAGCCCGCATGTCGCCTTCACCCGGGATGGAACCGAGCATCGCATCGACTGCGATTTCGTGGCGGGATGCGACGGCTTTCACGGCATCAGCCGCCAGACGATCCCTCTGGCGGTCCGGCGCGAATATGAAAAGACCTATCCTTTCGGCTGGCTGGGCGTGCTGTCGCGGACGCCGCCGGTCCATGACGAACTGATTTACGCCAATTCCGAACGCGGCTTTGCACTGTGCTCAATGCGCAACGACAATCTGTCGCGCTATTACATCCAGTGCGCCCTGTCCGACCACCCTTCGGACTGGACCGACGCCGCCTTCTGGGCCGAGTTGAAGCGCCGCCTGCCGCCCGAGGTGGCCGACCGGCTGGTCACCGGCCTCAGTATCGACAAATCCATCGCACCGCTGCGATCCTTCGTGACCGAGCCGATGCGGTGGGGTCGGCTGTTTCTGTGCGGCGACGCCGCGCACATCGTGCCGCCTACCGGGGCCAAAGGCCTGAATCTCGCGGCCAGTGACGTGCATTACTTGCATGACGGGCTGCGGCAATTCTATCGAGACAACGACTGCGCGGGCATCGACGCCTATTCCGAACGCGCCCTTCTGCGGGTCTGGAAAGCCGAACGCTTCAGCTGGTGGTTCAGCGGCCTTTTGCACCGCTATCCCGACATGTCGCCCTTTGACCTGAAGATGCAGCAGGCCGACATCGCTTTCCTTCGCGACAACCGGGCGCAGCAGCAGGCCTTCGCCGAGAACTATGTGGGATTGCCATACTGATGGAAGCCGCATGGGTGAGCGGGGTCGATCTGCATTTTGCCGACGAGGGGCCGCAGGACGATCTGGCGATGGTGTTCTGCAACTCGCTGGGCACCGACCTGCGGCTCTGGGGCGGGCTGCTGCCGCATCGGCCCCGGTTCGCCGGTGACGTGGGCGCGCTAATCCGTGATCGGGATTTGGGGCAGGCGGTCTTCGTCGGTCTATCGATCGGCGGGCCGGATGGGGCCACGCCTCCCGATCTCCTCCGCGCCCCGGCGGATCCCATCCCCGGCGCGCGCCGCGACCTGATCCAGGATGCATGCCATATCCCCTGCGCGCAAACGCCCACCGTTGGCGGATCATCAATCATGCCGCAGAAGTCAAACCCGGTGGCGGCTGAGGCCCCGGTCAGCATCGCCCGACTGAAGGCAGGTGGCGTGTCGATGATTCATGGCGCGAGGATCTATGCGCAGGAACGCGACGGCTTGGCCCTTGGCGTTGAATGGCGGACGCTCGTGTTTCGGCAGATTGCAAGCAGCGAAGCAGGAACCCTTGCGACGGCGCTGTTATCCCTTCGGCCCAGGCACACCAGGCCGCCATCCTGGCGCCAGAGCGAAATACCGGCAAGTCTTGCCGATCATCACCATGGGAGGAGAACTACATGACACGAACGACCCTGCTGGCCACCGTGGCCGCGCTTTGCCTTGGCTCGGCTGCGACAGCGCAAGACGTGACGCTGCGCGTCCACCACTTCCTGTCGGCAGACGCGCCCATTCAGACCGGAGTGCTGGAGCCCTGGGAAAAGATGGTTGAGGAACAGTCCGGCGGGCGGATCGACGTGCAGATCTATCCCTCGATGCAGTTGGGGGGCAAGCCGCCGCAACTGTTCGACCAGGCCCGCGACGGGGTGGTGGACGTGGCCTGGACGCTGTTCGGCTATACCCCCGGCCGCTTCCCGGTGTCCGAGGTCTTCGAGTTGCCCTTCCTGGCGGGCAGCGCCACGGAAACCACGGCGGCGCTTCAGGAATACCAGGCGAAATACATGGGCGACGAACTGGCGGGCGTGCACCCGCTGCTGATCCACGCGCCCTCGGCCTACAAGCTGCACACAAAGGACAAGGCCGTGGCCTCGCTGGCCGATTTGGCCGGGCTGAAGGTCCGCGCGCCGTCCCGCACAATGACCGATGGCCTGAACGCCTTGGGCGCCACCGCCGTTGGCATGCCCGTGCCCGAGGTGCCGCAGGCGCTGACCACCGGCGTGATCGACGGCGCCGTCATCCCGTGGGAGGTCTTCGGCAGCCTGCGCATTGAAAGTGTCACCCGCAATCACACTGAATTCGGAACCGAGAATGGCGGACTGTCCTCGGCCGTGATGGCATTGGTGATGAACCAGGCGGTTTACGACGGGTTGCCCGACGATCTGAAGAAGGTCATCGACGACAATTCGGGCGCGGCCCTTGCGACGCTTGCCGGCACCGCCTTCGACGAGGCCGAATTGGCCGAACGCCAGAAGGCTGTTGATGCCGGCAACACCGTCACCGTCATCTCCGAAGAGAACCTGGCCGAATGGCGGGAAGCCAGCCAACCGGTGATCGACGCCTGGGTCAAGACCATGACCGATGCAGGCCATGACGGCCAGGCCATGCTGGACGACGCCCGCGCGATGCTGGACAAGGCGCGCGCGCAGTGAAGCCGGCGGGGGGCGACATGACCGATCCGGCGGACCTGACCGAGCATGCCCTGCCCGTGCCGGTGCCGGGCTGGCTTGTCGCCCTCTGCCGCTTGTTTGCCGCCATCGGGGGGCTGGTGATCCTGGCAATGATGCTGATGACGGTCATCAGCGTCGTCAAGCGGTCGGTCCTGGGCGCTCCTGTTCCCGGTGACTTCGAACTGGTCGAGCTGGGCAGCGCCATCGCGATCTTCTGCTTTCTTCCCTGGTGCCAGGTCAGTGGCGGCAATGTCCTGGTCGATTTCTTCACCAGCAAGGCCAACCCCCGCACCAATCACCTGCTGGAGGCATTGGGTGACCTGGTTTACCTGCTGATCGCCGTGCTTCTTGCCTGGCGGCTGTTCCACGGTGGGGCCGAGATGCGGCAATACGGCGAACAGACCATGGTTCTGCGCATACCCTTGTGGTGGGCATTTCCTGTCATCATCCCGGCCATGGCGCTGCTGGTCGCGACCTGCGCGGCCACAATGGTCGGACATCTGCGAAAGGCCCGGACATGACGGGGATCACCGCCGGACTGACCTCTTTTGCTGTGTTGCTGGCCCTGATGGCCGTGCGCATTCCCATTGGGGTGGCCATGCTGGCCGTGGGACTGGGGGGCTATGCGTTGTGGACAGGCACCACGCCGCTGCTCGCCTTCCTCAAGACCTCGACTTATTACCAGTTCTCGACCTATTCGCTGTCGGTCGTCCCGCTGTTCGTGCTGATGGGCGAGTTCGCGACAAAGGCGGGGATGAGCCGCGCCCTTTACCGCACCGCGGCGGCTTTCCTGGGCCATCGCAGGGGCGGGCTGGCCATGGCCTCGATCGGCGGCTGCGCGGCCTTCGGGGCAATTTGCGGGTCGTCGCTGGCCACCGCTGCTACCATGGGCCAGGTCGCCCTGCCCGAAATGCGCCGCTACAACTACAGCGGGGCGCTTGCCACCGGATCGCTGGCGGCGGGGGGAACGCTGGGGATCCTGATCCCGCCCTCGGTCATTCTTGTCCTTTATGCGCTGATGGCGGAAATGAGCATCGCCAAGATGTTCGTAGCCGCAATGGTGCCCGGCCTGCTGGCGGCGGTGGGCTACATGCTGGCGGTCGCGATCTTCGTGCGCCGCCACCCTGCCGACGGTCCCGCCGGACCCCGCGCCACCTGGCCCGAGCGGCTGGCTGCCCTGCGCGAGACATGGTCGCTGATCCTGATCTTCGCCCTGGTGATCGTCGGGATGTATCGCGGCTGGTTCACCCCAACCGAGGCCGCGGCCGTCGGCGCCTTTGGTACTGGGATGCTGGCTGTCCTGCATGGCGGCATGCGCCTGCGCGGCATCGCCGATTGCCTGCGCGGCACAGCCGGAACATCGGCCATGATATTCCTGATCCTTCTAGGGGCCGAAACCTTCAACGCCTTTCTGGCACAGACCCAGACACCGATGCTTCTGGCTTCGGCAATCCAGAATTCGGGCCTGTCGCCCATGATGATCCTTCTGGCGATGCTGGTGCTGTATCTGGTGCTTGGCTGCGTTATGGATTCCATGTCCATGCTGTTGTTGACCATACCGATCTTCTACCCGATCATCGCGGGCCTCGACTTCGGAATGTCGCGCGAGGAGACACTGATCTGGTTCGGCATCCTGGCCGTGGTCGTGGTCGAAGTCGGCCTGATCACCCCGCCGGTCGGCATGAACGTGTTCATCATCAACGGCATGGCGCGCGACGTGCCGATGATTGAAAGCTTCCGAGGCGTGCTACCCTTTCTGATCAGCGACATCATCCGCATTGCCATCCTGATCGCATTCCCGTTCATCACCCTGGGAGTCGTGCGGCTCTTGAACTGAGCGGCACTCTGCAACGCCCATTGCGCTCCGTTCTGGACCAGCGGCGGCAAGATCAATCGCGCTTGGGGCAAGATGCCCTTTTCTATCGATTTTCTAGGAGGTTTCGACAGCCTGCGGCCACTCTTTGCAGAACTTCATTTTCGCCCACGGACAGTGTCGCTGCGGTCATAGGGACCTCAGCGACCACAGGGACACCGGCGGGCAGTGCCGCAAGGAAACCGACGAGATTTATCTCGCCCTCGCCCGGTGGAAGACGTTCGTCACGCGCCGTGTGCAGCAACTCGGCCTCGGTGTAAGGCGGGTGGATAGGTGCATCGGCCAGATGGACGAACGGCAGCAAGGATGCCGGAGTCTCGCGCAGAAGGTCGAGCGATGATGCCGACCGGTCGAAATGCAGGCTGTCCGCCAGAACGCCAACCTTGTCGCCCGCCGCCTTCGCCATTGCCAACGCGGATGAAAGATCGGGAACGACGGTCCAAGGGAAGAATTCCAGAACCACAGCCAGTCCCCGTTCCGTCGCCAGACGGGACAGTGCGCCAAGCCGATCAGCAAGCCGCCCCAGATCAGGGTCATAGGGCGCGGCGATGACATGCCTGGCCCCCAGTTCGGCCCCCGCATCCAGGAACGGGCAAAGGTCGGCAGGATCCAGTTCGGGTGTGATCCGGACGAACTCGATATCGTTCACCAAAAGCCCGGTGGCCGCCAAGGCATGTCGTGTTGCCCGCATCAGGGCCGGATCGTTCATCAGCGGATAGCCGGGGCTGGTGTCGGTCACCCGCAGCAATCTCAGGCCGACCCGCTCGAAACCTGCTCGCGCGGCCGCCTCGATGAACGCGGGAGGGGCGAGGTTGATCGCCGTCAGATGAGCTACGCCAAGGGGATGGGTCATGTGTTGCTGCCTGCCGCATGTCGCGCGGCGATAAAGCCAAAGGTCAGCGCCGGTCCCAGATTGATGCCGCCTGCCGGATAATGGCCGCCCATCACACTGGCCATGTCGGTGCCCGCTGCGTAAAGCCCGAGAATGGGAAGCCCCTTGCCATCCAGAACACGGGCCTGTCCGTCCGTGCGCAGTCCTGCGAATGTGCCGAAGCTGCCAGGGACGACCTTGACGGCGTAGAATGGTGCGTGGTCGATTGGGGCAAGGCAGGGGTTCGGACGCTGGTCGGGGTCGCCCTGCAGGCGCATGTAGGCCGTCGTGCCACGTCCGAACTGCGGATCCTTGCCTTGGGCAGCAAGGCTGTTGAACTGCTGCACCGTGTCCTCCAGTCCCCTCTCGTGGATGCCGCAGGACCGCGCCAGGGCGGCAAGGGTTCGGCCCTGTTTCAGGTATCCCGACCGAAGCCAGGAACCGATCGGCACCGGAGCCGGGCGCACGATTCCCAGGCCATAGCGCCGCAAGAACCGATGATCGCAGACCAGCCACGAGGCCATCTCGCGCTCTGGGGGCACGGCCTCCAGCATGGCGCGGACATAATCGTGATAGCCTAGCCCCTCGTTGCAGAAGCGCCGCCCTGACGCCAGGACGCCGATCACGCCTGGCTTGCCGCGGTCGATGATATGGGGAAAGACACCGGTACTGCCATCAGGCCAGGTGACTCGCGAAACCGGACACCAGGCACCGGGCGCGGCCAGATCGACGGCCTGACGGCCACCCACCACTTCGCCAAGCCGGAGCCCGTCGCCCGTGGCGGTCGGAACTGCCAGGCTCAGATGGCTTGCGGGTCGCGGAAAGGTTGCCTGACGCCGAGCCAGGTCATGGCCATATCCGCCACAAGCCAGAACGACGCCGCGGCGCGCACGCACCGCGATGTCCTGCCCGCCTCGACGCAGCACAGCGCCCATCACGCCATCGGCTCCGGTGATCAGTCGTTCGATTGCGTGCCCCGGACGCATTTCAACGCCGCAATCAAGCGCCGAGCGGATCAGCCGTGCCGCAAGCGCGCTGCCGTTGCGAAGCTGCATCGCCCGCCGGTGGCGCGCCAGATCCCACAGGTGGCGGCCCAGGCGGCGGGTGACATGAAGCGCCGAATGGACCGACCGCGTCGCGGTCATAAAGGCACGCAGGTCAGCGCCGGCCTGGATCGTCAGGCCCCAGAAGGTGGTTTCCCGCAGGGGCGGACGCAGCAGCGCGATCTGCCGGCCCAATGCGCGCCCGTCGAAAGGCTTGGCGATCACCGACCGGCCTCCGGTTCCGGCCCCCGGCTGGTGGGCATAGGTGTCGGGAATGTGCAGGCCGCCGTCGAACTGCAAGGCGGTTTCGCTTTCGAAAAAGGCAACCATCTCCGGCGCAGCATGGAGGAACGCATCGACCAGGCCAGGATCGAAGTTGCTGCCCAGCACCGCCTCGAGATAGCGGCGCGGGGCATCTGCCCCCTCGGCGATGCCATGCCGCCGCGCGACGGGATTGCCGGGCGCCCAGATCCAGCCGCCCGACCAGGCCGTCGTGCCGCCCAGAACGGCGTCCTTTTCCGCAACAATCACCCGCAGCCCTCGATGCGCTGCCGTCACCGCCGCCGCCAAGCCTGCCGCGCCCGACCCCGCGACCAGAAGATCGCAGGTGTCTGCCCATTCGATCGCATTGCGATCCGCCTTATCGGTATGCGCCTGTGTCATAAAGGTAGTTTGACGATATGAGATATAACGTCAAATATACTGATGTTCCTGCCAGTAACATCATGTTAACTTTCATGGGGAACAAACATGGCCGATCTTACTCTCCGGCAGGTTGAAGTCATCCGCGCGGTCATGCTGACCGGCACCATCAGCGGCGCGTCCGAAATGCTGCACGTCTCGGCGCCCGGCATCAGTCGACTGGTCAAGCACGCCGAGGAGTCGCTTGGCATCCGGTTGTTCGAGCGAAGGGCCGGCCTGTTCGTGCCCTCGATCGAGGCGTCGCGGGTCTTTGAGCAAGTGCGAGAGGTTTATCGCGGGGTCGAGAACCTGCAAAGCGCCATAGGGTCCTTGCAGAAGGGGGAAGATGTGCGGCTGTCTTTCGCCTCGGCTCCGTCCATCGCCCAATTCATCGCGGCGCGTGCCTTGCGTCGCGTCCGTGACCGCTATGCCGATCTGTTCATCGACCTCAACATCCTCAAGATCGAGGAAACAGTGGAATACCTGCTGCTGGAACGCGGCGAATTCGTGGTGATGAGTTCGGCCGTCCAGAACGCGGCCATCGAGAATGAGCAGATCGCGGAAGGGCGCCTGGTTGTCATCCTGCCTGAAGGACACAGGTTGGCGCGGCAGCCGGTGCTATCCGTCAGGGAACTGGCGAATGAGCCGCTGATCGGCATCGATCCGGACGATCCTTACGGCGCGCAGATGGCCCGGCCGTTTGTGGAAGCAGGTATAAGCCTGCGCCACGCGATCCGCGGGCGGTTCGCCCAGACGGTGGTCAGTCTGGTGCGCCACGGCCTTGGCGTTGCGGTGATCGACGAATTTTCGGTTGCCGAGGTTTATATGCCTGGTCTTGTGCGAAGACCGCTCGCTGAAGATGTGCGCATCCGAAGTTATGTCGTGCGCAAGAAGGGCAGGGTTCTGTCAGGCTTCGCGGATTACGCCATCCAGCAATTCCGCCGGGAACTGACGCGCGCGGTGGAGGATGGTCCCTCGCTGCGGACCTGAGAGTAACCTGATGTTAATGGAGCTACCATCTTAGTATTTGACGTTATAGCAATGTTTCATGATCTTTTGTCCCAGTCGTCACTGTGTTCTTGATCAGTGGATCGTACGAAAACGGGAGGAGCTTCATGAAACACATCGTAATCGGTGCGCTTGGCGCATTCGTCTTGTCCGCCACCATGGCTGCGGCGGAATATCCTGAAAAGGAAATCCAGGGCATCATCACCTGGGGCGCTGGCGGCTCCACCGACACCGTCATGCGGTCGGTGACGCCCCATGCCGAACAGGTCCTGGGCGGCAAGGTTGTCATGCAGAACATCACCGGCGGCGTGGGGGCCATTGGGCTGAACCAGGTGGCGAACGCCTCGGCCGACGGCTATACGCTTCTGATGGCTGCGGAAAACCCGCTGCTCTACAAGGTCATGGGTCTGGGCGACAAGGACTATTCCGACTTTACCCCGATCAACATCCTGGCGCGCGGCACGGCGGTTCTGGTGGCGAACCCGGATGCGCCCTTCGACGACTATGCCGGGATGATCGAATACATCAAGGCCAATCCCGGCGAACTGCGGGTGGGATCGACCGGACCGGGCGGCCTGCCTTCGGTCGTGACCGCCATGATCGGCGCCGTCGAGGGCGAACTGGACGTCATCACCGTGCCTTATGACGGCGACGGCCCGGCGCTGACGGCGTTGCAGGGCGGCGCCATCGACGTGATGCCGGCCGTTCTGGGCGCCTCGATCGAGTTCATTCGTGCAGGCAGCATGAAACCCTTGGCCATCGTTGCAGAGGAACCCAGCGACAAGCTGCCGGATGTGCCCGCCATCACGACCTTCAACGACGGCTACGACCAGTATCTGCCCTGGGGTCCGTTCTTCGGCGTCTTCGTCCCGAACGGCACGCCCGACGACGTGGTGGCCAAGCTGACCGAGGCTTATGCCGCTGGCGCGCAGAACGCCGACTTCACCAAGCTGATGGAGGACCGCGGCTTCACGCTGATGAACATCTCGGGGGCCGAGGCGCAGGACTTCCTGACCAACTGGCAGCAGGTCACGACCTGGCTTCTGCACGATGCGGGCCTGACCAAATCGTCGCCCGAGGAGTTCGGGATCGCGCGTCCCGCCAACTGATCCCTCTGGCGGGCGGCATCCTTGCCGCCCCTGGCAGCCCGGCGCCGCGCGGTTCAGCCGCGAGCGGCGCCCCCCTGTCTTGCATCCCAAAGGGAGGATGTCATGCCCCATATCGACCCCGAACATCACGACGGCACCTCGGACGCCACGCCGGGCGGCGAGGAAAACCAACGCCGCCCCGGCGAGCTTGCCTTTGCCCTGATCCTGCTGGTCGCGAGCCTCGCGCTCTTGTGGAACGCCTATGGCATATCCGGCTTCACGGCCCTGTCCGGGGCGGGCGCGATCCCGATGGCGACCAGCTTCGTCATGGCCGTCACCGCAGGCATCGTCGCGCTGAAAACCGCGCGCCTGCCGCTTGACCGGGCCGAGACCATCGCCCGCGACATCCTGCCCGGCGTTGTCCTGATCTTTGCGGCCTTTCTGGTTGCCTATGGCTTCCTGCTGCGCCCGCTCGGGTTCCTGCCGACATCGGCGCTGTTCCTGATCGCGACCATCAAGATCCTGTCGGGCCGCAGCTTGGGATGGACGGTGCTTGTATCGTTGGGCAGCCTTCTGGTGGTCTGGCTGATCTTCCGGATCGTCTTTACCGTGCTGATGCCCGCCGGCATCGTGCCCGAGGGCGAGATCATCCAGATGTTCCGCAACCTGATCGGCGGGGGAAATCCGTGATGGATGCGCTGCTGAATTTCCTGACCGTCTTCACTCAACCGGAACTGTTCCTGCTGGTCGGCGTGGGCACCTTTGCCGGTGTTTATGTCGGCGCCATTCCCGGCCTTTCGGTCACCATGGCGGTATCGATCCTGGTGTCCTTTACCTTCTCGTGGGAGGTGTATCCGGCGATCTCGCTGATGATCGGCATCTTCATGGGCGGTGTTTACGGCGGCTCGCGCACGGCGATCCTGCTGAACATCCCCGGCGCGCCCTCGGCCATCGCCACCGCGCTGGACGGCTATCCCATGGCGCAACGCGGCGAGGCGGGCGCCGCCATCGGCATCACCACCGTGATGTCCTTCCTGGGCGGCTTCATCGGCATCGCCGTGCTGGCAATCGCCGCGCCTTTCGTGTCGGACTTCGCGCTCAGCTTCCAGCCGCGCGACTACATGCTGCTGGCGGTGCTGGGCATCCTTCTGGTCGGATCGCTGTCCCAGGGCAGCCTGGTCAAGGGCATCTTCGCGGGCGCCCTGGGCATTGCAATCGGTGCCGTGGGCCGCGACCCGCTGACCTTTTCGGAACGTTTCACCTTTGATCTGTCCTTCATGGAAAGCGGCATCTCCTTTATCGCCGTGATGATCGGCATGTTCGGCGTGTCCGAGGCGCTGTTGCAGCTGCACCACCTCGACAAGGCTGCCGTGCGCCAGAAGATCGACCGCATCGTGCCCTCCTGGGCCGTTTTGAAGAAGCATCTGCCGCTTTCCCTCCAGACCTCGACCATCGGGGTGATCATCGGCGCCCTGCCGGGCACCGGCGGCGACATTGCCGCGCTGATGGCCTATGACCACGCCAAGCGCGTGACCAAAAATCCCGAGCGCCAGTTCGGCGACGGCGCGATCGAGGGGCTTGTCGCGCCCGAGACCGCCAACAACGCCGCCGTGGGCGGGGCCTTTATCCCGATGATGACGCTGGGCATCCCCGGCGATGCGGTCACCGCGATCATGATCGGCGCGCTGTTCATCCACGGGCTGAATCCTGGGCCGATGCTGATGATCGAGCAGCCGGACATGTTCTGGTTCATCGTGGGCGCGCTTGTGACCGCGAACTGCTTCATGCTGCTGTTCGGCCTGACGGGCATCAAGCTGTTCGTGAAGATCGTGGAAATGCCCCGTGCGGTGCTGATCCCGCTGATCATGCTGCTGTCCATCGTCGGCGCCTATGCCGTCAACAACGCCATGAGCGATGTCTACTGGATGCTGGCCTTTGGTTTGTTCGGCTATTTCATGCGGCACTATGGCTATCCCTTGGGACCGGTGATCCTGGGCGTGATCCTGTCGCGGCTTCTCGATGACAACTGGCGCCGCGCGATCATTTCCGAACGCGAGGATCTGGGCCGGTTCTTCTGGGGCGTCGTCACCAGCCCGCTGTCGCTGGTGCTGTTCCTGGCGGTGATCGGGATCTTTGTGTCGCAGACGCCGGTCTGGGCCTGGGGCAAGGCGCGGTTGCTTGGCAGTCCGGCAAGAGAGGACAAGGCATGACCGACCTGAAGCTCGGCCTCATCGGCGACAACATCGCCCGGTCGCGGTCTCCGCTGCTGCACCGGCTGGCGGGTCTCCAGAACGGGATGGAGGTGGCTTACGACCGCCTCATCCCCCGCGACATGGGCGAGGACTTCGACACCGTCTTCGCTTTGGCCGGCAGTCGCGGCTATCGCGGCATCAACGTGACCTATCCCTACAAGGAGCGGGCGGCCGCCAAGGTCGCCATCGACGATCCGCTGGTTCGCGCCATCGGGGCGGTCAACACGGTGCTGTTCGAACCGGATGGACCCCGGGGGCAGAACACGGACTATACCGGTTTTATCGCCGCCTATCGCAATGTGCGGGGCGACACGCCGCCTGGGATCGCTTGCCTGATCGGGACCGGCGGCGTGGGCCGGGCGCTTGCCTTTGCTTTGGTTGCACTGGGGGCCGAGGAAATCAGGCTGGTTGACCGCGACACCGCCAAGGCCGAGGCCTTGGCCGCCGACCTGCGCGCGCTTCCCAATGCGCCACGGATCGTGGCTGAACCCGATGCGGCGCGGGCTGCGGCAGGCGCGACGGGTTTGCTGAACGGCACGCCGGTCGGCATGGTCGGCCATGGCGGCACGCCGTTGTCGGCGCCTGCCATGGCAGGGGCGGCCTGGGCTTTCGATGCCGTCTACACTCCGGTCGATACCCAGTTTCTCCAAGACGCCGAAGCCGCGGGGCTGAAAGTCATCTCGGGCTACGAACTCTTCTTCTTTCAGGGCGTTCACGCTTGGGACCATTTCGCGGGCAAACCGCTTGATCAGGCGTGTTTGCGGTCCGAACTTCTGAACCATGGCGAGGATGTATGAAGACCTCGATCGCGACCGTCTCGATTTCCGGCACTCTTCGCGAAAAGCTGGAGGCCATTGCCAAGGCAGGCTTTGATGGCATCGAAATTTTCGAGCAGGACTTCATCGCCGATACCGGCTCTCCACGAGAGATCGGCGCGCTGATCCGCGATCACGGTTTGGCCATCACCCTGTTCCAGCCCTTTCGCGACTTCGAGGGGCTGACCGGCGCCCTGCGCGCCAAAGCGTTCGAGCGCGCCCGCTACAAGTTCGACACCATGGCGGAACTGGGCACCGATCTGATGCTGGTCTGTTCATCCGTCCACCCCGAGGCGGTAGGAGGTATTGACCGGGCGGCGGATGATTTTGCCGAACTGGGCGCGATTGCAGCAGAACGCGGCCTGCGCGTCGGCTACGAAGCACTGGCCTGGGGGCGCCATGTCAATGACCACCGCGATGCCTGGGAAATCGTGCGCCGGGCCGACCATCCGAATGTCGGCCTGATCCTGGACAGCTTCCATACGCTTGCGCGCAAGATCAACCCGGACACGATCCGCCGGATACCCAACGACAAGATCTTCTTTGTCCAGCTTGCCGATGCCCCCCAGATCGACATGGACCTGCTGTACTGGTCGCGTCATTTTCGGTGCATGCCGGGCGAGGGCGACCTGCCCGTCACCGATTTCATGCGCGCCGTTGCGGCGACCGGGTATGACGGAACCATCAGCCTGGAAATCTTCAACGACCAGTTCCGGGGCGGACGCCCGGCAGGGCTTGCGGTGGATGGCTATCGCTCGCTTGTGGCGATCATGGACGATGTTCGTCGGATGGAACCCGACATTGTCGCGACGACCCCCGACCTGCCCTCCCGTATCCGGGTCAAGGGTGTCGAGTTCATCGAGTTTGCCACCCAAGCCGAAGACTCGGATGCCCTGGCCCAGCTGTTGCGCTCGATGGGGTTCCATCATGCAGGCAGCCACCGGAGCAAGCAGGTCGCGCTGTGGCAGCAAGGCGATATCCGCATCATCCTGAATTCGGAAAAGACGGGCTTCGCCCATTCCGCCTATCTGATGCACGGCACCAGCATCTGCGACGTCGGGCTGCGCGTGTCCAGCGCCCAGGATACCGTGGCCCGTGCGCTGGCTCTGGGGGCCGCGCCCTTTTACCAGCCCCCGGGCCCGGGAGAACTGGACATCCCGGCCATCCGCAGCGTCGGCGGCAGCGTCCTGCATTTCATCGACGAGGACAGCGGCCTTTCCGAGGTCTGGACCGTCGAATTCGAACAGACAGATGATCCGGCCAATGGCGGGGCGGGCCTTTACCGCGTCGATCACATTGCCGAAACCATGGTTTATGACGAGATGCTCAGCTGGTCGCTGTTTTATACGGCGATCTTTGACATGTCGCGCGCGCCCATGGTTGATGTCATCGACCCTGACGGCCTTGTCCGCAGCCAGGCGATCCGGTCGCCCGATGCGGCCTTCCGGATCACGCTGAACGGTGCGGAAACGCATCGAACGCTTGCCGGCAGCTTCCTGTCGGACAATTTCGGTGGCGCGGTCCAGCATGTCGCTCTGCAAACTGCCGACATCTTCGACACGGCCCGGCGCATGGCGTCGCTGGGCTTCCGGCCGCTGCCGATGACGGGAAACTACTACAAGGACTTGCAGGCGCGCTTCGCCCTTGATCCGGACACCCTGAGCGACATGCAGGCGCTGAACATCCTCTATGACGAGGACGCGAACGGCGCATTCTTTCAGTTCTACAGTCAACCCTTCGCCGGCGGATTGTTCTTCGAGATCGTTCAGCGCGTTGATGGTTATGACGGCTACGGAGCCCCGAACGCGCCGTTCCGCATCGCGGCACAGAAACGGCTGCTGCGGCCGAAGGGAATGCCGAGGCTGTAGGTCTGCGCTTCGGTGGGGCTCCAAGGCTGCGACAGTCCGGCTCAGGGTGGTCGTGAACAAGTGCTGCGCGCTGCCGTTGGCTCCCGATAGATCAGGCATGGCGCGCGCCATGAGGCCGACCGGACCTGCGGTCATGCGCGTAGCGATCGGCAGATGCACCAGCCCCACGGCCACACTTTTTCCCGAAATCAGCGAGACCGCGTCGACAAGCAGCGTAGAGAAGCCGAAAGGCACCCGAGACAGCCTCGATCCGGTGCTGAAGCAAGACGGCTAGTCGAAGAGGAGCAGGCGATTCTGCGGACGAGCCTGGCCACGGCATTTTATATCAGCGTGGATTGCAAGCGTGCCAAACAAGTTATTCCACCAATCCTTTCAGGAATTGCGGGGCTCCTCCCATCTGGTCGCCACGGAAACGAGGATTTGCACAATGGCCTCTCCTGCCCGGGTAAGGGGTCGCGTCTTTGGCCAAGCAACGATGTAGCTCTGAACAATCTCCGGCTCTACGATACGATGCGCTTGAACCGCGCCAAGTGTCAGTTTGTCTGAAAAGGTGCTGCGTGGAAGGATGGCGTTTGCAATTCCACTCTCTACATAGCTGCGAATCATCAGCAGCGAGTTTGATTCAGCGAAAATGTTGAGTGTGGCACCGATTTCCTCGGCTATATCGTCGAGCTTGCGCCGAAGCGGGTTGGATCGCTCTACCACTACTTGGGGGTAGCTGGCAGCGTCGCGAAACCGCATCACGCCATTCGGCCCAGCCTGGGGTAGCGCGGCGTCGGCCGCCGCCACCAGATACATTCTCTCGCTCCAGAGAGGCTTGGCGTTGACGCTGGTAAGCGCGCTATTGTCAGGCACAATGCCGACATCGGCCCGCGCGTTCTCAAGAGCGATACGGACCGAAACGCTATCGCTGGATTGAATGCGCAGCGACACTTGAGGGTAGTCGGTCATCGCGCGTCTAAGCAGCTCAGGCACGATGGTTTCGGCGATAGCGTTGGGGACAACCAATGACACCTGCCCGGAAACAGTTTCGGTCTGTTCCTGCACGTCTTTTTGGGCTGCGGATACCTGTTCTAGGATGGCACGGGCGTGCTGCAACATGACCTCTCCACCCCGAGTAAGGACGGTGCCCCGAGTGGTCCGGCGCAGGAGCTTCGTTTTCAAGCTATCCTCGAGCGCCTTTAGCTGCTGAGTTAGTGCAGGTTGCGCCACTCCGACGCGTCTTGCCGCGCGAACCAAACTGCCCTCCTCGGCCACCGCGATAAGATAGCGGAGTTGCTGCAGTTTCATAGGCGCCCCGCAGTCGTTTCTATATAAATGGAGCTTATGACGAGTAAGTCAAAATTATGACTTATTTATTGCGCTGTCCAGCATAGAAAATTGCGGAAAGTCCAACGATTCTTACAGGGAGATGGTCGTGAATATATCAGGTCTCGGGAGGAAAGAACGAAACCGGCGCGACGTTCTGCGCGCAATGGCAGCGATGGGGCTTGTGACAGCGACGCCAATGGCGGCTTTCGCACAAGCGGGCAGCCTGCGGTGGGGCTCGTCCAGTATCGGGTCATCTGGCTACGTGATCCTGGAGGCGCTTGCGAATGTCACCAACCGCAACACGGAACTCAAGGGCTCGGTGCAAGCCACTGCGGGCACGACGGAAAACTTCGTGCTAATGGACCGCGATCAACTCGACATTGCTCATACGACGTCGCTGGACTGGGTTGCGGCCAAAGCAGGTGACAAACCATTTCCGGGCGTAATCGAGGCAAACCAGCTGCTCTGCTATACTCAGTGGGAGAACCCGCCGCTGGTGATGGCTGACTCGGACATCCAGACGATCGAGGACCTCAGGGGCCGCAGCTACTCACCATCGCAGCCAGGCAGCGGCTCGGCGGCCATGGCGCGGATCCTTTTCGAGGCGGCCGGGATCATCGACGACATACAGTGGGTCTATGGCTCTTGGGGCGAGGTTTACGACCTGTTCGGCCTCGGGCAGATCGACGCGGTGCACGGCGTCTTCACCAACGGCGAGCCGATTGGCGAGGTCGTGAAGGCCGAGGCTGCCGCGCCCGTTCGGGCGCTGGAATACTCCGAGGAGGTGCTGCGCGCGGCGAACGCCCGGAACGCCGGCATCTTCAGCACCGAACTGACACCGGACACTTGGCCGACGCTTGACCGGCCTATCAGGACGCCAGGGTTCTCCGGCATTCTCGGGGCCGACACGCGCGTGAGCGCCGAAGACGGCTACGCCATCACCAAGGCCATTCTGGATCATGTCGACGAGGTGCACAAGTTCGGCAACTTGCTCCACGGCGTCACGCTCGAGAACGCTGTCGCCGGGCTTCTCATTGGGCATCCAGTGAATGCCGGGGCGGCCCAATACTATAAGGAAAAAAACGTCTGGCGCGACGATCTCTTGATCGCTGGCGCGTGAGCGCGCCCGCATCGACGCGACTGTCAGACATGCTCACAAGGAGGAACCTGCAATGAATCTCACGGGCTGGCTGCCGGAGGATACCCTCCGCGGCCCGGACGGGAAGGTCCGGCCGATCGCCTGGCTGCTGCTGGCGACGGTGCTGTTCATGGCGGCAAGCCACATCGCGCAGCTCTGGCTGCTGATCCTTCCCTCGGGCCAGTTCAAGGCACTGCACCTCGGCCTTGCGTTGATCGTGGTGTTCCTGACGCGGGCGCAGTTGGAGAACGGTTGGGCCCGGCGGATCCTCGGGGTGGCGCTCGCGGTCCTCTCGCTGCTCTGCTGCGCCTATGTCATCTGGATGTTCGACGCGCTGGTGAACGAGCGGATGTTCGGTCCGTCGGCCGGCGACATGGTGGTGGGCAGCGCGCTTCTCGTGGTTACGCTGATCGCCACGGCCTCGACCTGGGGTTGGACGATCCCGGTGCTGGCGGTCCTTACACTGCTCTACGCCAGCTTCGGCAACGTGTTCGAAAGTCATCTGCTCTACCACAGCGGCGTCAGCTTCGATCGGCTGATCTCGTACACGTCGATCCCGTTCTTCCAGGGATTGCTTGGCTCGATGACCGGGCAATCAGCCTCGCTGATCTTCATCTTCATGATCTTTGCGGGCCTGCTGAAATCGACCGGCGGCATTGACTTCATCCTGACCGTGGCGGGCCGCCTCGGCGGGCGGACCGCCGGCGGGCCGGCGAAAGTGGCGGTGATCGGCAGCGGGCTGATGGGGATGATCTCCGGCAGCACCGTCGCCAACGTGGCGAGCACCGGCACGATCACCATCCCGCTGATGAAACAGAACGGTTTCAAGCCAGAGCAGGCGGGCGCGATTGAGGCGGTCGCGTCGAACGGCGGTCAGTTCATGCCGCCGATCATGGGCCTGACGGCGTTCCTGATCGCAGGCATGACGGGCATCTCCTATCCCACCATCATGTTCGCGGCACTGATGCCGGCGCTGATCTACTACGGCAACCTGTTGGTCGCCGTTCACTTCTTGGCTGTGGCCCAAGGGCTCCGCGGCATCTCCGGGGACGGCAAGGCGGCGGCGGCCCTCCGTGTGGGGGCTGAGGTCAAACAGTACTTGCACTTGATCGCCGGGCTGGTGCTGCTCGTCTACCTCCTCTCCGTCGCCATTCCGCCGGCGCATTCGGGCATGATCGCCTCGGCGTTCATCGTCGTCGCTGAATTCGGCAAGCAACTCTACATTCACCGCAACGCGCCGATGGAGGGCGTGCGCGCCACTTGCCGGCGCGTGATCTCCGGTCTCTACGATGGGGTCGGTAACGGTGCGCAGATTGCCGTGGTGATCGGGGCGATTGGTATCATCGTCGACATGCTGACCGTTACCGGCTTCGCACAGAAGTTGTCCAACATCATGCTCTCTGTCGCTGGTGACGGTCCCTGGATGCTGCTGCTGCTGGCCGCGATCTCCTGTCTGGTGTTCGGTCTGGGGATGCCGACTCCGGCGGCATACTCGATCGTCGCGGTTTTGGCAGCGCCGGCCCTTGTCGATTACGGCATCGATGTGCTCGCCGCCCACATGTACGTGTTCTTTTACGCCAACATGTCGGCGGTCACACCACCGGTCGCGCTCGCTGCGCTCGTCGGCGCCAAGATTGCCGGGGCCGACTACATGCGCACCGCGATCAAGGCCACCTGCCTCGGGCTGCCGGGCTTCATTCTCCCGGTTATGTTCATCATCTCGCCCGAGCTTCTGATGCTTGAGGGGAGCGTGGCGCAAAGGGGCCTCACCTTTGTCGCAGTGCTCGCCATGTTCGTCGCTCTGAACGCGGCGATCAGTGGGACTACCTTCGAGCGAGGGATGCCGATCGTCATGCGATCCGCAATGCTGATCTGTGCCGCTCTACTCGCCTGGCCAAGTCCCGTCATCCGAATTGCCGGACTCGCATTACTGGCCATCGCGTTTGTGGTCGAACACCGGAGGTCGGGCGCACACACTGCGTCCCCCATCCCCGCAACGAAATAAAAGGACTGTCAGAAATGAAATTTACTCTTCTCGGAAGCGGCACACCTGCTCCATCGCTTCGCCGCCAGAGTTCAGGATATGCCGTCGAGATCGGCGATGATCTGCTTGTCTTCGATCATGGGCCGGGGTCGCACCACAGGTTCCTGGAGGCTGGGTTCCGGGCGCGCGACGTCACCCACACCTTTCTGACTCACTACCATTACGACCACATTGCCGACTTTCCGCGGCTTGCGCTTACCCGCTGGGATCATGGGCCAGCGCACGGTGCTCCGCTGAAGGTCTTCGGGCCGGACCCGCTTAACCAGGTTATGGACGCCTTCTTCGGCGAGCGCGGTGCTTATGCCATGGACATCGAGTCACGCTGCACCAGCGAAGCGTCTCTTGGCGTTTACAAAACGCGGGGCGGCATGGGGGCTCGGCCGGCGCCGGCTTTCGAGCGCCGTCAAGTAACGGCCGGCGACGTGGTGGAGGGCGACGGCTGGACGGTGCGCATCGGGCCTGCGCGGCATGTCGGCGGGCCGCTGAATTCTGTGTCCTATCGGATCGAAACCGCAGCCGGCTCGATCCTTTATGCCGGGGATTCAGGTGGCGTGTTCCAGCCGCTGATCGACTTCGCGGCGGGGGCGGATGTGCTGATCCTGATGAATCACTTCTTGTCCGGGCGCGAACCAACCGACGAATATCGGCGGGCTTCGGGGTCACATCTCGACAACGCTGAGATTGCCCGCAATGCCGGGGTAGGCATGCTGGTGCTGACGCATCTCCAGCCCGACCTTGACACAGTCGGCGTCCGCGAGCGGATGCTTGGCGAAATGAAAGAAGTCTTTGATGGTCCGATCATCGTTGGAGAAGACTTGATGACCATTCCATTGAAAGTGCCCGAACTCGGCGCGGCCGACTGAGACAAGCCTTCGTCCATCGGCATCGGCGCCGCTTTGCCAGAGCGGCACCGTACAATTGCTTTCAACCGGACGGCCTCGACCAGCTTCCCCAGCCTTTCTTTATGCGACTAACAACAGGCTTCCACACGAATGGAACTTCCTAAGGCGCCCCTTCGACCCGCGCACGCGCAAACGTCCGACTTCACGGCGGCGGAACTAGGGGCGATTGCTCACCTCTATCGCGGCGAGATATATCGCTCAACAGTCTGGCGAACGCGGCTCGACACCACCACTAATTGGTCGGTCGTGACTTTAGGGGTAGCGCTGTCGCTCGTCTTCGCCTCGCCAGAGGCCTCTGCGGTGCCGCTCATGCTGGTGGGGGTCTTGATCACAATTCTGCTTGTGATGGAGACGCGCAGGTATCGATATTTCAATGTCTGGCGGGCGCGGGCGCGCTGGATGGAGACCAATTTCTATGCACCAATGCTGTCGCGGCAGGTGCCGACGGGCGATCGCCCTTGGCAGATCGTGTTGGCAAGCGATTATATTCATCCAGAGTACCACGTAGGGTTCTTAACCGCACTGGGGCGCCGGGTCCGGCGCAATTATCTCTGGATTTTGCTTATTCAGTTCGGTGCTTATCTGTCTAAGCTGGCAGTGCATCCGCTGCCGGTGACAGGAATACACGATCTACTCGGCCGAGCTACGCTGGGTGCGATCCCGGGAAGCCTAGTGTTGTCAGCCGGCTCTCTGTACGTGAGCATTTTTTTCTTACTGGCGATCTGGAGCAAGCTTTCAGACCGGGGGAAATGGAAGGCCAGCCGAGGAACCATGGTCAGCGGAGGCTGACAGGCTAGGGTCTTTAAAAGACTTCCCAATTCAGAAACCTGATGATGTGATGCAGTCAAACCGCGAGATTGCGGCAGAGAAAGCCGCCTCATCTTCTGACCAGGCTGGCACAGCCACTGACCTGCCCTCCATGGGTCCCTCGTTCATAACGAACGTCTGCCGATTTGTGCGCTCCCCAGCCTTGGACCGCCGGATGCCGGAGTTTTCCGGCTCATAGTTGTTCCACCAGTCAGCCTTCAGCCTTGTGATCGTCTTGGCGGAAAGACCATTGGCTTTCGGGCCCAGCAGTGCCGCGAGCGGCTCGCTGAAATCACCCGTGCCGACGATCAGAGGGATCGAGGTTCAGCTCGCGGATCTGCGCGTTGCTGACACCTTCCTCGGACTAGGCCCAGATCTGGCCGGAAATTTGCGCGATCAGATCCTCGGGCAGGCCCATGGCCTGCTGAAGCCGCGCAGCGCGCCCTTGGCGCGGTAGTGGATCACCATGGCGCAGAGCGCGGCGCGATCCCGGTCGTCGGTCTCGTAGACCCACTGGATCACCTCCTCGCGGCGCTCGTGCTCGAAGTCGACATCAGTGTCCGGGGGCTCATGCCGTTCCTCGGAGACGAAGCGATCGAACAGCAGATCGGTGCGGCTCGGGCCGATGGCGGTGATGCCCAGCACGTAGCAGACGGCGGATTGGACGGTCAGGAAGTAGGGGGCGTAGGAGAGCTTACTGGTCATGCGCAGGTCATGGGCCAGTGGCGCCTTCGCCTCATTGGGCACACCTTCCGGATATTGTGATGCGGCCTCCTTGAGCGCCATCGCCTTGCTCCTCGTAGCGGTGTTCAGCTTCCTTCGCAAGAAAACGAAGGAGCTTGACGCGTGCCTGCCCGCGATGGCGTAAAATCGCCGCCCTCGATCATCTGGACTCAGTAGCCCGCCCTCGAGGCGGGAAATGCGAGCGTCGGCTAGGATCGGCAACACCGCGGCGCTCGCAATTTTCAAATTGAACCGTCAGTCCTTTACTCTCAGCGCATCAGCCAAGACGTTCGTCGGAGGCGCCGTCAGATCGAAGTTGATCTGGTGCTCTATCCCCCGAAGATGTTCATCCAAGGCCGCAAGAGTGGCCTTTTCATCCCTTGCTTCGATCGCATCGACGATCTCGCGATGCTCATCATCGTTGCACAAGGCCGATTGCGCTGTTCCATAAAGCCCGATGATCAGCGAACTGCGCATGGTCAGCTCCTCCATGTAGCGCGTCAGGACCGGATTTCCGCCCAGACGTGCGAGCAGAAGGTGAAAGCCGCGCGTCAGGCGGATCACGACCGACCGATCACTTGCCTTGCAGGCATGTTCTTCGTGCAGATGCGCGCGCAACGCGGCAATGTCCTCGTCGGTCGCGTTGCGGACGACATTGCGGCAGATCGTCGTTTCGATGGCGCGGCGCGCCTGGAAGATGTTGCGGGCGTCCTCGACCGTCGGGGTCGAGACATACGCGCCGCGGTTGGGCAGATGCTCGACCACCTGCCAGGCGGTAAGGGTCGCCAGTGCCCGCCTAGCGTGCACGCGGTTGCAATCAAAAAGATCCGACAGCGCCTGCTCGCCAAGCTTGGTTCCGGCCCTCAGCCGCTGGTCGGCGATGGCGTCCAGGATGCTGTCAACAATGATCGTATCGGGAGCTGCTGTCATTCTGTCCAATTGGCACCTTCCGCGGCCTGACGCAACAAGGCGCCCATCGCCGAGCCTTGGCGCAAAATAATTCTTGGATTGTTATCAATCAATGGTAACAATAATTGGAATCAGGCGATGTGGCCGGACGAAGAAGCCGGCGCGGGAACACCCGCAAGACAACAGAACCGACAAGACAGGGAACGCAACATGACCAAATCGGAACTGACGGCGCCGCTGGGCGTCGGGGAATTGCCGGATCTTGCCGGCCGGGCGTCATCGGCTCCGGCCGTTGAAAAGAAGGTCGGCCAGGAAACTCTCGCCCCCCAGGAAGCCCGCATCATGGACCCATGGTCCTATCTTTTCGCCTGGCTGGGGGGCTGCGTCTCGATCGGGACATTCTCTCTGGGGTCCGGCTTGGTCGGAACCCTGAACCTGCTGCAAAGCTTCGTCGCGATGACGATCGGCAGCATCGGGATCGGCATCGCCCTGATGATCAACGGGCGGGCCGGGCACAAATACGGCATCCCGTTCATGGTGCAGGCGCGGTCCTCGTTCGGTTTCGCGGGCACACGCCTTCCCGCCATCGTGCGTTCGGTCCCGGCCATCGTCTGGTACGGCTTCCAAAGCTGGATCGGCGCCGGCGCGCTGAACCTCGTTTGCGAGACGCTGTTCGGCTATTCCAACCTTTGGGCCTTCTTCATCGGCTTCCAGTTTCTTCAGATCGGCCTTTCGGTGCTGGGCTTTCACGGCATCAAATGGCTGGAGAACATCGGCGCGGTCTTCATCATCGGATCGCTGATCTACATGTTCGTCAGTGTCATAAACCGCTACGGCGCCGAAATCAGCACCAATCTGATCCAGTCGGAAGGCAGCTGGGGCGCGCCCTTCTGGGGCAGCACCATGCTGTTCCTGGGGGTTTATTCCACCATGATGCTGAACGTCTCGGACTACTCGCGGGAATTGCAGCATCAGGTCGGCACGAAACGGCAGGTCGCGATCTATGTCCTTTCGATCCTGCCGGCAACGCTGTTCATGGGCCTGATCGGCCTGATGGTGTCAAGCGCCACAGGAGAGCTGGATCCGATCAAGGTTTTCGCAAGTGCCGTGGACAACAAGGTTCTGCTGGTGGTGACGCTGCTGTTTCTTGCATTCGCCCAGGTGACCACCAACATTCTCAACAATGTCGTTCCGCCGGCCTATGCCATGATGGACGTGTTCCGGCTGCCGTTCAAGGCGGCGGCGGTCATCGTCGGCCTGCTGGCCTTCGCCACCTTCCCCTGGCTTCTGGTGCGCGACGACTCTGCCGAAGGCCTGAGCCTGTTCATCCGCGCCTATAGCGCCTTTCTGGGTCCGATCTTCGCCATCCTTGTCGTGGATTACTACGTGATCCGCCGCCAGACGCTGGATCTGGAAAAGCTGTATGACCCGAACGGATCCTATCGGGGGGTCAATCCGGCGGCGCTGATCGCCACGCTTCTGGGCATGGTCACGGCGCTGACCTTTTCCAACATCAGCTTCTACGCCAGCCTGCTTCCGGCCGGCCTGGGCTATTTCCTGCTGATGAAGTACATGCCCGCCGCCCGCCGCTTCGGCGCCTAGAACCCCGTTCCGGGGCGGGCGGCCTTGCGCCGCACTGCCCCGGCCCAGGCCGCCGCGCATGTCGCGAACCGTCACAACCAGAGATTCCGGTCCCGGCGCGGAGCGGAAAACAGCACGGCCCCACGCCGAAGGCGAACGGCCGATACGAAAAGGAGAGAATATGGATCTGTTCATCAAGAATGCCATGATCGTGACAGAGAACGGCAGCTTTCGCGGCGGTGTCGCGGTCCAAGGCGGCGTGATCGCGCAGATCGTCGGCGATGGCCAGGACATCCGCGCCGACAGCGTTGTCGACGCCGAAGGCAAGTATCTCTTGCCCGGCATCATTGATGCGCACGCCCATTTCAGCCATCCCGGCCGCGAGTTCGAGGGCTACGAGACGGGTTCCCGCGCCGCCGCGGCCGGGGGCGTGACAACCGCGATCGACATGCCGCTGAACGATCTTCCGCCAATGGCGACGGCGGATGCGCATGAAAAAAAGCTCGACATGGTAAAGGATATCGCCGTTGTCGATTTCGCCTTCTGGGGCGGGCTGATCGACAACAATCTCGAACATCTCGAGGATCTCAACGACAAGGGCGTCGCGGCCTTCAAGGCCTTCATGCGGACGGCCGCGGATTATCCGAAGGTCAATGACGACCTTCTTTACGCCGGTCTGCAAAAGATGCCGGGCTTCGGCAACATGGTCGGCGTCCACGCCGAAAACGACACGGTCATTTCGCAGCTGGAAGCCCACTTCAAGAGCATCGGCCGCAAGGATCGCGCGGCATGGAACGACTCGCATCCCTGCGAATCCGAACTGGAGGCGATCAGCCGCGCGATCTTCTGGTCGAAGTCCACCGGCGGCGAACTCTATATCTGCCACATCAGCCATGCCGAAGGCGTGGACGCGGTCCGGCAGGCCGCCCTGCAAGGCGTCAAGGTCCATGCCGAGACCTGCGCCCATTACCTGTTCTTCGACATGGACGACTATCTCGAGGTCGGACCGCGGCTGCGCGCCGCGCCTCCGATCCGCGCCCGCCGTCAGGTCGAGGAACTTTGGAACCGGGTTCTGCGGGGAAATGTGGATGTGGTCGCGTCGGACCATTCCCCGTTTCTTCCCGAACGGTATCGGGAAGGCGAAAACGACGTGTGGAAGGGAACGGGCGGGGTCACCGGCATCCAGTCGATCCTGCCGGCCATGATCACCGCGGGCGTTCACGAGCGCGGGCTGTCCTGGGAACTGCTCGTCAGGATGATGTCGTCCAACCCGGCGCGGATTTTCGGCCTGTATCCGCGCAAGGGCGCGATCCTGCCCGGCTCGGACGCCGATTTCGCGCTGGTCGATCCCGATGAGGTGTGGACGCTGCAAGCGGATGACCTGTTCTACCGCTACCGCGAAAGCCCTTATGTCGGAAAAGAGTTCCGGGGACGGGTCAAGCAGACCTTTGTGCGCGGCGAGACCGTCTTCAAGAACGGAGAGATCGTCGGCGTTCCGGGTCACGGCCGCCTGATCCGGCGCCGGACGAACGCGCGCACGGACACCCGGAAGGCCGCGGCCTGACGGTGTCCGGCCCCGTCATCGCGCGGGGCCGGGCAATCCCCGGTCGGACAGACCGCCAACAACATCGGAGCGGCGAACTTGAAGATATACTCGAACATCACCGTCGGCGGCCTGCCCGAGCAGACGCGGATCCTGTCCAGCAAGGCCGTGTTCACCCCGGCCTATGCGGTGGTTCCGCGTTCCGTCCTGACCGATATCGTGACCAGCAGGCTTCCGCATTGGGACAGGACGATCGCATGGATCCTCGCCCGGCCGCTTTCGGGCTTCGCGGAAACCTTCGCGCAGTACTTCGTCGAGGTGCAGCCGGGCGGCGGCAGCGACGCGCCCGAACCCGATCCGCGCATCGAGGCGGCGATCTTCGTGCTTGGCGGCTCGATGAACGTCGGCACCATGGGCGAACAACACAGGCTTGTCGCGGGCTCGTTTGCCTTTGTTCCGGCCGGACAGACCTGGACGGCGCGGAACGAAGGGTCCGAAGTCTGCCGTTTCCTGTGGATCCGCAAACGCTTCGACAAGGTCGAGGGCATCGACCCTCCGCCCGCGATCTTCACCCACGAGGACGAGGTGGGGGAAACCGTGATGCCCGGCGAGCCGCCGCTTTGGGGATCGACGCGGTTCGTCGATACGGAGGACATCCGCTACGACATGCATGTCAACGCGGTGTGGTTCGAGCCGGGCGCCTGCATTCCCTTTCTTGAAACCCATGTGATGGAACACGGGCTTTACATCCTCGAGGGAAAGGGCGTGTACCGCCTGAACGAGGACTGGGTCGAGGTGGAGCAGGGCGATTTCCTCTGGCTGCGGGCCTTCTGTCCGCAGGCCTGCTACGCGGGCGGTCCGGGACGGTTCAAGTATCTCCTCTACAAGGATGTCAACCGGCATCCTGCCTTCCCGGAACTTCCGCTCGGCTAGGCATATCCATGGCGGGCCGCCGACCGTCACGCGGTCGGGCCGGCAGATCGACCAAAAGACATCCGTTATCCGATTAACGACAATCCACCCGGTTCACGGGTTGGTGGGGGGAGGAAGACATGACTGCGACTGATGAAGCGGGGGGTGTTCATTGCGGCACCCTGGACCCGGAGGGCAACACGCTCAATCCGGTCGGCCAGCAGGAAAAGACCTGGGGATGGTTCGCCATCTTCAACATTTGGGCGAATGACGTGCAATCGCTGTTCGGCTATTCGCTTGTCGCCTCGATCTTCGTGTCCTACGGGGTCGGCGGCTGGACAGCCTTCGCGGCGCTGATCACCTCGTCGCTGTTCGTCATGTGGCTGGTGAATTTTTCCGGCGCCCCGGGCGAGAAATACGGGATCCCCTATCCGGTCCTGGCACGGGCCAGCCTGGGGACGCAAGGCGCCAAATTGCCGGCGGTGGTGCGCGCGACCGTTGCCGTGTTCTGGTACGGCGTTCAGGTCTATTTCGCCTCGACGGCGCTTGCCCTGCTGATCCATTCGGTCACCGGCACAACCGGCGGCGCCGAGATCCTGGGCATGACCGGCATCGACTGGTTGTCCTTTCTGATCGTCTGGGCGTTCCACATCCTGATCTTCTGGCGCGGAATGAATTGGGTCGAATCCTTTCTGAACATCGCCGGACCCTTTGTCTATGTCGTTATGATCGGCCTTGTTGTCGTCTTGTGGCGCTTGTCCGACGGGCGGATCGTCGAGGCCACCGCCACGATCTTCGCCAACCCCGAGGGAACGTTCTGGAGCGAGATCAGAGGGTTTTTCGCCATCTTCGGCACGATGGTCGCCTATTTCGCCGCGGTGATGATCAATTTCAGCGACTTCTCGCGCTACGCCCGCGACAAGCAGGCGATGAAACGGGGCAATCTGGCCGGTCTGCCCTTCAACATGATGCTGTTCGGGGCGCTTGCGCTGCTGACCACCGGCGGCGCGGCCGTCATCTTCGGGGAAGAAATCATCAACCCCACCGAGATCGTCGAACGCACGGACAGCGTCGTGCTGAGCGTCGTCGCGGCGATCACCTTTTTCGCCGCCACGGTCGGCATCAACCTGGTCGCGAACTTCATTCCTGCGGTGAACGGCATCGCCAACCTGGCGCCGGAACGGATCAGCTTCCGGCGCGCGGGGATCATCACCTCGCTGTTCGCGCTGCTGATCGGCGGGTTCTGGACAAGCTTCATCAGCAATTTCGGGATCGGCAGCATCGTCAACACGCTTGGGGCGACATTGGCCCCGATCTTCGGGATCATGATCGTCGACTATTACTTCCACCGTCGCGAGCATCTGAACGTCGATGACCTCTACGACATGCAGGGCGGCAGCTATCATTACCAGAACGGCTGGAACCGGGCGGCGGTCAGCGCATTCGCGATGGCCGCGATCTTTTCCGTCGCGACGGTCTGGGTTCCCTGGTTCTCGTTCCTGACGGGCTACAACTGGATCATCGGCGCGCTTCTCGGCGGCACGATCTACAACGCTTTGGCCGGAAAGGGCGCCGGGCGATGACAAGCGCATGACGGCCGGCCGGGGCCGCACGCCCCGGCCGCATTCGCAGGAACCTCCATTCGCGTCCACGCGACATCAAGGCGGACAACCAAGATGGACCCCATCACCATTGCCCTCGTTTCGGACATCTACCCCACCAGGACACTGGACGGGCTTCCTGAAAGCGCGCTGCAAGCGTTCGAGGTGTTGCGTCAGGCCGACCTTGCCATCGGCAATTTCGAGATTCCGCTGAGCGACCGCGGCGCGCCCATCGAAAAGCTGCTGAACATCCGGGCCGCGCCTGAAATAGCCTCGGGTCTAGGGCAGTTGGGCCTGGACGTGGTCACGCTTGCCAACAACCATTCGGTGGATTACGGCTGGCCCGCGCTTGAACAGACCAGACAACTGCTGGAGGCGCAGGGCCTGCGCGTCGTCGGCGCCGGTCCGACGCTGTCGGATGCGATGCGCGGCGCCATCTGCGAGATCAAGGGCAGGCGGATCGGGGTGATCGCGTTTTCCTGCCTGCTGCCGGGCGGCATGGCCGCGACCCCGGCGCGGCCCGGAATCTCGCCGATCCGCATCCGCACGTCTTACGAGATCGATCCCGTCTACCAGATCGAGGAGCCGGGGGAACCGGCGGTTGTCACCGTCAGAACCCGGGTGCATGACGACGACTTGGCGCGCGCCTGCCGCGCCGTCGCCGATCTTCGGCAGGCATGCGATCACGTGATCGTGTCGATCCATTGGGGGTTCGGATCCGGCGAGGATCCGGCGGAATACCAGATGCCGCTGGCGCATGCGCTTGTCGAGGCGGGGGCCGACGTGATCCACGGCCATCACCCGCACGCGGTCCAGGGGATCGCCTTCCACCAGGGCAAGCCCATCCTGTTCAGCGGGAATGTCTTCATCGGCCAGCAGGTCTTTCTGGACGCTTCCGATCAGGTGAAGGCCATGTGGGACGAGATGTCGCCCCTCGGCTATGTCGCGCGGATACACCTGAAGGGTCCGGGGGAAATCGGCGTCGGGATCATTCCGGTCGTTCTGGATCAGGACAGGTTGCCGGGCCTTGCGCGCGGCAACGAGCTTGAGGATTGCCGCCGGCGCTTGACCCGCCTGAGCGAAAGATTCGGCTGCCGGGTGGATGCGGCCAAGGATTGCCTGATCGTGCGGCCCGGGGAAGGGTCCGGTCTTTCGACCTGAAGTCCTTTTCCCCAACGGGGGTTAGGGCGGGTTTGTCCATCCGGTTCATGCCGGGGCGGGTTTCCCGGAACCTGGAAATCCGCCGGCGATCTGCGTGTTTGCCGATCAGATCGCGACCGACCCCATGAGACGCCTGCGCCTGCCTTTCGCGACCCCCTGGGCAATGGCTGCCGCAATGTCGGCGCAGGCGGTGATCCCCTGCACGAAGGGCCGGTCGTGCATCAGGTAAGGGATCGAGCCAAGGGAAACACGCCCCGCGAAGTCCGGCGGACCGATCAGGCTGTAATCACATGCCACCTCGGGGATCTCGTGGCCCGCCTGCACCAGCGCATCGCGCAAGGTCGGGAAAGGCAGATCGGCGCTTTCAAGCGCCTTTTGGCCGCGTGCGTCGATGAAAATCCTGAACTCGTGGGTCTTTCCCTGGGCCTTGATCGTGGTGCCGGACTGGCATCGTGTCATTTCGTAATCGTCGCCCAGTTCCAGAACGGACAGGACGCCCGCATCCCGCAAGGCCAGCAGCCGGCGGATGGATTCGGATGGAACGGCCGCGTAGTTGTCCACGAAGACCTTCTTCAGGCCCTTGTCGAACCGGTCGCGGTCTTCCTCCGACAGGCCCGACACGATGTCCTCGGCCTTTTCATGCATCCGCAACAGGGCATAGCGCCAGGGGACGGTGATCCGGTTGGCCTTGTTGTGTTCGACCTCGGCCAGGTTCTTCTTGGCCCATCGGAACGGATCGGCAGCCGCGCGGTCCGCGAAATACGCGGGGGCGAAGCTGTCGGCATCCAGGCCCCTCAGCCCGATGCGCAGCGCATAGGCGGGATCGGCGGCCAGAAGCTCGGCCCGGACCAGATCAAACAGCGCGTCAAGCGGGCGCCTGTCCGACAGGCAGGCCGCAACGGCGTCGTCGGTCATCACGGACAGCGGCTCGTAGGGGATCGGACAATAGAAATCCGCCTCGGGCAGGATCCCCGATCGGGACATGAGGGTGATGTGCAGGCCCGTGTCGGCGTTGATGTCGAAACGCAGATCGTCGTCCTGGCGATGAAAGCGGCCATGCTGGATCGCAACGGCCATGGCCGCGTCGATGGAGCTGAGCGAGGTGCCCATGATCCCCACCGAGGTGGGAGGGATCTCGGCCTGGATCAGCCCGGACCAGGGGCTTGGGAAATAGCCGTCTTGCGCGTCGTCGTCTTCGGGAAAGTCATGGCCCGTGGCCAGGATCACCCGGTCGAAGGGCTTCTCGAACATCCCCGCCGAGGTTTGCAGGCACAAGCCGCCCTTGCCCGGAACGATGTCCAGAACCTCGGTGTTTTCGCGGATGTCGATAACGTGGCCGGCGGCCCGGGCGCGCCTGACAAGCGACAGGAGCTGGTCACGGAAATACTGGCCCAGCAACAAGCGCGGCGTGAACTGCCGGTCGTCCAGGGCGTCGGCGTCCAGCCCATAGGCGGCAAGCTTGCCGGCCGGCTGATCTGTCAGCCAGTCGAGATAGGGAACCACCACCGGAGGGATCTCGACGCTGGCGATGTTGGCCAGCATGGACTTGCTGGCGGTTTCGGGGGAATAGGGCATTCCGATCCCGGCCTTTTCGCCCTTTTCGAACAGCGTGACCGACAGTGCTTCGCCGATCGTCAAAAGCTGCTGCAACGAATAGATGCCGGTCGGGCCGGTGCCCACGATCGCAATACGCTTGGCCATGATGATCCAGAAAGGTGTCGGCAGGAACGCCACGCGCAACATCGGGTTCCCCTCAGCGGTCCCCGTCCTGGTCCCCGTGCAGCCCGCGAGGTGGACGAAACGGGTCCGCATCTCGGCGCGGGCGGCAAGAGCGTTCGTGGAAAAGCCGTCTTTCCCGCCGGGATCGAGCAGATCGTGAAGACGCCCGTCCCTCCGCTGCCTCGGCATGATCGCAAGTTCGCCCCCATGAGAGGACGGAACAGGCGACGTTCCGTCAGGCGGCTTCACCCGATCCGGCGGCATGACGGTCGAGCCTCAGCGCCAGACGCGACACGGCGGCCTTGAAGATGACGGCGATCAGGATCGTCGCGGCAAGGGCCGCGAACATCGCGTCGATCTTCATGCGCCCGCTCGACTGGATCATCAGCGCGCCCAGTCCACGCGACCCGCCGACCCATTCGCCGACGATGGCCGCCGCCGGGGCATAAACGGCGGCGATCCGCAACCCGCTGGCAAGGTCGGGCAAGGCTGCGGGGATGCGGACGATCCGCATCGCCTCCAGCGGCGTGGCGCCCATGCTGTCGGCCAGTTCGCGAAACACCCTGGGCGTGCGCAACAGCCCGTCGCCAAAGGCCGACGCCACCGGAAAGAACACCATCAGCGCCACGATGGCGATCTTGGGCGCGATGCCGTAACCCAGCCACAGCGTCAGAAGCGGCGCGAAGGCGAAGATCGGCACTGTCTGGCTGAGCGTCATCAGCGGCATCAAGGCCCGGCGCAGTGGCGCAAGCAAGCCCATGGCAAGCGCCAGCAGCACGCCCAGGCAGGCGCCGATGGCAAAGCCCGCGGCGATTTCGGCCAGGGTGGTCAGGGTGGCGCGGGCCAGGGCGGCCCGGCCGTCGATCATGGCTTGCGCGACCGCAAGCGGGCCGGGCAGCAGAAAGCGCGGGATCTGCAAAGCCGTGACGGCAAGCTGCCACAGCAGCACGAAGATCACGGCAAGGCGCATCACCCGGCCAGCGTCCAGAACGCGGCCTCCAGGCGCGTGGCGGTCGAAAAGCGGTCCTGCAACTGGTGCCAGCGGGGCAGGGCAGGAGCCTGCGGTCCCAGACGGCTTGCCACCGCGCCGTCGATCAGCGCGGCGGTGCCGTGGCACAGCGCCTGGTAGTCGGTCCCGCCATAGGTCTCGATCCATTCGGCATAAGCCGGATCGTGGCCCTCGGACAGCAACCGCGCCCCGATCTCTCCGTATCCCAGGACGCAGGGCGCAAGCGCCGCCAGCAGGTCCAGGAAATCGCCGCTGTATCCGGCCTCGAGAACATAGCGGGTATAGGCCAGGTTCTGCGGTGCCTCGACCGTGGCTGTCAGCTCGGCCTCGGTGATCCCGGCGCGGGCGCACAGGTCCAGATGCAGCCGCGTCTCGGTTTCCAGCAGGGCGTGGACGGTGGCCGAACAGGCGCGCATCTCGGGCAGCGAGCCGGCCTTCGCGACGGCCAGGGACCAGGCCCGGGCGAAGTGGATCAGGAACACGTAGTCCTGCGCCAGATAGGTCAGGAAAGCGTGGCGCGGCAGGCTGCCGTCGGCCAGCGACCGCAGGAACGGCGTGCGGACATAGGCGTCCCAATCGGGCGCGCCTGCCCGCCACCGGGGAAAGCAGGTTCCATAGTTCATGCGCCGGGATCCCTGGCCAGGGCGCTGACCGGCAGCACGCTGTCGGTCAGTCCGGCATCGCGCAGGAAGGATTCAAACCGGGCATAACGGGCGTGGTCCACCGCGCCGGGGCTTTGCGAAAAGCGCGGCAGGGTCGCGGCCCAGGCCTGCCGGTTCAAGGCGTCGTCCAGGTCGGGATGTGCGTCCCGGAAGACCTGCCAGGCCTCCTCGGGGTGGTTGAGGATGTAATGCGCGCCGCGCTCCATGGCGGCGACGAAGCGGGCGGTCGCGTCGGGATCCATGGTCTGCGGGTTGGCCAGCAGGATCAGTTCGTCATAGGCGGGGATGCCGTTTTCCTCGACGAACAGGCAGCGGCCCTCGGCGCCCTCCAGGCGCATCTGGGTCATCTCGAAATTGCGGAAACCGCCCAGCGTGGCATCGACCTGGCCGGTGATCAGCGCGGGGGACAGGGACCAGCCGACATTGACCAGTTCCACATCGTCGACAGAAAGACCCGCCCGCTTCAGCATGGCGCCCATCAGGGCGGTTTCCATGCCCGGGACCGAATAGCCGACCTTTCGGCCCTTCAGGTCCGCGATGGACCGGACCGGCCCGTCGGCCATCACCGTCACGCAGTTCAGCGGTGTGGCGACCAGGGTGGCGACGCGGGTCAGCGGCAGGCCTTCATGCACTTGCAGGTGCAGCTGCGGCTGGTATCCCACCGCCAGATCGACCTGGCCCGAAGCCAGCATCCGCGGCGGGTCCGAGGGGTCTGCGGGGGCGGTGATGGCGACTGTCAGGCCAGCCTCGGCGAAGAAGCCCTTTTCCTGCGCCACGATGATCGGCGCGTGGTCGGGGTTCACGAACCAGTCCAGCATCAACGACAGATCCTGCGCGGCGGCAGGGGTGGCGGACAGCGCAAGGACCAGGGCAAGGGGCTTCATAGGGGATCTCCAAGGGCGACAAGGGCAATGGCGCCTGGCCAGTCGCGGCGCAGGCGGTCGGCGGCGGCCCAAGCGCGAAGGCCCGAGCGGCAGGCAAAGACGACGCGCTGGCCGTCCGCCGGACGCAGGCGTTCCGGCTGGCGCAGCGCGTGGGGCACAAAGGGTCGGGGGGCCTCGTCGGGGCCGCGCAGTTCGACCGCCAGATCGTCCGGGCGCATCTGGCCGGGGGCGATGAAGCGGTGGCCGGTCAGGGGTTCCGGCGCGCCGTCGAAGCGGAACGAGGCGGGGCGTAACCCGTCGAAGCGGATCATCTGACCCAAGGGCGAGGGGTGCAGCCCCAGCAGCACCGCCATCGCCATCTGCGCCTGCAACGCGCCGATCAGGCCCGCCATCGGCCCCATCACGCCCGCCGTGGCGCAGGTGCCCGTTTGCGCGGGCAGATCCGGGAACACCGCCCGCACCGACGGCGCGCCCTCGCAAAAGCCGCCCGCAAAGCCTTCGGTGCGCAGAACGGATGCGGCGATCAGGGGACGGCCCGCGGCAAGGCAGGCGTCCGACAGCGTATAGGTCGCGGCAAAGCTGTCTGCGCAGTCAAGCGTCAGATCGGCCCCCGCCACCAGACCCGGCGCATTGGCCGGATCCAGCCGCGCCACAACGGGCGTGACGGTGGTGTCCGGGTTCAGCGCGGCCATTTCCAAGGTCGCCGCCAGGGCCTTCGGCTGGCCCACATGGCGGCCATAGATCGGCTGACGATGCAGGTTCGAGGTTTCGATCCGGTCGGGGTCGATCACCGTGATGCGGCCCACCCCCGCGCCGGTCAGGTATTGCAGCACGGGAATGCCCAGGGCTCCCGCGCCGACAACAAGCACATGCGCCGCCGCAAGCCGGGCCTGGCCCGCCTCGCCTATGGCGGGCAGAACGGTCTGGCGCGCATATCTCACGCGGCGTCCTCCAGCCATTCGCGGATGCGCGCCTCGGGGTCGGGGTTCAGCGTGATGTCGGTCACGGCGGCCGCCACGTCCGCGCCCGCCGCAAAGGCCAGCCGCGCCCGTTCCGGCGTCAGCCCGCCGATGGCGCAAAGGGGGATGCCGCCGATGCGCGCCTTCCAGTCGGTCAGCTTCTCGACCCCCTGCCGGTGCCATTTCATCTGCTTCAGGATCGTCGGCCAGACCGGGCCAAGCGCCACGTAATCGGGCCGGCAGGCCAGGGCGCGGTCCAGTTCCGCATCATCGTGGGTCGAGATGCCAAGCCGCAACCCCGCCGCCCGGATCGCGGGCAGGTCGGCGCCGTCCAGATCCTCCTGTCCCAGATGCACGAAGCCGCAGCCAAGGTCGATCGCCAGCCGCCAGTGATCGTTGACCACAAGGATCGCGCCGTGCCGACCGCACAGGTCGCGGGCGCGGGCGATCTCGGCCCGCAGGGCTTCGGCGGGCCGGTCCTTGATGCGCAACTGCACCAGCCGCACGCCGAGCGGCAGCGCGCGGGCGATCCAGTCGGCGCTGTCGAAGATCGGGTAGAAACGCGGCAGCCTCACAGGAAGGCCCGCCCGATCACGGGGGTCGAGGGGATGGCCATGTCGGTCCGCTCCATCGGGTCGGCGAGGTATGCGGCGCGTCCGGCGCGGACGGCCTCGGCCATGGCGCCCGCCATGGCGGCGGGATCGCCCGCGCGGGCCACGGCGCTGTTCAGCAGAACCGCGTCATAGCCCATCTCCATCGCCGCCGCCGCGTGGCTGGGCAGGCCGATGCCCGCATCGACGACCAGCGGCACATCCGGGAAAGCCGCGCGCAAGGCCCGCAGCCCGTGGGGGTTGTTCAGCCCCAGTCCCGATCCGATGGGCGCCCCCCAGGGCATCAGCACCTGGCATCCCGCGTCCAGCAGGCGTTCGCAGACGCTCAGATCCTCGGTGCAATAGGGAAAGACCTTGAAGCCGTCGGCGGAAAGGATGCGGGCGGCCTCGACCAGTCCGAAGACATCGGGTTGCAGGGTGTCGGCATGGCCGATCACCTCGAGCTTGATCCAGTCCGTGTCGAACACCTCTCGCGCCATCTGGGCGGTGGTCACGGCCTCGCGCGCGCCGTGGCAGCCGGCGGTGTTGGGCAGCAGGGCCACGCCCAAGGACCGGATCAGCGCCCAGAAGTCCTGCCCGCCGCCCGCCTCGCGCCGCAGGGACACGGTGGCGATGCCCGCGCCGGACCGGGCAAAGGCATCGGCAAGGATCTTGGGCGAAGGATAGCCGGCCGTGCCCAGCATCAGCGGGCTTTCCACCGTGGTGCCATAGAAGACCGGCATCGCTCAGCCTCCCTGCATCGGCGCCAGGGCCTCGATCGCGTCGCCGTCGCGGATGGGGGTGGTGTCGCGCAGCGCGGCGGGCACGAAGCTGCCGTTCAGCGCGGTGGCGATGCGGCCGGTCAGGCCCGCCTCGGCCAGGGCCTCGGCCAGGGTGGCGGCGGCGACGTCGCGCGGGCTGCCGTTAAGGATGATCCGCATCCATGAACTCCGGTCTGGTCTGGTGTTGAAGATGGTCGGCCACCATGCGGGCCACCGCCGGGGCCAGCAGAAAGCCGTGGCGGTAAAGGCCGTTGGCGTGGATGACGCCCCCCACGCGGCGGATGCGGGGCAGGTTGTCGGGAAAGGCGGGCCGGGCGTCGGCGCCCAGTTCCAGCACCGCGGCCTCGGCAAAGGCGGGGTGCAGCGCAAAGGCCGCCGACAGCAGTTCCAGCACGGCGCGCGCGGTGGGCGGACCGCGCCGGACGCTTTCGACCATCGTGGCGCCCAGCATGAACACGCCGTCGCCGCGCGGCACGACGTAAAGCGGCATCCGGGGATGCAGCAGCCGGACGGGGCGGGACAGCCGGATCTCGGGGCAGCGGATCACCAGCATCTCGCCCCGGACGCCGCGCAGGTCGCGCAGCGCGTCGCGGGCGGACAGGCCGCGGCAGTCGATCACGGTGCCGGTCGCCGTTTCGGTGCGCCGCAGGCGTTCGGACAGGATCGCCAAGGCTTGGCGCGGGGCCAGGTGGGCCTCCTCCGCGAAGAACAGCGCGCGGGAGAAGCGGCCCGCAAGGTCGGGTTCAAGGGCGGCGATGCCGGATGCGTCGAGCGTCTGGTGTCCCCCGCTGCGCCGGGCAAATCGCGACAGCGCGCCTGCGTCGCGGGACAGGCTGACCACCAGCGTTCCGTTGCGCGTGACAGGGACGCCCTGGCCCTGCCACCAGTCGGCGGCGGACAGGCCGTGGCGCAGGACGGCCTTGTCGGCGCTTTCGGCCTCGCACCAGGGCGCCAGCATTCCGCCCGCCCACCAGGAACAGGCCCGGGGGCCGGGGGCGTCGTCGCGGATGGCGGCGGCAATGCCGCGCCCGTTCAGCTCGGTGGCGATGCAAAGGCCCAGAACGCCGCCGCCGACAACGGTCACGGTCATGCGGCGGCCCCGGTCCGGCGCGGCCACAGCGCGTGGAAGTGATGCACCGGACCGTTGCCGCCGCCCACCGCCAGATCGTCGGCGGCCCGGATCGCACCGTGCAGCCAGTGGTGCGCGCGGCCCACCGCCTCGGCCGCCGCAAGCCCTTGGGCCAGCCCCGCCGCGATGGCCGCCGACAGCGCGCATCCCGTGCCGTGCGTGTTCCGGGTGCGGATGCGGGGCGAGGAAAAGCGCGCCGTGCCGCCGGGACCGGCCAGGATGTCGGTGCAATGCGCGCCCGCCGCATGGCCCCCCTTCATCAGCACATGGCGGGGGCCAAGCGCGCGCAGGGCCATGCCTTGCGCGATGGCCGCGGCCTCGGTGTCGGCGGCGGGTCCGCCCAGCAGGCGCGCGGCCTCGGGCAGGTTGGGCGTCAGGACATGGGCCAAGGGCAGCAGGTCGCGGACCAGGGCGGGGATGGCGTCGTCCTCCATCAGCGCGTCGCCGCCCTTGGCGATCATCACCGGGTCCAGAACCACCGGAACCGCGCAATCGCGCAAGGACATGGCCACCGCGGCGATCGCGGCCGCCGATCCGACCATGCCGATCTTGACCGCGTGAACGGCGATGTCGTCCAGAACCGTGTCGATCTGCGCCCGGATCAGGTCCGGCGGCACGAAATGAACGGCCGACACGCCCCGGGTGTTCTGCGCCGTCACCGCCGTGACGGCGCTGGCGCCATAGCAGCCGAGCGCCGACACGGCCTTGAGGTCGGCCTGGATCCCGGCGCCCCCGCCACTGTCCGACCCAGCGATGGTCAACACGGTTGGTGTCATCTGCCCCTCCTGCGGCGTTTCGGGGCATGGCAGGGGCGGGCGGCGGCAGACGGGATGCGGCACCGGGCGGCGCGTCTGCCTATCCGTTCCCTCCGCCGGCATGACCCGGATCAGGTTCGATGGGTCGGCGCGCATTGCACCTCTCAGCCCCGCGACGGGACACCCCAACGGATAGTCTTGGCGCCTTGGTAGCGGATCAACCGCCAGCCGTCCAGCGGTTTTCGGCGCCGCTCCAGAACCGGACCCGAGTCCGCTCGGCAGTCAGGGCGCGCCCACGCGCGAAGCAAGGGCAAGCGTCGGATGCGTCAGGCGCCATGGCCGTGTGTTCAGCGTCGAACCGGACAAAGCCGATGTTCGGAAGCCGCCGTGCATCTGTTCCCTTGCAAGACAAAGCGCCAGGCAACAGCGGCACCCCCGCCTGCCATTGCCGCATCAGGGGATGTCAGGTCGGACATCCCGCGCGCGCAGGAACGCGGGCGTGCCGGACCGAGACAGCAACCCGGGCGTCCGTCCGGACGGCGCGACAGCCGCCGGGGTTTCCCCCCGGCGGCTGTCGAGGAACCGGCCGGGCAAAGGTGGCGCGCGGAGGCTGGACGGTGGTCTGATGCTTGTCCGTCGGCGCCATTCAAGAATGCATCGGCGGCATTGCCCTTCGGCGTTCCGGCCACCCGCGACATCGTGCTTGCCCCTGCCGCAGGCCCGAGATCGCGGCCATCATCCGCAAGGGTCCGATCGCCCCGGGTGCGGCTAACGCTCGGATGAGGTCGGGTCGCCGTTCTCGGAGATCGGAGCGCGATGGTTGTTGGCCTCCAGCCAGGCGGGCTTTTCGGCGTACATGTCCCGGATCAGGCGCTTCACCAGGTCGAGATAGCGCGAATTGTCCCCGGCGCGGTGGAAAAGGATCACCGGCGAGATCGCGCGCGGGCTGTCGATCACGCGAAAGCGCACGTCCGAGCGCATCTGCCGGGCCGAGGACGGAATGATGCAAATCCCCGACTCGGCCGCGACAAGGCCAAGGGCGGTCTGGATCTCGCGCACCTCCAGCACGTCGAGGGGGTGGATGTCGGCCTCGTGCAGCAGGCCCAGCACCTGGTCGGCAAAGCTTGGACGCGGCTCCTTGGGATAGACGATCAGCCGTTGCCCGCCAAGGGCGCCCAGGGGCAGCGGGGTGTCGTCCCGCGCCAGCGGCGAGTCCAGCGGCAGGGCGGCGACCAGTCTTTCCTCGCGCAGGACGGTGCTGGCGATGTTGGGATCGGCGTGCTTCAACCGGCCGAAGCCCAGGTCGATGCGCCCTTCCTTCAGCGCGGGGATTTGCTGGATCGACAGCATCTCCAGCAACTGGATGTCCAGTTCCGGCGCGCTCTGGCGCAGCTTGCGCACCAGCACCGGCAGCCCGCCATACAATGTCGAGGCCACGAAGCCGATGGACAGCACCCGGTTGCGGTTCATTCCCACCCGGCGCGTCGCATCCTTCATCTGGTCCACGCGGCCCAGGACCTGCAACGCCTGTTCATAGAACAGCCGCCCGGCGTCGGTCAGCTTGATGGGCCGGGTTTTGCGCAGGATAAGGGCGACGCCCAGTTCCTCCTCCAGCAGCTGGATCTGGCGGCTGAGCGGGGGCTGCGCGATGTGAAGGATTTCGGCCGCGCGGGTGAAATTCCGCTCTCGCGCCACGGCGGCAAAGTATCGCAACTGCCGCAGATCCATCGGCCCGCCCTCCAAATCGTCGAAATCGCCTTTGTTCGGGGTATGCGACGGCGTTCCAAACCACTGATCGCCAAACCCTTCCGCCATATTATACCTTCAGGGTATCGTTGCAAACGCAAATGATCTTGGACGGGCGGCGGGTTCCGCTGGCATCCTTGCGTCATGAACCAGCCATACGCCCCGCTTTCCCCGTCTCTTGCCGCCGCCCCTGTCGTGACGCGGGTCGAAACGGTGATCCTGGATCTGCCCACGATCCGCCCGCACAAGCTGTCGGTCGCGACCATGAACGGGCAGGTGCTGATGATCGTCCGCGTTCATTGCAGCGACGGCATCGCCGGCATCGGCGAATGCACCACCATCGGCGGGCTGGCCTATGGCGGGGAAAGCCCCGAAAGCATGAAAACCAACATCGACGCCTGGTTCGCGCCGGTGATGCTGGGCCAGGACGCCACGCGGGTGCAGGCGCTGATGGCGCGGATCGGGCGGATGGTGAAGGAGAACCGCTTCGCCAAGTCCGCCGTGGAATGCGCGCTGCTGGATGCCCAGGGCAAGCGGGTCGGCCTGCCGGTCAGCGAGCTTCTGGGCGGGCGGCGGCGCGACCGGCTGCCGGTGGCCTGGACGCTGGCCTCGGGCGACACGGCGCGCGACATCGCCGAGGCCGAGCGGATGCTGGACGGGCGCCGCCACCGGGTCTTCAAGCTGAAGATCGGCGCCCGCGCGATCCGCGACGACATCGCGCATGTGGCCAGGATCAAGGCGGCGCTTGGCGACCGCGCGGCGGTGCGCGTCGACGTGAACATGGCCTGGTCCGAGGGCGAGGCCGCCTTCGGCATGGCCGCCCTGGCCGACGCGGGCTGCGACCTGGTGGAACAGCCCGTCGCGTCCGCCGCCGCGCTGGCGCGGCTGGTGCGCCGCTTTCCCGTGGCGCTGATGGCCGACGAATCGCTGACCGGCCCGGAAAGCGCCTTTGATCTGGCCCGCGCGGCGGGCGCCGATGTTTTCGCCGTCAAGCTGGAACAAAGCGGCGGCGCCTTCAACGCCCTGCGGGTCGCCGCCATTGCAGACGCGGCGGGGATCGGCCTTTACGGCGGCACCATGCTGGAAGGCGCGGTCGGCACCGTGATTTCCGCCCATGCCTTCGCCACCTTCGCGAACCTTCAGTGGGGCACCGAACTGTTCGGTCCCCTGCTGCTGACCGAGGAGATCCTGACCGAGCCGCTGGACTACAGCGACTTCGAACTGACGGTGCCGGGCGGCCCCGGCCTGGGCATCACCCTGGACGAGGACCGCGTGGCCTTTTTCGCCCGCGACGGCATCCGCAAGACGATAAAGGTGTGACGATGCTTTACCATGTCGCCATGGACGTGAGGCTGCCCCGCGACCTGCCCGCCGACGAACGGGCGGACATCCTGGCCCGCGAAAGGGCCTATTCCCAGGATCTGCAACGCGGGGGCAAGTGGCGCCATATCTGGCGGGTCGCCGGGCAGTACGCAAACGTCAGCATTTTCGACGTGGCCGACAACGCCGAACTTCACGACATCCTGTCGGGCCTGCCCTTGTTCCCCTTCATGGAGATCACCGTCACGCCCCTGCTGCGTCACCCGTCCGCCATCCGCGAGGACGACAGCTGACCGCCCAAGGACCGGCGGAGGGGCCGGTCCCACCCAGTTTCCAAGCGAATCCAGGAGGAGAAACCATGACAGTCACCATTTTCGACCGCCCCGACATCCAGGCGTTCCTGAAGGAACTCAGCGGGCTGAACAACAACGACGGCAACCCGCGCATGAAGCGGATCGTGCACCGCCTGATGTCGGACCTGTTCCGCGCCATCGACGACCTGGACATCACGCCCGACGAATACTGGACCGGCGTGGCCTGGCTGAACGACCTGGGCGCGGCGGGGCAGGCGGGGCTGATCTCGCCCGGCCTGGGGGTCGATCACTTCATCGACGAACGGCTGGACGCCATCGACGCCGCCATGGGGATCGAGAACCCGACCCCGCGCACCATCGAAGGCCCGCTGTATGTGGCGGGCGCCCCGGAATCGGTGGGCTTTGCGCGTCTGGACGACGGAACCGACACGGACGGCCACACGCTGATCATGCACGGCACCGTTCACGGAGCCGACGGCAAGCCGTTGCCCGGTGCCAAGGTCGAGGTCTGGCATTGCGACACCCGCGGCTTTTATTCCCACTTCGATCCGACCGGTAAGCAGGCGCCCTTCAACATGCGCCGCACGATCATCGCGGATGATCAGGGCCGGTACAAGTTCCAGAGCATCCTGCCCTCGGGCTATGGCGTGCCCCCCGGCAGCCCGACCGAAAAGGTGCTGACGGCCCTTGGCCGCCACGGCCAGCGCCCGGCGCATATCCACTTTTTCATCAGCGCCGACGGGCATCGCAAGCTGACCACCCAGATCAACATCGAGGGCGATCCGCTGATCGACGACGACTTCGCCTATGCCACCCGCGACGGCTTGGTGCCGCATGTGGTGGAACGCACCGACGAGGCCGGCATCCACGCCAACGGCCTGAACGGTCCCTTCGCGGAAATCAGCTTCGACATCCACCTGACCGCGCTGGTGGACGGCATCGACAACCAGGTCAACGAACAGCGCCGCCGCGCCGCCGCCTGACCGTCCCGGGGCGGCCCGCGGAGGGAAGGGCCGCCCGCCCAATCCGTTACATCGTCATCATGGCAGGGGCCTTGGCCCCTGGGAGGGAGAACTCATGTCCGCGATCATCGAAAAGGCCCGCGATTTGGACCGCCTGCTGGACATCGCCGTCCAGGACGACGCCGAAGCCGGCTTGTTCCGCTGCCGCCGCGACATCTTCACGAACGAGGATCTGTTCGCGCTGGAGATGAAGCACATCTTCGAAGGCAACTGGGTCTATCTGGCCCATGAAAGCCAGATCCCCGACGTCAACGACTATTACACCACCTGGATCGGCCGCCAGCCGGTCGTCATCACCCGCGACAAGACCGGCCAGTTGAATGCCGTCATCAATGCCTGCGCCCACAAGGGGGCGATGCTGTGCCGCCGCAAGCAGGGCAACAAGGGCAGCTTCACGTGCCCGTTCCACGGCTGGACCTTTTCCAACACCGGCAAGCTGCTCAAGGTCAAGGACGCCAAGACCACGCAATATCCCGACGCGTTCAACACCGACGGCTCGCACGACCTGACCCGCGTGGCGCGGTTCGAGTCCTATCGGGGCTTCCTGTTCGGCAGCCTGAACGCCGATGTGGCTCCGCTGACCGAATACCTGGGCGAAACCACCGTCATCATCGACCAGATCGTCGATCAGGCCCCCGAGGGGCTGGAGGTGCTGCGCGGCAATTCCTCCTACATCTACGACGGAAACTGGAAGTTGCAGATGGAGAACGGCTGCGACGGCTATCACGTCAGCTCGGTCCACTGGAACTACGCCACCACCATGGACCGCCGCAGCGAGACCGGCACCAAGGCTGTTGACGCCAACAGCTGGTCCAAGTCGGTCGCGGGCGTTTACGGCTTCGACAACGGCCATATCCTGCTGTGGACCAACACCAAGAACCCCGAGGTGCGCCCGGTCTGGAACCGCCGCGACGATCTGATCGCCCGTCTGGGCGAGGACAAGGCGGGCTTCATCGTCAACCAGACGCGCAACCTGTGCCTTTACCCGAACGTGTTCCTGATGGACCAGTTCAGCACCCAGATCCGCGTCGTCCGCCCGCTGTCGGTGGACAAGACCGAAGTCACCATCTTCTGCTTCGCCCCCAGGGGCGAAAGCGCCGCCGACCGCGCCCACCGCATCCGGCAATACGAGGACTTCTTCAACGTCTCGGGCATGGGCACATCCGACGACCTCGAGGAGTTCCGCGCCTGCCAGACCGCCTATGCCGCGCCTTTGTGGAACGACATGTCGCGCGGCGCGCCCTTGTGGATCCACGGGCCGGACGACAACGCCCGCCGCATGGGCCTGAAGCCGCTCATCTCGGGCGAGCGCAGCGAGGACGAGGGGCTGTTCGTCTGCCAGCACGAGTACTGGGCCAGGGTCATGCGCGACGCGCTGGCCGCCGAGAAAGCGGGCGAAAAGCAGGGAGAAGCGGCATGAGCTTGGATCACACCGTCACCGCTGGCCTGGACTACCACGCCATCTGCGCCTTTCTTTACCGCGAGGCGCGCCTGCTGGACGACCGGCAATGGGACGACTGGCTGACCTGCTATGCGCCCGACGCGTCCTACTGGATGCCCGCCTGGGACGACAACGACCAGACGACCGAGGATCCGCAGTCCGAGATCTCGCTGATCTACTACCCGAACCGCGAGGGGCTGGAGGACCGCGTCTTCCGCATCAAGACCGAACGCTCGGGCGCGTCCACTCCGGAACCGCGCACCAGCCACACGGTCAGCAACGTCGAGGTGGTCGCGGACCGCGGGTCCGAGGTGGATGTGCGCTACAACTTCCACACGCTGAACCACCGCTACAAGACCACCGACCAGTTCTTCGGGACCATCTTCGTGACCCTGCGCCGGACCGACGGCGGCATGGTGATCGCGGCCAAGAAGATCGTGCTGAAGAACGACTACATCCGCCAGGTCATCGACGTTTATCACGTCTGACCGTCGGCCCCAGCACACCCGCAAGGAGGAGGCGACCATGTGCTACACGATCGCGCTGAACTTCGAGGACGGCGTCACCCGTTTCATCGACTGCAAGGCGGGCGAAAAGGTTCTCGACGCCGCGTTCCGCAACAAGATCAACCTGCCGATGGACTGTTCCGACGGCGTTTGCGGCACCTGCAAGTGCCGCGCGGAAAGCGGCGCCTATGACTTGGGCGAGGACTTCATCGAGGACGCCCTGACCGAGGACGAGGCCGCCGAAGGACTGGTCCTGACCTGCCAGATGGTGCCGTCGTCGGACTGCGTGCTGTCGGTGCCGGCGGCGGCGGCGTCCTGCAAGACGGGCCAGCAATCCTTTGCCGCCACCGTCGCCCGGATCGAGCCGCATCACGACGCCGCCGTGGTGCTGGAACTGGCCGTGGACGATGCTCCCGCCTTTCTGCCGGGGCAGTATGTCAACATCGACGTGCCGGGCAGCGGCGGCCACCGTTCCTATTCCTTCAGCACCGCGCCGGGCGAGCGTTCCTTGGGCTTTCTCATCAAGAAAATCCCCGGGGGCCTGATGAGCGGCTGGCTCGCCCGCGCCAGGCCGGGCGACCGGCTGAACGTGACCGGGCCGATGGGCAGCTTTTATCTGCGCGACGGCGAAGGCCCGCTGCTGTTTCTGGCGGGCGGCACCGGCCTTGCGCCCTTTCTGTCGATGCTGGAGGTTCTGGCCCGCGCCGGGTCGCGCCGTCAGATCCACCTGATCTACGGCGTGACGCGCGACCTGGATCTGGTCCTGGTGGACCAGATCGCGGCCTATGCCAGACGTCTGCCGAACTTCACCTTCGCAACCGTTGTGGCCGAGGACTCCTCGAACCACCCGCGCAAGGGTTGGGTCACGCAGCACATGCCGGACGAGATGCTGGCCGCCCCCGGCATCGAGGTCTACCTGTGCGGTCCCCCGCCGATGGTCGATGCCGTCCGCCATCATCTGGATGAAAACGGCATCAGGCCCGCCGCCTTCCATTACGAGAAGTTCACCCCCAACGCGCCCTTGAAGGCCATCGCATGACGGGGGCCGTCTTTGCCGGGCGTTTCGCGGGCAAGGTTCTGGTGGTGACCGGCGCGGCGCAGGGGATCGGCCGCGCCGTGGCCCTGCGCGCGGCGGCGGAAGGGGGCCGGGTGCTGCTGGTGGACCGCGCCGAATTCGTGGCCGAGGCCGCGGCGGAAGCGGGCGGCGGTGCCGCGGCCTTCACCGCCGACCTGGAAACCTGGGACGGCGCCGATGCGGCGATGCGCCATGCGGCGGATACCTTTGGCGGCATCGACATCCTGATCAACAACGTGGGCGGCGCGATCCGCATGAGGCCCTTCGACCGGTTCGAACCGGCCCAGATCGACGCCGAGATCCGGCGGTCGCTGATGCCGACGCTGTATTGCTGCCGCGCGGTCCTGCCGCATCTGCGGACGCGGGGCGGCGGCACCATCGTCAACGTGTCCTCGAACGCCACGCGCGGCATCCACCGGGTGCCCTATTCGGCGGCCAAGGGCGGCGTCAACGCCCTTACGCAGGCGCTGGCGATGGAGATGGCGCCCCACAACATCCGCGTGGTCGCCACCGCGCCCGGCGGGACCGAGGCCCCGCCCCGCCGCGTGCCGCGCAACGCGGACGGCGACAATGCCGACGAACAGCGATGGATGGGCGAGGTCGTGGACCAGGTGCGGGAGTCCGCTTTCATGAAGCGCTACGGGACCATTGAAGAACAGGCCGCCCCGATCCTGTTCCTGGCGTCCGACGAGGCGTCCTACATCACCGCGGCCGTTCTGCCCGTCGCGGGCGGCGACAACGGCTGATTCAACGAAAACAGGGAGGAGAAAAGGAATGCGCACGATAGACGTGAACGAGGCGATAGATCAAAGCCCGTTCGGACGGTTTCAATGGATGGTGGTCGGGCTGTGCGGCGCGCTGCTGGTGGTCGACGGCTATGACGTGTTCGTCGCGGGCACGGTGCTGCCCACGCTGATCGCGGAATGGGGCCTGACCAAGCCGCAGGCGGGCGCGCTGCAAGCCTGGGCGCTGTTCGGCATGATGTTCGGGGCGCTGATCCTGGGCCCCCTGGCCGACCGGATCGGCCGCAAAAAGGGCGTGGCGATCAGTTTCTTGCTGTTCACGACGGCCACGGTGATGACGGGCTTTGCCAATTCGCCCGAGCAGTTCAAGATTTTCCGTTTCATCGCCGGATTGGGCTGCGGCGGGCTGATGCCCAACGCCGTGGCGCTGATGAACGAATATGCACCCAAGCGCCTGCGCGGCACCATGGTCGCGCTGATGTTCTCGGGCTATTCGGTGGGCGGCATGGTCGCGGCGGGCCTGGGCATCGGCCTGATCCCCAGCTTCGGCTGGCAGCCGATGTTCTTTATCGCCGCCATTCCGCTGCTGATGCTGCCGCTGATCCTGTGGAAGCTGCCGGAATCGCTGGGCTTCCTGATCCGCCAGGGCAAGCAGGACGAGGCGCGCCGCATCTTCGCCAAGGTTTCGGGAACCGCGCTGGCCGCCGAGGACCGGCTGGTGTTCAGCGAAACCAAGAGTGCCTCGGCTTCCGTCGCGGAATTGTTCCGGCACGGGCGGGCGCTGCGCACGCTGATGCTGTGGCTGTCCTTCTTCTGCTGCCTGCTGCTGGTCTATCTGCTGTCCTCCTGGCTGCCCAAGGTGCTGCAAGAGGCGGGCTATGCCGAACGCGCCAGCCTGCTGTCGCTGTTCTCGTTGAACTTCGGCGGCATGGCGGGGGCGATCATGGGCGGACGTCTGGGCGACCGCTTCGGGCTGCCCAAGGTCGTGGTGGGCTATTTCGCCGCCGCCGCCCTGTCCATCGCGCTGGTCGGGGCCAACCCGGCGCCCGCGCTGCTGTTCGCGCTGGTCTTTGTCGCAGGCGCGACGACCATCGGCACGCAGATCCTGCTTTATGCCAGCGTCGCGCAGCTTTACAACCTGTCGGTGCGCGGTGCGGGTCTCGGCTGGGCCTCGGGCGTGGGGCGGATCGGCGCCATCGTCGGACCCACCCTGGGCGGCGTGCTGCTGGCGCGCGAACTGCCCTTGGGCCAGAACTTCCTGATCTTCGCCATTCCGGCGGCGGTCTCGGCCCTGGCGATGCTGGTCTTCGCGCTGGCCAACAACCGCGTGCGCGACAGCGCGCAGCTTGCCGCCGCCTGACCGGCCCGTCGCCCACCGGCCTGTCGCCCACCGGCCCGTCACCCACTGGCCCATCACCCTTCGGCGCGCGGCCCCGCCGCGCGTCATCAGTTTCGGAACGCCTCTCATGCCCCATCTGGATCTGCCGACCCACCGTCTTCATTACCGCATAGACGGGGCCGAAGGGGACAAGCCCTGGCTGACCTTCTGCAACTCGCTGGGCACCGACCTGCGGATGTGGGATGCCCAGATCGCCGATCTGGGGCGGGATTTCCGCATCCTCCGCTATGACCGGCGCGGGCATGGGCGGTCCGGCACCCCGCGCCCGCCCTACGGGATAGAGGATCTGGGCGGGGATGTGATTGCGCTGTGGGACGCGCTGTCGATCGGGCGCAGCCATTTCTGCGGGCTGTCCATCGGCGGACTGACCGGACAGTGGCTGGCCGTCCATGCGGGCGGGCGGCTGGACCGGATCGCCCTTTGCGCCACGGCGGCGCGGATCGGGTCAGCCGCAGGCTGGAACGCCCGCATCGACGAGGTGAGGGCGAACGGACTTGGCGGCCTGGTGCCCGCGACGGCGGAACGCTGGTTCACGCCCGGCTTCCGCGCGGCCCGGCCTTCCGCCGTGGCAAGGATCCTGAACAGCTTCGCCGAAACCTCGGTCGACGGCTACGCGGGCTGCTGCGCCGCCCTGGCCGGGGCGGACCTGCGGCCCGGGCTGGCCCGGATCGCCAACCCGGTCCTGGCGATTTCCGGCAGCGACGACCCGGTGTGCCCGGCCGCTGATCTGGAAGCCATCGCGCAGGGGGTGGGGCAGGGCCGCCACGTGGCCCTGCCGGGGCGCCATATCGTGAACGTCGAATCGGCCGGTTCCTTCAACGCGGCGCTTGGGGACTTTCTGATGGCCAGGTCACGCCGCGCCTGAAGGACCGGCGGGCTCAGGGACGCCGCTGGCGCAGCCGTTCCCGCGCCGTCCGCGTCACCCGGCGTCGTTCAAAGGCTGGACGGCCTTATCGCGATCCGGTCCAGGATTGCGGCGAAGATCCGCGCGCTCATCCCCGTCATGGCCGCACTGGTGGCCCCGCCCCGCCACGGCGGACCGATGGGGGACATCGGCCAGATCCTCGATGGGCAGGCCGTCCGGTTCGCAGCGCAGCAGGATCCGCGGGCCGGGCTTGCCGAGGGGCAGGGTTCCGGCAGCCAGAGTTCGGGCGGCCAGGGTTCGGGCAGCCAGGGTCATCAGGCGGCCGCCACGGCCTTGCCATAGCGTTCGATCATGCCGAACAGATCGCGAGGATCGTCGGGATCGGCCAGCAGGTCCAGCATCTGGTGGCCCGCGCCCGATCCCAGCAGATCCTTGAGATAGCGCAGCGCGCTGAAGTCCTCGGTCGCGAACCCGACCGAATCGAACAGCGTGATCTGCTTGTCGTCGCGGCGGCCAGGATTCTTGCCCGCCAAGACCTGCCAGATCTCGGTCACCGGGTGATCGGCGTCGAGCTGCTGGATCTCGCCCTCGATCCGGGTTTGCGCGGAGTATTCCACAAAGATGTCCGAGCGCGTCAGAATGTCCCGGTGCAGTTCGGTCTTGCCCGGGCAGTCGCCGCCGATCGCGTTGATGTGGACCCCGCTGCCCACCATGTTGTCGGTCAGGATGGTCGCATACTGCTTGTCCGCCGTGCAGGTGGTGATGATCTGCGCGCCCTCGATGGCCTGTTCGGCCGAGGTGCAGGGAACCACCGCCAGCCCCTTGCCCGCCAGGTTCCGGGCGGCTTTCCCGGTGGCCTTGGGGTCGATGTCGTAAAGGCGGACCGTGTCGATGCCGCAGATGGCCTTGAAGGCGAGGCACTGGAACTCGGACTGGGCGCCGTTGCCGATCATCGCCATGACCTTTGCGCCCTTTGGCGCCAGGTGTTTCGCCGCCAGGGCCGAGGTCGCCGCCGTGCGCAGCGCGGTCAGGATGGTCATCTCGGTCAGCAGGACGGGATAGCCGGTCTCCACGTCCGACAGCACCCCAAAGGCCGTGACGGTCTGCCGTCCGGTCTGGAAGTTCCTGGGATGGCCGTTGACGTATTTGAAGCCGTAGCTGCGCCCGTCCGATGTGGGCATCAGCTCGATCACCCCTTCCGAGGAATGCGCCGCGATGCGGGGCGTCTTGTCGAACTGTTCCCAGCGGCGAAAGTCGTCCTCGATATACCGCGCCAGATCGATCAGCATGCGCTCGATCCCTTGCTCCAGCACGATCTTCATCATGGCCTCGACGCTGACGAACGGAACAAGGCTCATGGGACCGGGGGCGGGCAACGGCATTGCTTCTCTCCTGAAACAGTTACACCAGGGCACGAGGGCGGCCCCCGTGGCGGCACCGGCGCGATGCCGGCGACCATCTTACAACAGATGACTGACTTCCCGCAAACGGCCGGCAATCCTCGCCGTCACGCCGTCGCCGACGGCGGTCACGATCCCCGCGCCCTCCCGCCCCGACACGAAGGGAAAGCGGACCGGATAAAGACCGGACCGGAAAACGGCCTTGCCACGAAGCCCAGGTCGGCCAGGGGGTGGCCGATGGTGGACAATTCCCAGTCCAGAACGGCGAGGATGCGCGGTTCGGTGGGATGGACCAGCATGTTGCCCAGGCGGAAATCGCCATGCGCGATCGAGGACAGTCCGTCGTCAGCGGGCTGCCTCGCGGCCAGCTTTTCGGACAGCGCAAGAAGCGGCGCGTCGCCCGCAAAGCTCGACGCCGTCAGCCGGCTGGTCCAGCGGTGCGACTGACGCGCGAAGTAGGCCCCCGGACGGCCATAGTCCGCCACATCGACCTGGCGGACTTGGCGGACCTGGCGGTAGATTCATTCCAGCACCGTGTCCTTGGAATACCCCCGCGCCCCGTTGATCTGGATGCCGGTGTCGGCCGCCCGGTGCAGCAGGTTGGCGACGTGGATCTTGGCCATGGAAACCTCCTTCTGCGCAAAGCCGCGCGCATGACAAGAAGCCGGCCGATCTCGATGTCGGCGGCAAGCGTCCCGAGCATGATCTGCACGCTTTCGCGATCGAACAAACGGACGCCGAACCCTTCGCGGCGGCCGGCATGGTCGCGGGCGATCTCGACGCGGCGGGCAAGGCCCAGCCACCGCATCCAATGGGTCAGGCGAGCGATGCCCAGACGGGTTTGGACGACCTTCGGGCCGCGGTCTTCCTTCGGCAGGAGGTTCGCGGCGGGGATGCGCAGGCCGTCGAATTCCAGTTCGCAATCTCCTCGGCGTTGGCGCGGGTCGCGGCCTCCACCGCCATGCCGACCCCCTCGGCCGTGGTGTCGGGCATCTGAGAGATGCGGGTGTCGCGCGCGGGATTGATCACGTCCATCAAGTCGCCGCCGCTGCCCTCGACAAAGCGGCCATTCCCGAAACTCTGGTGGACCGTCGTTGAATGCTCCTCTCTTTGATCCCCGGCCCTTCCATGAGGCCAGCGATCCGTTCCCCCGCATAAAGACCAAGCTATCGGTTATGGATTCTGAATTCGATAGTTCTATCGCCCATCGGCGTGCAGACGGCTGCGGCCCCCGGCGTAATCTGACGCGGCTGGCGGCCTGCCGCGCCATGGTGCCGCCCGATGTCGGGCGCCTGGACACGCGGGCAACCGGATCGTGTTCGGAAGCGGCGGCGTGATGCCGGATCCCGTCCGCGGTGCGATGGGCGCGGACAGCGGGAAAGGATGCTCGGTCTTGCATCTGCGGCCTTCCGACCGGCGCGCGTGGGCGTCCGCATGGCGCCGAAATGATCTTTCCGCGGGGTTTGCCGGCGGCGCGGGCCGGGGGGCCGTTGCGGTCAGAGACGTTTTCTGCGACGGTTCGCCTGCATCGCTCTTGCAAGGAAGCCCGATGATCGACGACATCGACCGCCAGCACCTGCGACGCTGCCTGGAACTGGCGGCTCAGGCGCTTGCCGGCGGAAACGAGCCTTTCGGATCGGTGCTCGTGTCCTCGGACGGGCGGATCCTGTTCGAGGATCACAACCGCATCGCGGGCGGCGATCACACCCGGCACCCGGAATTCGCCATCGCCCGGTGGGCGGCCGGCAACATGACCGCGCAGGACCGTGCCGAGGCGACGGTTTACACGTCGGGCGAACACTGCCCGATGTGCGCGGCGGCGCATGGCTGGGTGGGCCTCGGCCGCATTGTTTATGCAAGTTCGGCGGCGCAGATGACGCAATGGCTGTCGGAACTGGGCATTCCCGCGCTCCGGGTGCGGCCGCTGCCCATTTCCGAGGTCATCCGCGACACCAAAGTCGACGGTCCGGTCGAGGAGTTCGCGCAGCAGGTCCGCGCGCTTCACGTCCGGTCCCGCTCCGGCTGACTTGGCCCATGTCCCGGACGATGCCGGAGGGCGCGCGCGCCCGCGGCACCGCCTTGCAGGTCATTCCCCGCCGATAACCACCATGCCGTTCTCGATCCTGACCGGAACGCTGTCCAGCCCGCAATCCGCGCCCGCCACGGCGGTGCCGGTCAGGATGTCGAAGCGCGCGCCGTGGGCGGTGCACATCAGCATGGTGCCGTCGGCGGACAGAAGCTGGTCACCGCGATAGTCCAGCGGCAGATACTGGTGCGGGCAGGCGTTCACATAGGCGCGCAGGCCGTCGCCCGTGCGCACCACCAGCAGCGGGAAGGCGCCCCGTCCGGTCGTCACCGTCAGCGACAGCGCGCCGCCCACCTGCGCGGCCTCGCAGACAGGGGTGCCCGGCGCGGGGGCGGATGAGTAATCGGTCCAGGCCATTCGCGTGATCCCATGGAAAACCCGCCCGCAGGCCGCGGGCGGGTCATGCCGTTGCCGGATTATTCGGCGGGCGTGGCGTTCAGCACGCCGCGGCGCACCTGGTCTTCCTCGATCGACTCGAACAAGGCGCGGAAATTGCCCTCGCCGAAGCCGTCGTCGCCCTTGCGCTGGATGAACTCGAAAAAGATCGGTCCGATCACGGTTTTCGAGAAGATCTGAAGCAGGATCCGGGTTTCGCCGCCGCCGACCACGCCTTCGCCGTCGATCAGGATGCCGTGCTTCTTCATGCGCTCGATGGGTTCCTCGTGGCCCTTCACCCGCTTGTGCGACATCTCGTAATAGGTGTCGGGCGGTCCCGGCATGAACTCCATCCCCGCATCGCGGATCCGGTCGGTGCCGGAATAGATGTCCTCGGTGGCGATGGCGATGTGCTGGATGCCCTCGCCCTTGTATTCGCGCAGGTATTCCTCGATCTGGCTGTGATCGTCGGTGGATTCGTTGATGGGGATGCGGATCTTGCCGTCGGGGCTGGTCAAGGCCCGGCTGACAAGGCCGGTCTGCTTGCCCTTGATGTCGAAATACTTGATTTCGCGGAAATTGAACGTGTCGTGGTAGAACTTGTACCAGGTGTCCATGTTGCCCCGGATCACGTTGTGCGTCAGATGGTCGAGGTAGTAGAAGCCAAAGCCCTCGGGGCGCGGGTTCGCCTCGCCCAGCCAGTCGTAATCGGCGTCATAGGCGCTGCCCGTCTCGCCATAGGCGTCGATGAAATACAGAAGCGAACCGCCGATGCCGTAAACGGCGGGCGCCTCGATCGACTTGCCGGACCCTGTGTATTCGGTGGCGCCCAGATCCAGCGCGCGCTTCAGCGCGACCTGCGCATCGACCACCCGCCAGGCCATCGCGGGCGCGCAGGGGCCGTGCTCGGCCACGAAACCGGCCGCATGGCCGTTCGCATCGGCGTTCAGCAGATAATTGATGTCGCCCTGGCGATACAGCGTGATGTCCTTGGTCTTGTGCCTGGCGACCGGCGTGAAGCCCATCTGCCGGAAGATGCGGTCCAGAACCTCGGGGTTCGGGTGGGCGTATTCGACGAACTCGAAGCCGTCGGTGCCGGCGGGGTTGATGTCGCTGATCGTGGCCTTGGGGGCATTGTGCGGAAACGGTCCCATGCGCGCTCCTCCTGTTCGTTGCGGTTCTGTATCAGAATGCCATGATTTCCGTGCGAAAGGCTTGCATATTCATAAGGAATGGGAAGATCTTTGCACGAACTGCGCATGAAATACGGAAAGGATGCACGATTTGAAACTGGACAGCTTCGACATCGCAATCCTGACCGCCTTGCAACGCGACGGCGCGCTGACCAATGCGGCCCTGGCCGAGATCGTCAAGCTGTCGCCGTCCCAATGCTCGCGCAGGCGCGCGGCGCTGGAGGAGGCGGGCGTGATCGAGGGGTATTCGGCGCGGCTCGGCGCGGCCAAGCTGGGCTACGGATTGCGCGCGATCATCCGCGTGAACCTGTCCAGCCACGGTCAGCGCAAGGAAGACGACTTCGCGCGCTTTGTCGCCACGCATCCGCAGATCCGGTCGGCCTTTTCGGTGTCGGGCGATGCGGATTATGTCCTGGACGTGCGCGTCCGCGACCTGGACGCCTTTGCCGATTTCGTGCACCGGCACCTGCTGCCCCATCCCCAGGTGTCCCAGGTCCGGTCCGAGATCGTGCTGAAGACGCTGAAGGACGATGGGGGCGTCGCGCCCGGCCTGGTCGCGACGCCCCCGCCGTCCTGACGGCTGCGTCAGATGCTTGTCATGCCGTCCGCGAAGCGCCGCCAGTTGGCGACATAGCGCGCGGCGGATTCCAGCAGGCCCTGCCGGGCGGCGTCGTCCAGTTCGCGCACCACCTTGGCGGGGCTGCCCATGACAAGGCTGCCGTCGGGGATCTCCTTGCCCTCGGTGACAAGGGCGCCCGCGCCGATCAGGCAGCCGCGGCCGATCCGGGCGCCGTTCAGGATGATGGCGCCCATGCCGATCAGCGATCCGTCGCCGATGGTGCAGCCGTGGACGATGGCGCGATGTCCTACCGTCACGTCCGCGCCGATAGCCGCTGGAAAGCCCGGATCGGCGTGGATGATCGCATGGTCTTGGATGTTGGTGCGGGCGCCCAGGGTGATCGGCTCGTTGTCGCCGCGCAGGACGGCGCCGAACCAGATGCCGACCTCGGGGCCGATCGTCACGTCGCCCACAACGGTGGCGGACGGCGCGACCCAGTAGTTGCCTTCGTCCGGCAGGCGCGGCTGGAGGTCGTTCAGGCCGTGGATGCTCATCCCGTTTCCTTCAGAACTTGTAGCCCGCGAGGCGCGGCAACCATGTCGCCAGGTCGGGCAGGGCCATGATGGTCAGCATTCCGCCGATCATCAACAGCACGAAGGGCGCGGCGCCCCGGATCACGGTGGACAGCGGACTGCCAGTGATACCCTTGATGACGAACAGGTTCATGCCGACGGGCGGGGTGATCATCGCCAGTTCCAGGTTGATCATCAGCAGCACGCCGTACCAGATCAGGTCGATGTCCAGCGCGATCAGCGCCGGCAGCAGGATCGGGGTGGTGATCAGGATAATGGCGATGCTTTCCAGAAACATCCCCATCACGAAGATCATCGCCATGACGACCAGCATGAACGCCAGGGGCGTCAGGTTCATCGCCACGATCAGTTCCGACACCTGGTTCGGCAGGCGGATGATGGTGATCGCGTTGCCGAACACCGCCGCGCCCGCGATGATGGCGAAAACCATCAGCGAGGTCATAACCGTATCCTTCAGGCAGACCGCCAGGACGCGCGGCCCGAGGTTGCGGTAAACCAGAGCGCCCACCAGCAGGGCGTAAAGGCAGCCCACGGCGGCGGCCTCGGTCGCGGTGAAGATGCCCAGATAGATCCCGCCCATCACCACGGGCGGCATCAAAAGCGCCCAGATCGACCTGGACATGGCGCGCCAGACGGCCCGCCAGCCGGGAAACGGCGCCTGTTCGATCCGGCCCGACTTGCGCGCGCCGATCAGGCAGAAGACCGCGAAAGCCAGCGCCAGCAGCAGGCCGGGGATGATGCCCGCCAGGAACAGCGCCCCGATCGAGGCGTTGGCGACCACCGCATACAGGATCATCGGTCCCGACGGCGGGATCAGGATGCCCAGCGTGCCCCCCGCCGCGACCAGGCCCAGGGCGCTGCGTTCGGGAAAGCCGTAGCGCCGCATCTGCGGGATCGCGGTTTGGCCGATGGAGACGGCGGTCGCGACGGACGAACCCGAGATCGCGGCGAAGATCGTGCAACTGAGGATGGTCGCCACGCCGATGCCGCCCTTCACATGGCCGATCAGCGTGTTGGCCATGCCGAACAGGTCGTCGACCGCGCCCGACCGGATCATCAGCTGCGCCATCAGGATGAACAGCGGAATGGTCAGCAGCACCGGCGAATTGAGATGCGCGAACACCGTGTCGGCCACGCTCTCGACCGAGCCTTCGGCCAGGAACAGCACGGCCGAGCCGGTCAGCAGCAGGGCCGCGAAGATCGGGATGCCCGACAAAAGCAGCGCGATCAGGCCGATAACGATCAGGATGCCGGTCATTTTTCGTCTCCCCGGACGGCGCGCAGCAGGCGGATCAGCGCGGCAAGGCCCAGAACGATGCCGCCCGGCACCATCGGCGCCTGGACCCACCAGACCGGGATTTCCAACGGGCCGGTGGAATAGGTGCCGAAGTCGCGGTTGAACAGCACGGTGTGCCAGGCCGACCAGGTGAGGATCGCGGCGCAGGCCAGCACGCAAAGCGCGGCCCAGATTTCGAAGCCCCGCCCGGCGCGCGGCCCGGCCGAGGCGGTCAGGATGTCCACGCCGATATGCTGGTCCAGCAGCAGCGCGCTGCCAAGGCCGCAGCAGGCGATGGCGACCACCAGATAGCCGGTCAGTTCGTCCACCCCGTTCAGCGGCGCGCCCAGCAGGTAGCGATAAAAGACCGCGACCACCACCGCCGCGAAGCCCACCGCCACAAGCGCCGCCGACACGGCGGCAAGCGCGTGGATCGGCCAGGCCAGCACGGTCCAGACCGAACCGTGCCGTTCCGCCGCAACCTTGTGGCCTTGGGACGGATGCGCCATCGTCATTGCACCATCCCGTCCACCAGCTTCAGCAGCTCGGTTCCGGCCTCGCCGCCTTCCTCGGCAAAGGCCGCGTCGAAGGCGGGCTGCATCACGGCGCGCATCGCCTCGTTCTCCTCGGGGGTGGCGACATGCAGCGTGACGCCCTCGGCCTCGAGCAGGCCCGGCGCGGCCTGTTCGGCGGCCAGGCCGTCCTCGACAGCCCAGACGGCGGCCTTCCGCCCGGCCTCGTCCAGGGCGGCCTTTTGCGCATCGGTCAGGCCGTCGTAAAAGGCCCCGTTCATGTAGCCGTTGAAAAAGACCGAGATGACGGGCGTCACCGTCATGTGGTCCTGCACCTCATAGTATTTGCGGGCATGGGCGGCGGCGACATCGGTGATGGCCGCGTCGATGACGCCGGTGGACAGGGCCTGATAGACTTCGGAGCCCGGCATCGAACTGGTCGCCGCGCCCATGGCGGTCAGGCCGGTGTCGAAGGCCGGGTTCAGCCCGCGGATCTTGATGCCCGCGAAATCAGCGGGCGCAATCAGAGGCTTGTCGTTCGAGGTGAAGACGCTCATCCGGGTCTGGAACAGCCAGGCGATGTTCTTCAGCCGCTTTTCCTCCATCAGCCCCTCCAAAAAGGCGGCGGGTTCCGATCCGGGCCAGTTGCGCCAGATTTCGGGATCGCTGAAGGCATAGGGGCGCAGGGTCACGTTCATGGCGGGCAGGGTCTTGCCCCACTGGAAATTGACCGAGAAGGCGCATTCGAAGCTGCCCTTGGCGACCGAGGGAATGTTCTCCTCGGGCTTGGCCAGGGCGTTGGCGCCGAAGATCTGAACGTCCAGTTCGCCGTTCGACAGCGTTTCGACCTCGGCGGCCCAGCGTTCGACGACCTTGGCGACCTCGTGCTGGGGCGGCAGCTGGTGGCTGCACCGGATGGGCGTTTCGGCCAGGGCCGGGACGGCGGTCAGCGCGGCCAGGGCCGTGCCGGCAAGGATCGTGCGTGCGTTCATGTGGGTTCCTCCTCCCCTTGATCGGTGTCAGGTCAGGCCGCGCGGGCCTGCCAGGTCATTCCCTTGGGCGGCCCGGCCTGGGCCAGGGTGCCGTGCAGCGTTTCGTCGGGCATTTCGCGGGACAGGATCTCGCGGACGGCGATGACCTCCTCCAGGTCGATGCCGGTGCGGATGCCCGCGGTCTCGAACAGATAGACCAGATCCTCGAAGACGACGTTGCCGGTGGCGCCCGGCGCGAAAGGGCAGCCGCCCAGACCCGCCAGCGAGGCGTCGAAGACCCGCGCCCCGGCGTCGTAGGCCGCCAGGGCATTGGCAAGGCCCATGCCGCGCGTGTCGTGCAGGTGGACGACATAGGGCCTGCCGCCCATCAGCGCGGTCATGCGGCGGCACAGATCCGCGATCTGGCGCGGCCCGCCATAGCCCACGGTGTCCGCGATGCCGACCAGATCGGCGCCCGCCTCCAGGCAGGCCGCGGCCAGCCGCTCGACCTCGGCGGGATCGACCGCGCCCGACAAGGAACAGCCGGTCGCCATAGCGATGCCCACGTTGATCAGCGTGGCCGATCCGGCATCATCGCGCAGGCGCACGGTGCCCGCGATCTCGGCCAGGGACTGTTCGCGCGGGCGGCGGGCGTTGGCCATGTTGTGCGCCTCGGTCGCGGACATCACCACGGTCAGTTCCGTCACGCCCGCCGCCAGCGCGTCGCGCGCGCCGCGTTCGTTCAGTGCCAGCCCCAGCGAATGGGCGCCCAGGCCGTTGACCAGATCGGCCAGCGCGCGCACGTCGGCGAACTGCGGAAAGCGGCTGGCGGGCAGGAACGAGCCCACCTCGAAATGGCGCACGCCTGCGGCATGTTCGCGCCGGATCCAGTCCGACTTGGCGGCGGTCGAGGGGAAGGCTTTCGTCAGTTGCAGCCCGTCGCGCAGGCCCACTTCGCGCAAGGCCACCTGTCCCGCCGGATAGACGCGTTCCACATCGGCCGCCATCACGCGCGCTCCATCTGCGGCAGGGCGGACAGGACTTCGGCAGTGTGCTGTCCGACCGACGGCAGGTCGGCATCGGCGGGCACGGGCGACGTGCCGTCGACCGAGAAGGGCAGGCCCGGCGCCCGAAAATCCTTCTTGTCGGCATAGCGCGACTGGATCAGCCCGCCGGGGCGCGTGACGTGGGGGTCGTCATACATCTCGGCCGGGCGGGCGATGGGGGAACACAGCAGCCCAGCGGCATCGCAGGCGGCCAGCAGGTTGGCGTAATCGCGCGCGGCGACCGCCTCGGCCACGACCGGCAGGGTCCAGCTTCGCGCGGCGATCTGGTCGGGACGGGTCTGAAGGCGGGGGTCGGACAGCAGCGCCTCAAGCCCCAGCACGCGGCAGAGCGCGGCCCACTGCGTTTCCGTCACCGCGCCCAGGAAGATCTGGCGCCCGTCGCGGGTCTGGAAGATGTCGTAGACCGGCCAGGAAAAGACGCGTTCCGGCATCGGGGGGCTTTCGGTGCCCTCGATGTCGAACTGCACCATGTGCTGTGCGACCAGCAAAAGGCAGTTCTCGAACAGGCCCGACCGCACTACGCTGCCGTGGCCGTCGCGGCCCCGCGCGATGATCTGGCCCAGGACGCCATAGGCCGCGAACAGCCCGCCCATGATGTCGTTGGCCGAAGACCCGATCCGCAGCGGACGCCCGGTCGGTCCGGTCATGTAGGCCATGCCGGTCATCATCTGCACCAGCTCGTCCATGGCGGCGCGGTTTTCGTAAGGGCCTTCCAGGAAGCCCTTGCAGGAGGCCACGATCAGGCGCGGAAACCGCCTGCGCAGGCTGTCAGGATCGAGGCCCATCCTGGCCAGGCTTTCGCTGCGGAAGTTTTCCACGAACACGTCCGCCGTGGCCAGCAGCCGTTCCAGGTCGGCGCGGCCTTCCGGCGCCTTGATGTCAAGCACCACGGATTTCTTGCCCCGGTTGAAGGTCGGAAAGAAGCCCGCGCCCATGCCGGTCAGGTTGCGGGTCTTGTCGCCCTCGGGCGGCTCGATCTTGATGACCTCGGCGCCCAGAAAGGCCAGGAACATCCCGCAGGACGGCCCCATGACCATGTGGCTCATCTCGACGACGCGGATGCCGTCCAGGGGCAGTTTCATCGGCTTTCCTCCCATGTCTCGGGGTGGAAGGTGCCAAGCCGGGGGGCTTCACACAAATAGAAGATTCAGATATGCGATTTCTGAAAATCAGAAGGCTGCACCGATGCCGTTGAGCCTGCGCCAGCTTCGCTATTTCGCCCGGATCGCCCGGACCGGCGTGATGGGCCACGCGGCCGAGGAACTGGGCGTCGCCCAATCCGCGCTGAGCCACCACATGTCCGAGCTTGAGGCGCAACTGGGCGTGCGGCTGTTCGACCGCCGCCCGCGCGGCGTGACGCTGACCCCCGCGGGCGAGCGGCTGCTGGATCATGCCCAGGCGATCCTCGGGGCTCTCGAGCGCGCCGAGACCGATGTCCGCGACTTCAGGGAACAGGCCTCCGGTCCGTTCGTGCTGGGCCTGTGCCACACCGCGACCGAGGTGGCGGCCCTGACCATCATGCGGCGGGCGGCCGACCAGCTGCCCGGGATGCACCTGACCATTGTCGAAGGCGTCAGCGGCAACCTGCTGGCGATGATGCTGCGGGGCGAGATCGACCTGGCGGCGGCCTATCAGCCGCCCGACGACAGCCGGTTCGAGGTCCGGCCGATCCTGAACGAGCATCTTTATCTTGTCGGTCTTCCGCAGATGATCGGTCCCCAGGACGCCCCCATATCCTTTGAAGACCTGCCGCAGGGAAAGGTGCTGGCGCTGAACCTGGTCCGTTCCTCGCGTTCGATCATCCACAGCCAGTTCCTGCGCCGCCAGATCACCCCGCATCCGCAGCTCGAGATCGAGTCGCTCAGCGCGCTGGTTCAGGCGATGCGGGCGGGACTGGGCTGTTCGATCCTGGCCCGCGCGACGGTGGCCGGGGATCTGGCCAGGGGCAGCCTTCACGCCCGCAAGATCATCGAGCCCGAGCTGAACCGCAGCCTTTATCTTGTCTCGAGGGCGCACCAGCCCAGGCGGCGGGTGGACGACGAGATGGCCGGTCTGGTTCTTGCCGTCCTGGCCGAAGCCGTGGCCGAGGGACGGTGGCCCGGGGAAAGCCTGGCGGGTCCGGGTCGGCAGGCCGGGCGGCCATGACCGTCATCGTCGGGGACCGACAGCCTGGGTCTTGTGTGGGTCGAAGCGGTCTGGATGGGCTTGGGCGAAGGCCGGCAGTGCGGCACAGTTTTCTGCCACGGCGCTGATGCGAGGCAGGTGGTCGAAGGGCACGTCCCAGCGTGCGGCGTTGTAAAGCTGCGGGATCAGGGTGCAGTCGGCCATGGTGGGGGCATGGCCGTGGCAGAAGCGGCCGGTGAAGGCGGGGTGGTCCAGCAGCGCCTCGAAGGCATCCAGCCCCGATGCGATGGTGTCGCGGTTCCAGGCGGCGCGCGCCTCGGGTCCGGCAAGCGCCTCGACACGCTTCAAGGTGCGCAGGTTCGCGATCGGGTGGATTTCGCTGGCGATCGCTTGCGAGAGGGCGCGGACCCGCGCCCGGGCCATGGGGTGTGGCGGCAGGAGCGGCGGTTCGGGCCGGGTCTCGTCCAGGTAGTCGATGATCGCCAGGGATTGCGTCAGGACCAGTCCGTCGATCTCCAGCGCGGGCACCAGACCTTGCGGGTTCAATGCCAGATGCGCCGGGCTGCGCTGCTCGCCCGCAACCAGATCGACAGGCACCCGTTCGTAAGCGATGCCCTTGAGATTCAGCGCGATCCGCACCCGGTAGGATGCGGAAGACCGCCAATAGTCGTGCAGCGCCGTGGTCACGGCCGCGCGGGCAGGATGCGCCCGGTGCAGGGACCGAAGCCGATGCGGTAGCCCTCGCCCCGGGCTTCGGCGAACAGCGCCACCTCGTCGCCGTTCTCCAGAAAGGTGCGGGCCTCGCCGTTGACCGTGACGGGGGTCTTGCCGCCCTCCGTCATCTCCAGCAGCGCGCCGGTCTGGTCGGGCGCGGGGCCGCTGATGGTGCCGGAACCCAGCAGGTCGCCCACCCGCATCGGGCAGCCCGAACTGGTGTGATGGGCCAGCTGCTGGGCGCTGGAATAATACATGACGTTGTAGTTCGTGCGCGCCATGACCTGCCCGTTCAGGGTCCAGCCGATCTCCAGATCGTAAAGGCCGGGCCGGCTTTCCTGTAGGTAGGGCAGCAGCGGGTTCACCCGTTCGGGGCCCGGGCTGCGGAACGGCTCCAGCGCGGCCTGGGTGACGATCCACGCCCCGATGGTGGTGCCGAGCGCCTTGGACTGGAACGGCCCCAGCGGCTGGTATTCCCAGGCCTGCACGTCGCGCGCCGACCAGTCGTTCAGCAGCACATAGCCGAAGATCATGTCCTCGGCCTCCTCCACGCTGACCCGCTCGCCCATGGCGCTGTCCGCGCCCACGACCGCGCCCAGCTCCAGCTCCAGATCCAGCCGCTCGCAGGGCGCCCAGCGGGGACCGGTCTCGCCCTTCAGCTGTCCCATCGGCCGGCGGATCGGCGTGCCCGAGACCACCACGGACGAGGCCCGGCCGTTGTAGCCGATGGGCATGTGCGTCCATTGCGGCGGCAGGGCGTTCTCCGGCCCCCGGAACAGCACGCCCACGTTGAAGGCATGGTTCTTCGAGGCGTAGAAGTCGGTGTATTCGGTGACCCGGACCGGCAGGTGCAGCGTGGCGTCAGCCATCCGCACCAGCGGCAGGTCGCGGTTGCCATCTTCGGCAAGCAGTTCGGTTAATCTTGCCCGAACCTCGTTCCACTTGGCGCGGCCAAGGGCCATGAAGCCGTTGAGCTGCGGCTGCGCGAAGGTGCCTCCGGCATCCAGCAGCCCCTGCGCCTCGCAACCCGCAAGGTCCAGGATCATGTCGCCGATGGCCGCCCCGCAGCGCGGCGCCTCGTCCGCTGTCGAGAAGACGCCGTAAGGCAGGTTGTTCAGGGGAAAGGGACAGTCCGCCACGTTGGCGCTTTCGACCCAGGACCGGATCAGGGCCATGACCGGCCTCCTTGTTTTCTGTGCAAGCATCTTGGAACGGGGGGCGTGTTACCTTCGGCAGGGCGCGTCACTTCAGCCCGGGCGTGCCGTCGAACTTCTTTTCCAGCCGTTGCCAGACCTCCATGTATTCCTGCTGCATGGGCGCTTCCTTGGCGGCGTATTCGGTCAGATGCTGGGGAAAGCGCGTTTCGAACATGAAGGACATGGTGTTGTCGAGCTTCTCGGGCTTCAGCTCCGCGTTGGATGCCCCCTCGAAGGCGTCGCGGTCCGGCCCGTGCGGCAGCATGCAGTTGTGCAGGCTGATGCCGCCGGGCGCGAAGCCCTGCGGCTTGGCGTCGTAGATGCCGTAGATGTTGCCCATCAGTTCGGACATGATGTTCTTGTGGTACCAGGGCGGGCGGAAGCTGTGTTCGGCCACCATCCAACGTTCGCGGAACAGCACGAAGTCGATGTTGGCGGTGCCCTCCTGCCCCGAGGGCGCGGTCAGCACCGTGAAGATCGACGGGTCGGGATGGTCGAACAGGATCGCGCCCACCGGCGAATAGGTGCGCAGGTCGTATTTGTAGGCGCAGTAGTTGCCGTGCCAGGCCACCACGTCCAGGGGCGAATGGCCGATAAAGGTCTCGTGGAACTGGCCGCACCACTTGATCACCACGCGCGAGCGGGTTTCCTTGTCCTCGAAGGCCGCGACGGGGCACTTGAAGTCGCGGGGGTTCGCCAGGCAGTTGGCGCCGATCGGGCCGCGGCCCGGCAGGTCGAACTTCTGGCCGTAGTTCTCGCACACGAAGCCGCGGGCCGGGCCTTCCAGCACCTCGACCCGGTAGACCAGGCCGCGCGGCAGGATGGCGATCTCCTTCGGCTCCAGGTCGATGACGCCCAGTTCGGTGCAGAAGCGCAGCCGGCCTTCCTGCGGGACCACCAGCAGTTCGCTGTCGGCCGAAAAGAAGTATTCGTCCACCATCGACTGCGTGACCAGATAGACGTGGGAGGCCATGCCCACCTGGATGTTCACGTCGCCCGCCGTGGTGATGGTGCGCATCCCCGTGATCCAGGTCAGGTTCTCGTCCGGCACCGGGATCGGATCCCAGCGGTATTGCCCCAGGCTGGTGACATTGGGCATCACGTTGGGCGCGGTTTTCCAGAAGGGCAGGTCGATGGGCGAAAAGCGTCCCGTGTGATGCACCGAGGGGCGGATGCGGTAACACCAGGTCCGCTCGTTCTGCCCGCGCGGGGCGGTAAAGGCGGTGCCCGACAGCTGTTCGGCGTAAAGGCCGTAGTTGCACTTTTGCGGGCTGTTCTGGCCCTGGGGCAGGGCGCCGGGCAGGGCCTCGGTCTCGAAGTCGTTGCCGAAGCCGGGCATGTAGCCTTCGTGCGTTCCCTGCGTTGCGGTCGCGCGGATCATGCCGTCGGGCAGCTGCTGGATCGTCATCGGCGTTCCTCCCCAAGTTCGTTGCTGATGCAATAACCATAACGTTGCTAAAGCAACGATGTCAAGGCCGAGGCAGGGCTGACGATCCCCGAATGGCGGGTGCTGGCCCATCTGGACGGCTGCGGCCCCGTCAGCGTGCGCGAGATCACCGCGCGGGTGAACTGGGCTTTTGATCTGGATGCAGCGGCAGGCTTGGTGGCGGCTTATTTCCAGAAGGCGCTTTCTTCATGCCGTAAAAGAAGCGGCAAGTGATTGACCCGTCATTGTTCCAGCCCAGGTTGTTTGATCCCGCGGTTTGATGGTGCGATCCTTTCTTGGGAACAAGGGAACAGCGCCGCAAGCGGTGCCGCGACCGCGATGTGATCCAACCTTTGCTTGCATCCCAGAGTGCTTTGGCGCAAAATTTACATGCGATAAAAAAGACCGCCGCGGTCTTCCTTTAGCCAGCTTGCAGGACCTCACATGGCAAAGCCTAAAGTGAACACGATGGAAGAACTGTCTCTGGCCATCGGTGTCTCTCGGCCCACCTTGTCCCGCTACTTCCAGGATCCGGCAAGCGTCCGGGACTCGACCGTCAAGAAGATCCAGCGCGGTCTTGAGGACGTGGACTACGTGCCGAACTTCTTCGCGACACGCCTGAACCGCAAGTCGACCGGGCTTATCGGCGTCATCATTCCTCACCTCAACGATCTGTTCTTCACCAGCCTTCTGGAAGTCATCCAGCAGTCTGCCAGGGCGCAGGGCTATACTGTCATCACGCAAAGCTCTCACGGGGATGCCGATCTTGAACAGCATGCCGCCGGCAAGCTCATGTCGATGAATGCCGACGGTGTCATCGTGGCACCCTTGGGGGAAGGCAGCTCGGCCAGAACATTCGAGCGGTTGATGACCAGCATGCCCCTGGTCTTCGTCGACTCCCACCTTCCCGACGCGCTTCCGGGCGTGCCGTTTGTCGGGACCGACAACACGCAGAGCATCTCGCTCATCCTCGATTATCTCTGCCAAGCTGGCGAAAGCCCACTCTTTCTCGGCATGCCAAAACTCAACTCCAATGCCATGGACCGGGAAGCGGCTTATCTGGCCGAGATGGAAAAGCGAGGACTCCGGTCCGAGATCGTTCCCGGCTCCAGCCAAACGGCAGGATGGGAGTTCGAGGCCTATGCCCACGATCTCATGGACGAGCATTTCAGCAACGGACGTTTCCGGACCGGCACCTTGCTGTGTGCCAATGACCGTCTGGCCATCGGCGCCCTCAGAGCGGCAAACCGGCACAGGCTCTTCAACCGGAGCGGCGGGTTGCGGATCGCCGGGCATGACGATCATCCCCTGAGCCGCTTCATGACCCCCTCCCTGACGACCGTCAAACAGCAGATCGACCGGATCGGCGAGGAGGCCGTCAGTATCCTGGCAGGCCTGATCTCCGACGGGCGACCAAGCCTGGAAGCCAAGGAAACGCGGATGTTCGAGACCACCCTGAGGGTTCGCGAGTCCGCCTGATCCCCCTTCTTGGGAATGCTTTGCTCACCGGAAGCGTAGCCTCGGCCGCAAACCGCTGCCTTGCCGGTCGGTCGGGTGTCTTTTCGCCCAATGCTGGTTCTTATGAAAACTTCTTGACGAACGACTCACTTTCCGGCAATTCTTTACGCACGTAAAAATGGGAGGAGAGACCATGAACGTGAAACGTGTCTTGTTTTCGTCGTGCGCCGCGGGATGTCTGGTCATGGCATCCGGCGTTCTGGCCTTTGCCGAGGAGATCACCGTCGCCACGGTGAACAACGGCGACATGATCATCATGCAGGAGCTGTCCTCGAAATGGGAGGAAGAGACCGGCAACACCGTCAACTGGGTCGTGCTTGAAGAAAACATCCTGCGCGAGCGCGTGACGACCGACATCGCCACGCAGGGCGGCCAGTACGACATCATGACCATCGGCTCCTACGAGGCGCCGATCTGGGGCAAGCAGGGCTGGCTGGTGCCGCTCGACGGGATCGAAGGCTACAACTACGACGATCTCATTCCCGCGGTGAGGACGGGCCTTTCCAGTGAGGGGACGCTTTACGCGCTGCCCTTCTACGCCGAAAGCTCGTTCACCATGTATCGCAAGGATCTGTTCGAGCAGGCTGGTCTGACGATGCCCGAGCAGCCGACCTATGCCCAGATCGCGGAATTTGCCGCCAAGCTCACGGACAAGTCCAAGGAACAGTACGGCATCTGCCTGCGCGGCAAGCCAGGCTGGGGCGAGAACATGGCGTTCTTCGGCACCCTGGTGAACACCAACGGCGGAGTGTGGTTTGACCAGAACTGGGTGCCGCAACTGGATCAGAAACCCTGGTCCGACGCGCTGACCTATTATCTTGATGTTATGACCAATTATGGTCCTCCGGGTGCGACCTCGAACGGCTTCAACGAAAACCAGGCGCTGTTCCAGACCGGCAAATGCGCGATGTGGATCGATGCCACCTCGGCCGCAGGACGCGTGTTCGATCCGGCCCAATCCCAGGTCGCCGAGAACGTGGGCTTCACCGTCGCCCCCATCGCCTCGGTCGACAAGGGCAATGCCTGGTTCTGGGCCTGGTCGCTGGCCATTCCGACCAGCTCCCAGAAAGCTGATGTGGCAAAGGACTTCATCGCGTGGGCAACCAGCGAGGAGTACGTGAACCTCGTCGGCGAGGAAAAGGGTTGGGTTGCGGTTCCGCCGGGAACCCGGATGTCAACCTATGCCAACCAGAACTACAAGGATGCCGCACCGTTTGCCGAAACGGTTCTGAACGCGATCCAGAACGCCGATCCGGCTGATGCGACCGCCGTTCCGGTCCCCTACACCGGCATCCAGTATGTCTCGATCCCGGAATTCCAGGGGATTGGCACGGCGGTGGGCCAGAACATCTCGGCCGCTCTGGCTGGGCAAATGTCTGCCCAGGATGCTCTGAATGCTGCGCAGGCCACTGCGACCCGCGAGATGACGCGCGCGGGCTACATCAAGTAACGAGTGGCGTTTTGCCGTGAAGCGCCGCCCGGCCTCCTCCTCCG
>NZ_JBHRXY010000018.1:0-54789 GCF_042648745.1 Paracoccus angustae
TGATCGCCACGGAAAACGACATCGACGCCATCACCGACGCCATCGACGGCGCGCTGGCAAAGGTGATGGGCTAGAACAAGGGGGGGTGCGGGACCATTCCGCGCCCCTGACGCAGGCCGCGCTCTGGAAGCATCACGGCATGCCTCGTCCCTGGTGATCTCGCGGTTCCGTCGACCACCGCATCATCGCGGCGCGGGCTTTCCCCTTGCCCTCCACTCCTGCAAGCGTCCGGGCAGAAACGGGGCACGCGGCCCAGGATTTCCAGCCCGCGCAGGCGGGCGCAGCACCTGCCGCCAGAACAGCTTGTGGAAATCCCGGTCGGTGCTCATGCCGAAAAAATCCGCCAGCGGCTCCTCGCGGGGGGCAAAGACGGTAAAGGGCGCGGCGAGGACCAAGGGGATCATGCCGCCCCGAAGCAAGGCCGCCCCGAAAGAAGGCCGCCGTCGCCCCCGGCTTGCAAGGCCACGGAAACATCCGAAAAGCTATGCCAGTCGCCCGCCTCGCCCGGGCGGCAGACCGTGAGCCTGGGCCAAGGGTCGCCATGCGCGCCGTCCTGCCTTGGAAACGCATGGCGGGCCGGATGGTCCTCCAGCGGCCCCTGTTCCGCCAGACAGGCCGGGGCGCAGACCGGCAGGACAACCTCGGGCGCAAGATGTCATGATTGGCAACGCAAGTCGTCCTCGGCGATGATGCGGGTGGCGATGTCGGCGGCGGGCGGAGCCTCGCCCGGCATTCCCTGGACCCGCCCGGACCCGCATCTTCCCGCGAGAGATGGACCGCCACAACACCGGCCGGGCGATCGCGTCGCGGGCTCCGCGCGGGACTGCAAGGACGCGGGCTTGGACGGGGTCCAGATCCTGACCGGCGGGCACCTGATGGGTCAGTTCCTGTCGCCGCGCACCAACCCCCGCACCGACAGTTTTTGGTGGTTCGGTGACGATCCGCGCCTGCTTCGTGACGATGGCGCACAAGCGATCCGCCCCGCCGCGGGCTGTGATTTCGTGATGCGCAAGCGCCAGGCCCTCGTCCTCGGTGTCGCAGACCTGGAAGGTGGCAACGGGGCCAAGGATTTCCTCGGTCACGACAGGGTTGCCGGCGGTGACGCCACCGATCAGGAAAGGGTTGGTAAAAGCTGCCCCCATGGTCGAATCCCGCGCCGCCGGACGGGATCGCCGAAGCCGCCAGCCGCGGTGTGCACCAGGCCGCCGCCATCCTTTTCGGCGAATTCGAGAGGAAGCGGATCTGCTCAGCCGTCACCGCCTGCGCCATGGGGCGAGACGAACTGACCGCTTCCAACCGGGCCAGTGTCAGGGTGGCGTGTCGGGGTGGCGCGGCCCAGACCGTTCAGGCAGGCATTGGCGGCCAGCGCGCCCGCCGCTTCAGCGCCATCCGCGCCCGGGATGCGCAGCCCGTCGCCTGTCAGGTAAAGGCCCGTCCCGGCGCCTGGCCCATCGGATTTGTGACCGGCGGCCATTGCGCCCAGGCGTCGGATCATGCCTGACCCCGTGTCGCCGCCGCCGGACGGGCCAGCGCCCGCAGCACGCCTTCGTTCTCCGGCTCCAGGCTGCGGACCCTCGGGCCGGGCGCATCCGGGGCGCGCTTCTCTGCTGCTGGCCGATGACGCCTACCGGCAGAAAGCCCCCGTCCCATGAAGCCGGTATTCCAACCGGATCGCGCCGAGCCGGGGGGCGCGGCCCGCGCAATCGGCCAGCACGCGTTGCGGCAGCCACTTGCCCCCGCGCGCCTGCAAGCGCGGCCACACTCACCCCTTCGCCTTGACCTTTTCCCGGGCGGTATGCCTGCGGTTCCACGTCTTGTGATGCCGTATCGCGGCAGCGGGACGAAGATCGTGCCGCCAGCCCGGCACCGAGGCGCCGAACGGAAATGCCCGCAAGCGGTTGGCGCTCTGTGGACCCGGACATCGGCGCGGCGAATTCCTTGCCGTGTCCGATCCCATGGCCGCAGGGGCGTTCGGCCCTGCCGTTATCCGGGACGCCGGGACGATCCCCCGTTGTCAGCAGTAGCGTTCCACGAATGCCACCTGGTGATCGCCGTAGCGGTCGCCATGGGCGAAGCCCGCGGGAAGGATGCGCTCGATCTCGGCAATGTCGGCGGCGCTTGGATCCGCGCCTTGCCAGTCGCGCAGGTGATCCGCCGTCCGCGTGCCCGGGATCGGAATGACATGGTCGCCCTGCGCCAGAACCCAGGCCAGCGCCGCGCCGGGAACCGTCCAGCCCCGCGCGGCGCAGAAATCGCGGAAGGGCGCGACGGCGGCCAGGTTGGCCGAGAAGTTCGGCTCGGTGAAGCGCGGATTGGTGTCGCGGAAGTCGATGCCCGCGCGAAAGTCGCGCCTGAGCGCCGCGCGCCCGAACATGCCCCGACCCAGCGGCGAAAAGGCCACAAAGGCCACGCCGAGGTCGCGGCAGGCCTGGATCAGGCCAAGCTGGGGCAGCCGCGTCCACAGCGAAAACTCGTTCTGCACCGCCGTCACCGGATGTTCGGCATGGGCACGGCGCAGGGTCGACGGCGCGATCTCGGACAGGCCGTATCCGCCGATCTTGCCTTCCTGCACCAGCCGTCCCATCGTCCCAGCCAGATCCTCGACGGGAATGTCGGGCTGGCGGCGGTGGATATAGTACAGATCCACGTGATCGCGCTTCAGCCGCCGCAGCGAGTCTTCGAGGCATTGGCGGATATAGGGTTCGTCATTGCGCACGCTGCGCGGCGGGCCGTCGACGATGCCGCATTTCGTGGCCAGGTGGATGTCCCGCCGGCCGCCCCATCGGCCGATGACCTGTTCCGACACGCCCATGCCATAGATGTTTGCCGTGTCGACATGGCTGATGCCCGCATCCGCCGCCGCATCCAGGCAGGCCAGCGAGGTCGCCTCGTCCGTGGGGCCGAACATGCCGCCAAAGCTCATCGCGCCGAAACCGATGGCGCCGACACCCCGGTCGCCTAGCCGTCTTTGTTCCACCCGTGCCTCCGTCGTGCCGCGCCGCGCCGCGCCGCGCCGCGCCGCGCCGCGCGCAAGGAAGCGCACCCGGTCCCACCCGTCAAGGGACGGCCTGCCCGTTTTGCGCACGCCGGCTCACACGCCGCGCTTGTTGCCCCAGATCAGCACATGAAGCTGCGGCAGGATCCGGGGCGCGAACCAGCCGTCGGCCATGGCCGTTTCGGTCAGCCAGCCCAACCGGTCGGCCAGCGACTGCGGATCGACGGGCGTTTCGGGGTCCACCTGCGGGTTGCCGGGTTGCAGGTAAAGCGGCAGGCCCGGATGACGGGCATGGGCGGCCCTGGCCCAGTCGTAATCGGCGCGGTCGAACACGACGATCTTCATCGCCGTCCCCCCGGCGGGCGGACCGGCCGCAACGCAGGCCGCGAAGCTGTCCCAGTCCATGCGCTCGCCGCTGGACGGCGGCTTGGGCGACAGGACCAGGGTGTCCAGCGACCCAAACCAGCCCCGCGGGATCGAGCCCTGGGTTTCGCAGGCGAAGCGATAGCCCACGGACCGACCGCGCGCGATCACCGGTCCGAAGTCCTGGATCGCCGGGTTGCCGCCGCTGATCGATACGGTCAGGGGACGGTGGCCTGACAGGCGAAGCACCTCGGCCCAGACCGCTTCGGCGCTCATGGGCGCCCAACTGCGGCGATACCGGCTTTCGACCGCGTGCAGGCTATCGCACCAGCTGCACCGGTAATCGCAGCCGCCCGCGCGGATGAAGACGGTGGGCTGGCCGATCAGCGCCCCCTCGCCCTGGATGGTGGGTCCGAAAATCTCGGCGATGCGCAGGGTCATGGGCGGTATTCGGCCCAGGTCTTGGGCGTCTCGCTGACCGCGACGGCGCTGGTTTCGGGCCAGCGCGCCCGGCACCAGTCATAGAAATGCCGGGCCATGTTCTCGGCGGTCGAGGGAACCCCCAGCACCTCGTCCAGGTGCCGGTGGTCGAAGGTGCCGTCGATATAGGCCTTGAGCGGCGCCAGATCGTGGTAATCGCGGACAAAGCCGTCGCGGTTCAGCGTTTCTGCCGCCAGCTCGACCACGACGACGTAGTTGTGGCCGTGCAGCCGCGCGCATTGGTGATCGGGCGGCAGATGGGCCAGCCGATGCGAGGCGGAAAAGTGGAATTCCTTGCGGATGCGGAACATCAGCGGCCCTTCCGGCTTGCGACCGCGGCCAGCCAATAACCGGGATCGGCATAGGCGGTGGGATCCGCGACATCGGCAAGGTGGAAAGCCTCGCGCCGCTCGACGCAGGTTCCGCAGCGGCCGCAATGGATGTCCCCGCCCTTGTAGCAGGACCAGGTTTCCGCGAAGGGCGTGCCGTGAAGGGCACCCTCGCGCACGATGCAGGCCTTGGTGCGATGGACAAAGGGCACATGCAGCCGCACATCGGCATGGCCGTCCAGCGCCGCCCGCTGCATGGCCGCAAAGGCCTGCGTGAAGGCGGGGCGGCAATCGGGATAGATGAAGTGATCGCCGCCATGGACCGCCGTGGCGACCGCCTCGTCGCCCTGGGCGGCGGCGATGCCGAAGCCGATGGCCAGCATGATCGCATTGCGGTTCGGCACCACGGTGATGCGCATCGTGTCCTCGGCGTAATGGCCGTCGGGCACGGCGATGTCGTCCGTCAGCGCGGACCCGGCCAAGGCCGCGCCGATCGGCCGCAGGTCCATCAGGTGATGGGGCACGTCCAGGCGGCGCGCCGCGGCGGCCGCGAAGTCCAGTTCCTTGCGGTGGCGCTGGCCGTAGTCAAACGAGACAAGCCGTGAAAGCCGGCCTTGGCCGGCGACGATATGGGCAAGCGACACGGAGTCCAGTCCGCCCGAGCAGATGACAAGCGTTTTCATGTTGGGCCCTTGTTTTGGTGTCCGGGTAGGCTGCGACCGGATGACCGGGCATCTATCGGCAGAATGCGGCTTGTGCAACCGGCCTGCGGTCCCGGCGCCGAGGCCCGGCCGGCGGTCTCAGCCGCGTCCCGCCGGATGCGCGGCCTTTCCGGGGTTGCCCTGGCGATAGCCCGGCCGGTCCCCTACCCCCAAGGTCATCCCCCGGCGGAAGCCGCGTCCGGTCAGCCGTTCAGGGATACGGACCAGTGCCGCCCTCGCCTTGGCCCGGCGCCCAAGCACCCATGCGCCCATGCGCAGAAAGGCCGCCATCGTGCAGCCGCCGGGGAACAGGGCAGCAGCTTCAGCGCCAGGGCCTTGGCGGATGATGAAATCGTTCCGGTCGAACGGGCCGCTCCGTTGGCGCAATTCGCGGTCCGGTCCGTCGGTGCGCGCGTCGATGGAGGCCAGAGGGGGCACCATCGGCGGCCCGGACCGGCTTCGCGCGGCCCGACGGGACGCGCAAAGCAGGCTGCCGCCGGACAGGAAATGCCGCCGGCACCGCACAGATCCGTTCTCCGAGGGGTCAACGCCGACAAGCAGCCGGTCGAACAGGGGCGGGCTGCCCGCGTCGGCCGCGCGCCGCCAGCCGGTGGTCCCGTCCTTGCCCGACAAGGCGATGGACCGGCCCGCACAGGCGGGGATCAACGCGGGACGGGCATCTTCGCTCCGCGCGAAAGGCCGGTCCAGCGGGGAAATCACCGCGCAGGCAGGGGCCGGGGATGATCGCCCTTGTCGTCCGTCAGTGTCGAAAGGTCAACGCAGATGCCGGCGGGCGTCATCGGCATAGGCGAAGCCGGGGTCAAGGGCGAGAGCCTGTTGCAGCAGGGACCGCGCTTCCGAGGCCTTGCCCTGTTCCAGTCTCACCAGGCCCAGGCGATAGGCCGGCAGGGCAGCCTCCGGTGCGTCGGTCCGCATCGCCTCGAAGGTGCGGGCGGCCCCGTCCAGCCGTCCCGCCTTGAGCTGCGCCCAACCCAGGGTGTCGCGCAGCGTCGGCACGTCCGGGGCCAATGCCACGGCACGTTCGGCCAGGGAAACGGCCTCGTCCGGGGCGGTTTCCGTCAGCAGATGGGCCAGGTTGTTGAGCGCCAGCCAGTTCCGGGGGTCGTCCGCCAGCACCTCGCGGTAAAGGGCCGCCGCCTCAGCGCGCTCATCGGTCCGTTCCAGAAGCGAGGCCAGGCGGATCCGGTCATCGGGCGTCGCCCCGGGCAGACCGGCTGCGGCGCGCGCATGGCCAAGTGCCGCGGCATCCTGCCCGAGCCGCGCGGCGGCAAGACTGGCCGCGCGCAAAAGCGCGGGATCCTGGGGGGCGGCGGACAGACCCTGGGCAAAGGCCGCAAGGGCGCGATCATACCGGCCCATCGCCCCCAGCACCCGGCCCTGTTCCAGCAACAGCGCCGGATCGTCGGGAAAACGCGTGGCGGCCTTTTCCAGCACCGCCTCCGCCTCGGCCAGGTTCTGTTCGGCCACGGCCAGGCGGGCGCGGGCCAGAACGGGACGGACATTCTCGGACCGGGCGATCAGCCGGTCGAACAGGGCCTTGCCCTGGTCCAGCTTGTCCAGCCCGACCTTTGCGCGGGCAAGATAGTCCAGCGCCAGCGACGGCGCGTCGGCGGGCCGGGCGAGATCCTCCAGAAGGGCCTCGGTGCGCGCCGGATTGCCCGCGAGCAGATGCAGGCGCGCCGCCTGCAACCTGGGATAAATGCGGGCGGCGTCGGTCGCCGACAGGGCCTGTTCATAGTGGCGGATCGCCCCGTCCCGGTCGCCGCGGCTTTCCAGAAAGGCCGCCATCCGTTCCTGGGCGCGCCAGTTCGCCGGATCCACACCGACCGCGGCCTGCCAGGCGGCCCCGGCCTCGTCGCGCCGGCCAAGCGACAGCAGCAGGTCGCCCTTGATCACAAGCGGAGCCGCATTCGCCTTGTAAAGGCGGGCCGCACGGTCCATCGCCTCGACCGCCTGCTCGCGCCGGTCCAGGTTGGCCAGCGCCATGCCCAGCAGGTACCAGCCCTCCGGCGCCTCGGGCGCCGATTGCGTCAGGCCGCGCGAAAGCCGTTCGGCAGCCGCGAAATCGTTGGCCATGAAGGACCTCAGCGCCGTTCGGAAATCGCGCTCTCCGGCCGGACCCAGGGCGGGGCTGGCATGGGGCAGAACCGGGCCATCGGGCGCGGCGTCCGATCGCGGCGCGGCGAGATCCCCAAGGTCAAGCGTGCGCGAGAAGGCGGGCGAAACAAGGGACAATCCCAGCAAAAGGGCGGCAGACCCGCGAATCCAGAAGCGACGGCGCATTTCCAGGCCACTCCTTTCGGCTGAAATCATGGTAGAGGGGCGGGGCTTGGCTTGTCAATATTGATGGAGATAATGGCAGGCCAAGAAAGCCTGCTTCCCCGATCGGTTGTGATTCAAGGAAGCGTTGCAATCACAACAACATAGATAATATGACAGTGCATGACAGTTAACATTGTGATAATGTATTCGTGATCGCGATTCCTTGGATGTCCGGTATGCGTTTTTTTATGTTTGTGAAAAGCGATAATGCTTGCGGCATATAGATGCGCTTATTAGCGGCAAGACCCTCGGGGACGCGAGATATGGGCAGGCGAAGCCTGTGATCGACGACAGAAACCGCGTTTCAGGAGAATGCCAATGTCTCTCAAACTTGCGGCCCTGAGCTTTGCAGCACTTGGGTTCCTTGCAGGCGGGGCGCTTGCCGACAGCATCTCGCCCGACAGCTTTTCGGCCGACCTGGCCGTCGGGGAAAGCGTCACCATCACCAAAACGGTGACGATTTCCGCCGGCGGCCCGTCGGATGCCCTGATCGACGCTTATTTCCTGATCGACACGTCGGGATCGATGGGCGGCGTCATCAATGCGGCCAAGTCGGCCGCCGGGGACATCTTCTCGACCATCGCGACGGAATTCGGCGCCGGCGTGGCCGGCGGCGTGGGGGTCTTTTCCGAAGGGGCCGCCCTGCCCTCGGTGATCGCGCCCCCGGGCAGCGTCATCAACCAGGACGTGACCACGACCACGGCCAACGTCATCGGCGCGATCAACAACGTCACGCTGAACGTGCCGGACGGCGGCGGCGACTTCCCCGAATCGGCCAACACCGCCATCGAACTGGTGGCCGAGAACGCGTCCTGGCGGCCGGGTTCCAACCGCTTCATCTTCGCCTTTTCGGACGCCTCGTCCAAGGGCTCGCCTGATGCCGACGTGATCGCGGCGCTGGCGGCGGAAGGCATCCAGCTCGTGTCGCTTGATTTCGGCGGCGGCGCTTTCACGACCGACATGACCGAACTGGGCGCGATCACCTTTGCAAGCTCGGCCACTCCGGGCTCGATCGTAGCCGACGTGACGGCGGGCATCGTCGCGGGCTTCGCCGAATACGAGACGGTGACCGTGGGCGATCTGGACGGCGGCGATCCGTTGATCGACGTTTCGGCCATCTGCACAGGCGCGGACATCGGTTCCTGCATCGGCGATTCGGCGGTGGGGGACTATGACCGCTCGACCGATCGGACCTTCACCTTCGACGTGACCTTCACGCGCAACGCCGATGGCACGTCGGTGTTCGACACCTTTGCCCTGGTGGACGGCGGCATCGTCGCCAGCGAGGCCGACCGCTTCTCCGGCGCCGACGTGGCCCCGATTCCGCTGCCCGCGGCGGGATGGATGCTGATGGCCGGCGTCGCGGGCATGGGCACGCTAGCCCGCCGCCGCAAGTCCGCCTGACGGTCACGGCGCCCCCCCTGCCGGGTCGCCCCGCACCTGACAACACCAGACGCCTGGACAAGAGTGTCCAGGCGTTTGTGCATGGCTTCGGCGGAATGCCACCATCTCCACGCCTTGTCCGACCGGTCGGACCTGATGTTGCAGATCGGGCGCCGATCACGATCCTGGCCAGGCAGATACGCAATGCTTGCCAGGACCGATACTGGAAGTGGCAACGGCCCACGGTGGCGAGTTCACGCGAGATGCGGTTCTTAGCGGCACCGGCTGCCTTTGCGGCGACAGCGGCGCAGCACGGCGGCCCTGGCCCATTCCGCGATCAGCACCGCCCGAGCCTGGGCGGCCATGGCAGGCCGCGCATCACCGTGAACTTCGTAGCGACCTCCGTATCAGCGGCCGCTGCAAGCGACCTGAAAATGCAAGAATGATGCTGATCCGTTGTCTGCGGCGCATCTGTCTAGACCAGATCAGATGATCCTGTCAGATGCCGTCACTCACGAGTTCGGCGGCTTGCAAAGAAGCGGCGGCCGAATGAACTCTCGAGAAGTTCCCCGATCAGCCCGCGCCGGAACACCAGCACGCAGACCATGAAGACGACGCCGGTGATGATGGTGACCGGAAAGTCCGAGGTGGCGAGATAGTTCTGCAACGTCACCACCAGCCCCGCGCCCACGACGGGGCCAGCCAGCGTGCCGATGCCGCCCAGAAGGGTCATCAGGATCACCTCGCCCGACATCTGCCAGGCCACGTCGGTCAGCGTCGCGAACTGGAAGATCAGCGCCTTGACGCCGCCCGCCAGACCGGCAAGCGCAGCCGACATCACGAAGGCCCCCAGCTTGTAGCGGCTGACCGAGTAACCAAGCGAAACCGCCCTCTGCTCGTTCTCGCGGATCGACTTCAGGATCATGCCGAAGGGCGAATTGACGAAGCGCCAGATGATCAGCAGGCCAATGATGAACACCGCCAGCACGAAATAGTACATCGTCATCGTGTCGGACAGATCGAAGACGCCGAACAACGTGCCTCGCGGGACCGACTGGATGCCGTCCTCGCCTTGGGTGAAGCCCGCTTGCAGGCAAAAGAAGAAGAACATCTGCGACAAGGCCAAGGTGATCATCGCAAAGTAGATGCCCTGGCGGCGGATGGCGACGGCGCCCATCACCAGACCCAGGGCGGCGGCGCCCAGAACGCCCAACCCGATCCCGGCCTCGGGCGACCAACCCCAGACCTTGACGGCATGGGCGGTGAAATAGGCCGCCCCGCCGAAGAAGGTTGCATGGCCGAAGGACAGAAGACCCGTGTAGCCCAGAAGCAGGTTGAAGGCCGCCGCGAAAAGCCCGAAGGCCAGCAGCTTCATCAGGAAGATGGGATACAGGAACTGCGGCGCCAGCAGCAGCGCCGCGGCGATCACCGCCAGCAGCGCCAGCTGGACCGTTCCGGCCCTGGGGTGGATCGCGACGTGTTCGGCGGGAACGGGTTCGGATTTGCCCCCCGCAATTTCTCGGGCCATGTCAGGCATCCTTTCCGAAAAGGCCCGCAGGCCGGAGGATCAGGACGATCGCCATGATGACGAAGATCACGATGTTGGAGGCCTCGGGGTAGAAGACCTTGGTCAGCCCCTCGACCACACCCAGCATGTAGCCGGTGACGATCGCCCCCAGGATGGACCCCATGCCGCCGACCACGACCACGGCGAAGACGATGATGATCAGGTTCGACCCCATCAGCGGGCTGACCTGATAGACGGGCGCCGCCAGCACGCCCGCGAAGGCCGCAAGCCCGGCGCCAAGCGCATAGGTCAGGGTCAGCAGCAAGGGCACGTTGACGCCGAAGCTTTGCACCAGCACCGGATTTTCCGTGGCCGCGCGCAGGTAGGAGCCCAGCTTGGTCTTTTCGATCAGGAACCAGACGCCCAGGCAAACGATCAGCGAGGCCACGACCACCCAACCGCGATAGATCGGCAGGAACATGAAGCCCAGGTTGACCGCCCCCGTCAGCGCGGCGGGCGCCGCATAGGGCATCCCCGAGGCGCCGTAGTAATACCGGAACGTCCCCTCGATGGCGAGCGCCAGGCCGAAGGTGAACAGCAGCCCGTACAGGTGGTCCAGCTTGTAGAGCCGCGACAGCATGGTCCGTTCGATGATGGCGCCGAACAGGCCGACGATCAGCGGCGCCAGGATCAGCGCCAGCCAGTAGTTGACGCCGCCCTCGGTCAGCAGCAGCAGCGCCGTGAAGGCGCCCAGCATGTACTGCGCGCCATGGGCGAAGTTGATCACGCGCAGCAGGCCGAAGATGACCGCAAGGCCCAGCGACAGCAGCGCATAGAACGATCCGTTGATCAGGCCGACCAGCAACTGGCCCATCAGCGCGGCGACGGGAATGCCGAAGATCATGGTCATGGTTACACCCCCAATTCCCGATGCAGCAGGTCCATTCGGTTTGGCAGGTCCGACACGGGAAATTCGGCGGTCATCGTTCCATGGTCCATCAGATAGAAGCGGTCCGCGACCTTGGCGGCGAAGCGGAAGTTCTGTTCCACCAGCACCACCGTCATGCCGCGTTGTTTCAACTGCCTCAGCACGTCGCCGATGGCGTTGATGATGACCGGGGCCAGCCCTTCGGTCGGCTCGTCCAGCAAAAGGCACCGCGCCCCGGTGCGCAGGATGCGCGCCATGGCCAGCATCTGCTGCTCGCCCCCCGACAGCTTCGTGCCGGGGCTGTTGCGGCGTTCTAGCAGGTTCGGGAACAGGTCGTATATCTCGGCCACCGACATGCCGCCGTCGGCGACCTTGGGGGGCAGCATCAGATTTTCCTCGACCGACAGGGTGGCGAAGATGCCCCGTTCCTCGGGAACGAAGCCCAGGCCCGCGCGGGCGGTCTTGTGCAGGGGCACCGACATCATGTCCTGGCCCGCGAAGGTGATGCGGCCCGTGCGCTTGCGCAGGATGCCCATGATCGTGCGCAGGGTCGTCGTCTTGCCCATGCCGTTGCGGCCCAGGATGCAGATCGTCTCGCCTTCGTTGACGTGCAGATCGACGCCGTGCAGCACGTGGCTTTCGCCGTACCAGGCCTGAAGCCCGGCGGTTTCCAGAAGCGGGGCCGTCATGCTTCGGTTCCCATGTAGGCGCTGCGGACACGGGGATCCGCGGACACGGTAGCATAGTCGCCCGTCGCGATGATCTCGCCCCGTTGCAGCACGGTGACGTGGTGGCAGATGTCGGCGACCACGTTCAGGTTATGCTCGACCATCAGCACGGCGCGGGTTTGCGCGACATCGCGGATGATCTCGGCCACCATGCGCACGTCTTCCTGGCCCATGCCCGCCATCGGTTCGTCCAACAGCAGCACCTGGGGATCCAGCGCCAGCGTCGTGGCGATCTCCAGCACGCGCTTGCGGCCATAGGACAGGTCGGCGGCGCGGTGATCGCGATACGGCGTCAGGCCGAGGTCGTCGATCAACTGGTCCGCGCGCCCGTTCAGCCGGTCCAGCGACGACAAGGGCTTCCAGAACTGAACCGCCAGCCCCGCCGGACGCTGCAAGGCGACCTTGACGTTTTCGCGCACCGTCAGATGCGGAAACACGGCCGAGATCTGGAAGGACCGCACCAGCCCCATGCGCGCCACCTTGTCGGGCTTGGTCCGGGTGATGTCCTGGCCCAGCAGGGTGATGGTGCCGCGCGTGGGTTGCAGGAACTTGGTCAGCAGGTTGAAGACCGTGGTCTTGCCCGCGCCGTTCGGGCCGATCAGCGCGTGGATGCGGGCGTGTTCCACATCCAGATCGACATCGTTGACGGCGGTGAAGCCGGCGAAATCCTTGCCGAGGCCGCGGGCGGAAAGCACCACCCGCGGCTCGGTTTGCGTCATGGCAGGCGCAACGGTCATGGCTTATTGCGTGACCAGCGGGCAGCCGCTTTCGGCCGGATCCATGAAGGCTTCGCTGCCCGGAATGGTCGCAAGAACGTTGTAGTAATCCCACTCTTCGGTGATGTCGGCGGGGGCCTTCACCTCCATCAGGTAGACGTCCTTGATCAGCCGGCCGTTGGCGCCGACCTTGCCGTCCTGGGCGAAGACGTCGTTCACCGGCAATTCGTGCAGCTTGGCGGCGACGGCTTCGGTTTCATCCGTTCCGGCAGCCTCGATGGCTTTCAGATAGGAGGTGACGGCGGAATAGGTGCCCGCATGGACCATGTTCGGCATGGACCCCGTGCGTTCCAGGAAGCGGCGGCCGAATTCCTCGCTTTCCGGATTGCGCTTCCAGTAGAAGCTCTCGGTCAGGTTCAGACCCTGTGCCGCTTCAGCGCCCAGGCCATGCACGTCGGCCAGCGTGAACAGCAGCGCCGCCAGCTTCTGGCCACCCTGAGTGATTCCGAACTCGGCCGCCTGCTTGATCGAGTTCTGGGTATCTGCACCCGCATTTGCCAGGCCGATCACCTTCGCGCCCGAGGCCTGCGCCTGCAACAGGAAGGACGAGAAATCCGTCGATGCCAGCGGATGGCGGACGGACCCGACCACCGTGCCGCCCTGCCCCTTGACGAAGTTGCCGGTGTTTTCCTCCAGCGAGTAGCCGAAGGCATAGTCGGCGGTCAGGAAGAACCAGCTGTCGCCACCTTCCTGCACCAAAGCGCCGCCCGTGCCGACGGCCAAGGCATGAGTGTCGTAAGCCCAGTGAAAGCCATAAGGCGAACATTGCGCGCCGGTCAGTTCGGTTGTCGCCGCACCGGTGTTGATGGTGATCTTTTTTTCATCCACGCTCAGCGCCTGGACCGCCAGACCGACCGACGAGGTCGTCAGTTCCATGATGGAGTCGACCTGCTCGTTGTCGTACCACTGACGCGCGATGTTCGACGCGATGTCCGGCTTGTTCTGGTGATCGGCAGTCACGACCTCGATCGGGGCATCCAGCACCTTGCCGCCGAAATCCTCGACCGCCATCAGCGCGGCCTCGTAGGAATTCTGTCCGCCGAAATCGGAATACACGCCGGATTGATCGTTGAGGATGCCGATCTTGACCTTGCCGTCCGAAACCTCGGCAGAGGCGGGCATTGTGAAAAGGCCAACCGCGGTGGCCGCTACTAGGATCCTATGCATTTTCTCTCCCAAGGCGTTTCCCTCCTGCGGACGGTTTCCGGCGAACTGACCGTTCCACGACAGGGCGTCTCCTGCCCCGCGCCCGCATGCCGACGATGCAAGGGTTTCGAACATCTAACAAGCTTTTAAGCAGGAATTTTCTATCTTCTTTTTGCGAACCCAGTCTGGGGTGGCGGCCGGACAGCTTGGGCGCGAAGTCGGCCATACCGTCGCTCTGGCATGGATGAGTGGCGCCGTGTGCCATTGCGCCACGCCACGGCGTCTCGAGGAACTGCCGGTCGATGATGGCGATGAACTTCAAGTTCTCGGCGCTTTCGCCGCGTGGCTGGCAACAAGGGCCGGAGCGCGCCAGCGACAGCAGGCCGCATTGCCGCCGGACGCTGAGATCGGGGTGATCCTGCTGCACCGCTTTTTGCCTCCAGTGCCGAGAAGGAGACTGGAGGCTGCGGCCAAAAAATTGCGTTCCGCAACCAACCGGCCGATCTTGGCATGAGACTTTTCGACCTCACCCGCGGAAATCTGCGGCGTGGCGGGCGCGGCACTGCCAAACGCCTGAGCCATGTTCTCGATCGCGGTTCTTTTCAACCCGTGATCATCGTCGGATGCTTGTGCCAGAGCATTGGACGGAGGACAGACGATGAGGCCTCGTTATGGAAAGGACTTTGACAAATGTCGCCCAAAGACTTGGATGGCGCTGATCACGCTCCGATGTCGCGATCCTTCTGCAATCGCTTCACCGCCTTTTGCAGATGCACCCCCGCAGCGCGGGCCGCGCCCTCGGCATCGCTTGCGGCAATCGCGTCATAGATGGCGCGGTGTTCGCTTTGCACCGCATCCTGCATTCCGGACATATGGCAGCGCGTGTTGCTGCGCGCGGCCCGGATGACGCGGCGCGCGCCGTATTCGAGGTGGCTGCACAGCGACACGAAATAGGGATTGTGCGTGGCCGCGACAATCGCCTGGTGAAAGGCGAAGTCTTCTTCATCCCCCAGCCGATCGCTGGCGATGGCATATTCCATGCCCAGAAGTTCACGCCGGATATGCTTGAGATCGGTCTCGGTCCGATGGATCGCGGCACTGCGGGCAGCCGCAACCTCGATCGCCATCAGAAGCTCCATCACCTGCGACAGCGATGCGTCCTGTTCAAGATCGACAGGATGCAGGCGGAAAGCCCTGGCCTCGACATTCGCGGTTACATAGACGCCCGATCCGGCCCGTGCCTCGACCAGACCAGCCGCTTTCAGATGCGACATCGCCTCGCGGACAACAGGCCGTGAAACGGCATACTCCGCGCTGAGGTCGCGTTCGCTGGGCAACCGCGCGCCCGGCGCGAACTCGCCCGTCCGTACCCGTGCTGCCAGACGGGCCGCCAGATCATCGGGCAGATCGCGAGCCTGCCGCTTCACCGCATCCTTGTCCAGTGCAATCCCCTCTAGGTGCCAAGGCACAGCGCATCAGAATATAACAATCGGTCTGACCACTTATATCGTGCATGGCCATTCTCAGTCCAGGAATTGTTTGGTCTTCTACGCTTCCTCTTAACAAGACTTGTTTGTTATAACAAATAACATTATTGACTGTCCAGACCAATTCATGGAACTGTCGCCACATGAATGCGCATGCCGATGGAGGTGAAGCATGTTTTCTCAAGCCTTGTCGGCGTGCCTGGACCTTTCGACGCAAGGCAAGCCAACGTGCAGATAACATTCGATTTCGCAGGCACGACCCTGCTGCTGACAGGCGCAAATGGCGGCATCGGCCGCGAGATTGCGACGCTGTTCGCCCATGCGAATGCCAATCTGGTCCTGGCCGACCGTGACCTGCCCGGGCTGGCTGGCTTCGCGGCCAATCTTGGCGGGACAGGCGGCAAGCATGTCCAGGGGCTGAATGTGGCCGATCCGGCCTCGGTACAGGCGCTGGTCGATGCGGCGGTCGCGGCATTTGGGGCAGTGGACTATGTCGTGCCCTCGGCGGGGATCTATCTGGCCGAACCCTTTGCAAAGATGACCGATGACCAATGGCGACGGACGCTGTCGATCAACCTGGACGGGGTGTTCTATCTCCTTGGCCGGGTGCAGGGTGCATTGAGCGAGCGTTCGGCCATCGTCAACCTGACCTCTCTGGCTGGACATCGCGGGGCATTCACCAATGCGCATTACTCGGCCTCGAAAGGGGCGCTGACCTCGTTGACGCGAAGCCTTGCGCGCGAGCTTGGGCCGCGCACACGGGTCAACGCCGTCGCCCCCGGCATCGTCGAAACACCCATGACGCGCGAGCTGCTGCAGACCCGCGCCGACAGTTCCATCGCCCAGACCCCGCTGGCACGGCTGGGCCACCCGGCCGAGGTCGCGCGGGTCGTGGCCTTCCTCTGCTCGGACGCGGCCTCGTTCATCACCGGCGAGACGGTCCACGTGAACGGCGGCATCTACATGCTCTAGGCCACGCAGCCGGGCTTGAACCAAAAGGATAAATCCATGTCGGGATTGCTGAAAGACAGGCTCGTGCTGGTGACCGGCGCGGGACGCGGCCTTGGGGCGGCGATCGCGCGCGGAATGGCGCAGGCGGGCGCGGCAGTCATCCTGGCCGACCTGAACCCCGACGGGATCGTTGCCGAGGTCGAAGCCCTGCGCGCCGAGGGTCATGACGCCAGGGCCGTGGTTCTGGATGTCACCGACCGCGACGCCACCGCCGCCCTGGCCGCGCGCATCATGCAAGACCACGGCGGACTTGACGTTCTGGTCAACAACGCCGGCGTTGCCGGGCGCGCCAGCTTTGACGATCCAACCGTGACCGAGGTCTGGGACAGGGTGATCGGCGTGAACCTTGAAGGCACGTTCAATACCTCGCAGGCCTTGGTGCCCGCGCTGATCGAGAAAAAGGGCAATGTGGTGCACCTATCCTCGGTCGCGGGCTTTGTCGCGGGTGGCTCGACCGCCGGATATGTCGTCTCGAAAGGCGCGGTGCGTTCGCTGACCCAGGTGATGGCGCGCGATCTGGCGCCGCATGGCGTGCGCGTCAACGCCGTCGCCCCCGGCATCATGATGAGCGAGATGGCCGTGGCGCAACTCAACCGCCCCGGCGGCGCGGACTGGTTCATGAACCGCGTGATGATGAAGCGCATCGGCGAAACGCGCGAGATCGTCGATCCAGTCGTCTTCCTGGCCTCGGACATGGCCAGTTTCATTACCGGCGCCGTGCTGCCGGTTGATGGCGGCTTTCTGGCCGCCTGATCCCCTTCCAATCCCGGACCCACGACATGCCCATCCTGACCGACCTGACCCCCGCCGCCCCTTGGCATGAGATCACCGCCACGCCCGAGGATCGCGCCGCGCTGGATCCTGGAACGGGCCTGACCATGCTGGCCCAGATGCACCTGATCCGCGCCTTCGAGGAAAAGGTGCTGGAGCTTGCAGGACAGGGGCTGGTGCATGGCCCCGCGCATTCCGCCATCGGCCAGGAGGGCGGCGCAGTCGGGTCTGCGCTTGCCATGCGGCCGACCGATCAGGTCAACGGCTCGCACCGGGCGCATCACCAGTTCCTGGCAAAGGCGCTGGCCTATGTCAGCGCCGAAATCGACCCCACGAAACCCTTTGGCGATGACCTGCGCGCACTGGCCAGCCGGACGCTGGCCGAGATTCTGGGCCTGTCGGACGGGTTCTGCAAGGGGCGCGGCGGCTCGATGCACCTGCGTTGGGCAGACAGCGGCAACCTTGGCACCAACGCCATCGTGGGCGGCGGCGTGCCGATGGCGGCGGGCGCCGCCTGGGCGCACAAGCGGGCGGGTACGGGCAACGTGGTCTATACCTATTTCGGCGACGGCGCGGTCAACATCGGCTCGGTTCTCGAAACGATGAACCTGGCCGCCACATGGAAGCTGCCGATCTGCTTTTTCATCGAAAACAACCGTTACGCTGTTTCCACCAATGTCGAGGAGGTGACGGCCGAGACGCGCCTGTCCGCGCGCGGCCTGGCCTTCGGCATCCCGTCGTTCAAGGTTGACGGGATGGATGCCTTGTCGGTCCATCTGGCCGCGCAGCGGGCGAACGAGATCATGCGCGCAGGCAACGGCCCGACCATCATCGAGGCCGATCTTTACCGCTTCTTCCACCAGAACGGGCCGCTGCCCGGTTCTGCCTTCGGCTACCGCAGCAAGGAGGAAGAGGCCGAATGGCGGGGTCGTGACCCGCTGGACGCCATGGCCCGCGACCTTCAGCAGCGCCAGATCATCGGCGAGGATGCGGTGACGCGGCTGCGCGCCAACTGCCAGCAGATGATGGAGGAGATCGCCGCGACCATGATCGAGAAGGTCGATGGCAAGAAGCGCATCCTTCCCGCCCTCTGGCCCGAGGAAAGCTTCCGCGACCACGGCCTGCGCGGCGATCTGTCCGAGATGACGGGCGCACGTTACGCGGAACAGGCAAGTTTCACCGGCGCAATGACCGAGGATGCGAAGTTCATCGACGTGGTGGCCGATGTCATGGAACGCCGCATGGCCGAGGACGACCGCATCGTCGTTATGGGCGAGGATGTGCATCGCCTGAAAGGCGGCACCAATGGCGCGACGCGAGGCCTGTCGGCACGCTTTCCTGACCGCTGCCTTGGCACGCCCATCTCCGAGAACGCCTTCACCGGCCTTGCCGCCGGAATGGCTGCCGATGGCCGCGTGCGCCCGGTGATCGAATTCATGTATCCCGATTTCATGTGGGTCGCAGCCGATCAGGTCTTCAACCAGATCGGCAAGTTCCGCCACATGTTCGGTGGCGAAAGCGCGATGCCGCTGGTGCTGCGCACCAAGGTCGCCATGGGAACGGGCTATGGCTCGCAGCATTCGATGGACCCGGCGGGGATCTTTGCGACCGCGCCCGGCTGGCGGATCGTCGCGCCTGCAACGCCCTTCGACTATGTCGGGCTGATGAACTCGGCGCTGCGCTGCGACGACCCGGTGCTGGTGATCGAACATGTCGATCTTTACAATTCCAAGGGTGCGGCGCCCGCGGAAGACCTTGATTACTGCATTCCGCTGGGCAGGGCGCGGATGGTGCGTGAAGGCGGCAAGCTGACGATCCTGACCTATCTGGCCATGGTCGAGAAGACCCGCAAGGTGGTCGAGGAACTGGGTGTCGATGCCGAGATCATCGACCTGCGGTCACTGGATCGCGCGGGCCTTGACTGGGAGATGATCGAGGCCTCGGTGCGCAAGACGAACAATGTGCTGATCGTCGAACAGGGCGCTGTCGGCACCTCTTATGGCGGTTTCCTTGCGGATGAATTGCAGCGCCGCGTCTTTGATTTTCTGGACCAGCCCATCGCCCGCGTGCATGGCGGCGAGGCCTCGCCCTCGATCTCGAAGGTGCTGGAAGGCGCAGCCTGCGCCCGTCCGCAGGACATCGAGGCCGGCATCCGCGCCGTCATGGCCGGGCAGGGCCTGCCGCTGGTATAAGGGAACACGGACATGGCAATCGACATCACCCTGCCCTCGCTTTCGGCAGGCATGGAAGACGCGGTTATCGCGAAATGGCTGGTCGCCGCGGGCGATCCGATCAGCAGGGGCCAACCCATTGCCGAGGTGGAAACGGACAAGGCCACGATGGAGCTTGAGGCCGAGGCCGACGGCATCCTAGGCCGCATCGACATCGCGGACGGGCAGCGCGCCAATGTGGGCCAGGTCATCGCGGTTGTGCTGGCCGATGGCGAAACACTTCCCGTGGCTGGTGCTTCCCGTGCTGCGACTGCTGCAACGGCAGCCGCCCCTTCGTCGACCGGGCGCAAGCATGCCGCTTCCCCCCTGGCGCGGCGGTTGGCGGCCGAGGCGGGACTGGATCTCCAGGGCGTCACCGGCAGCGGGCCGCGCGGCCGCATCGTCAAACTGGACGTGCAGCGCCTGCTGGCCGCGACCCCTGCGCCGGTTGCGGCGCCTGCCCCCGCAGTCCAGCCACAGCCGCAGGCCGTTCCGCCCGGTATCGGCCCGCATGAAGCGCGACCTTTGTCGAACATGCGCCGCACCATTGCCCGGCGCCTGGTCGAGGCGAAAACCTCGATTCCGCATTTCTACCTGTCGGTGGATTGCGAACTGGACGCGCTGCTGGCCCTGCGCGCGCAGGTTAACGAGGGCCGCGACAAGGCCGAGCGCATCTCGATCAACGATTTCGTCATCAAGGCCGCCGCCCGCGCGCTGCGCAAGGTGCCCGCCGCCAACGTGATCTGGAACGGAGACGAGATCCTGCAACTGTCCGATATCGACATCTCGGTCGCGGTGGCGACGGATGGCGGGCTGATCACGCCGATCCTGCGCGGCGCCGACCGGATGAGCCTTGGCACGCTTTCGGCAGAGATGAAGGCGCTTGCCGCCCGCGCGCATCAGGGCGAGCTGCGCCCCGAGGAATATCAGGGGGGCGGCTTTTCGGTCTCGAACCTGGGGATGTACGGAATTCAGACCTTCTCGGCGATCATCAACCCGCCGCAAAGCTGCATCCTGGCCGTGGGCGCGTCCCTGCGCCGCCCGGTCGGGCGCGGCGACCAGATCGTGCTGGCCGATGTGATGTCGGTGACGCTGTCGGTCGATCACCGATCGGTGGACGGGGCGCTTGGGGCGCAGGTTCTAGCCGCGTTCAAGAACAACATCGAAAACCCGATGAGCCTGCTGATATAAAACATTTGGTGGAGAACTGACATGGAACTGCAAGACCCCGGCCTGCTTCGGCAGGCGGCACTGATTGGTGGCGAATGGGTCGAGGCAAATGGCGCGGGCATCGCAGTCACCAACCCCTCGACCGGCGCACTGATCGGACATGTCCCCCGTCTTGGCCAGACGGAAACCGCGCGCGCCATCGCCGCTGCCGAGGTCGCGCAGAAACTATGGGCCAGGCGCACCGCCAAGGACCGTGCCGACATCCTGCGTGGCTGGTTCAACCTGATGATCCGGCACAAGGAAGATCTGGGCCGCATCCTGACCGCCGAACAGGGCAAGCCCTTCCCCGAGGCCGTGGGAGAGATCGCCTATGGCGCCAGCTTCATCGAATGGTTCGCCGAAGAAGCCCGTCGCGTTTATGGTGACACGATCCCCGGACACCAGCCCGACAAGCGCATCCTGGTGATGAAGCAGCCCATCGGCGTGGTCGCGGCGATCACGCCCTGGAACTTCCCGAACGCGATGATCACCCGAAAGGCCGGCCCGGCCTTTGCCGCCGGCTGCGCAATGGTGCTGAAGCCGGCCTCGCAGACGCCCTTCTCGGCCATCGCGCTGGCGGTGCTGGCAGAGCGTGCGGGCCTGCCCTCGGGGCTGTTCAGCGTCATCACCGGATCGGCCGCGCAGATCGGCGCCGAAATGACCTCGAACCCCGTGGTGCGCAAGCTGACCTTCACCGGCTCGACCGAGATCGGGATCGAACTTTACGCCCAAAGCGCCAAGTCCATCAAGAAGCTGGGATTGGAGCTGGGTGGCAACGCGCCGTTCATCGTCTTTGACGACGCCGATCTGGACGCCGCTGTCGAAGGCGCGCTGATCGCCAAGTTCCGCAACAACGGCCAGACCTGCGTTTGCGCAAACCGCATCTATGTGCAGGACAGCGTCTATGACGCCTTCGCCGAAAAGCTGACGGCGGCAGTGGCCAGGCTGAAGACCGGGGACGGTTTTGCCCAAGGCGTGAACCTTGGCCCGCTGATCGACCAAGCTGCGGTCGAGAAGGTCAAGGAACATGTGGCCGATGCGGTGGCGAAAGGCGCGAAGGTCGCGCTTGGCGGTCAACCCCATGCGCTAGGCGGCACCTTCTTTCAGGCAACCGTGCTGACCGATGTGACGCCCGACATGGCGATTGCCCGCGAAGAAACTTTCGGCCCGATCGCGCCACTGTTCCGCTTTGCGCATGAGGATGAGGTGATCGCCCAAGCCAATGACACGGAGTTCGGCCTTGCGTCCTATTTCTATGCCCGCGACCTGGCGCGCGCCTTCCGTGTGTCCGAGGCGCTGGACTATGGCATGGTTGGCGTCAATACAGGCCTGATCTCGACCGCCGAGGCGCCGTTCGGCGGGGTCAAGCTTTCCGGCCTGGGCCGCGAAGGCTCGCATTTCGGAATGGATGATTTCATCGAACTGAAATACGTCTGCCTTGGCGGCATCGCCTGAGGGTGACGCGGCCCCTGCCTTTTGATCGCAGGGCAACGCCCGCTGGACGCAGGCTGAAAACCTTGTGGCATACAGAATGAAAAGCCCCGTCAACGGCGGGGCTTTCGCCTGTCCATGCGCGGGTCGTCAGATCATCATGGTGGTGACGGTCATCGTCGTAAGATACGCCTCGATCCCCTCGGACCCACCTTCCGAACCAAAGCCCGAATCGCGCACGCCACCGAAGGGCGTCTCGGGCAGGGCCAGGGCGAAATGGTTCACGCCCAACATGCCGGTGCGCAGTTCCTTCTGGACCCGGTGGGCCGTCGTCATCGACGAGGTGAACAGATACGACCCCAACCCGACCGGCAGGCGGTTCGCCTCGGCCAATGCCTCATCCAGCGAGTTCACGCGGATGACCAGCGCCAAGGGACCAAAAGGCTCTTCGTTCATCGCCAGCATGTCGGTTGTCATGCCCGACAGGATCGTCGGTTCGTAGAAGTAGCCGCTGTCTCCGATACGCGCGCCCCCGGTTTCAACCTTGGCGCCCTTGCCGACGGCGTCATCCACCATGTCCATCACGGTGCCCAGACCGCTGGCCGAGGTCAGCGGACCCATCTGGGTGCCGTCCTGCGTGCCCTTGCCGACCTTCAGCTCGCGCGCCTTTTCGGCAAAGCGGCGGACGAATTCGTCATGGATCGAGGCATCGACGATGAAGCGCGTGGGCGAGACGCAGACTTGGCCGCAATTGCGGAATTTCCACTGGACGGCCAGCGGGATCAGGTGGTCCAGGTCGGCATCGGCCGCGATGATGACCGCGCCATGGCCGCCCAGTTCCATGGTGACCTTTTTCAGCGCCTCGCCTGCCTGCGCGGCGACGATCCGGCCAACCCGGGTGGAACCCGTCAGCGACACCTTGTGGATCTCGGGCGCCTTGATCAGCGTGTCGGACAGTTCCGATGTCGCGCCCCAGATGACCGAGATCGCCTTGGCGGGCAGACCGGCTTGCAGCAGCGCCTTGCCGATCAGCCAAGCGGTGCCGGGCGTGTCCGAGGCGGGCTTGATGACCACCGGGCAGCCTGCGCCAAGCGCGGGGGCGACTTTCTGCATGGTGTTCCATGCGGGGAAGTTCCACGGGGTGAATGCGGCGACCGGCCCGACGGGGTGCTTCAGCACCTGGATCTGGATGTTCGGCGCACGCGAGGGAACGATGCGTCCATAGACACGGCGGCCTTCCTCGGCGAACCAGTCCAGCAGATCGGCCGAACCCAGCCATTCGCCGCGTGCCTCGGCCAGGGGCTTGCCCTGCTCCATCGACATGACGCGGGCGGCGTCATCTGCCTGCGCACGCATGATGTCGGCAGCGCGGCGCATGATCTTTGACCGCTCAAGTGCCGAAAGCGCCGCCCATTCGGCCGCGCCCTGTTCTGCGGCGCGAGCAGCTTCAAGTGCCTCGGCACGGCCGGCGCGTGGCGCAATGGTCAGTTCGCTGCCGTCCGAGGGATCGGTCAGGCGCAAGGTTCCGGCCGAGCCTTCGCTGCGTTCATCGCCGCCGACAATAAGGGTTAGGTTGGGATACATCAGCTTCTCCTGCATTCATTCGGCGGCGATCAGCGCGCCTGGCGGTTGCCTTCCAGAACCAGATCGGCTCCCTTGGCAGCCAGCATCATCACTGCCGCCTGTGTATTGCCCGAAACCATCTCGGGCATGACCGAGGCGTCGATCACCCGCAGGCCTGCGATCCCGTGCACGCGCAATTCGGGATCGACCACCGCCATCGGATCGGTGCCCATGCGGCAGGTTCCCGCAGCATGATAGATGGTCTGGCCATTCGCCCGGGCGAATTCCAGCCAGTCGGCATCAGTCTTGCAGTCCGGTCCGGGGCTCATCTCGGCCACGCGGAAGGCATCCATCGGGGCCTGCTCAATGATCCGGCGCGCCAGCTTCATGCCGTCCACCATCGCGCGGCGGTCTTCCTCGTGATCCAGGAAGTTCGGCACGATGGCCGGCTGGACGTTCAGGTCGGGGGACACCGCGTGGATCGAGCCACGCGACTGCGGGCGCAGCTGCGTCACGCCCAGGGTCATGCCGGGGAACCTGTCCAGCTTGCGTTCTGCCGCATTGGCATAGCTTGCGTGCATGAAGAAGAACTGCACGTCCGGTCGGTCCAGATCCTCGCGCGAGCGCAGGAAGCCATGGGCAAGGCCGGTGCCATAGGTCAGCACGCCACGCCGCTTCAGCGCATATTTCAGCACCTCCCCCACCAGACGGGGTCCGCGCGTCAGTTCGTTCAGGGTGACGGGCTGCGAAACGCGCCAGTTCATCCGCGTGCAGAAATGGTCAAGATAGTTCTCTCCCACGCCGGGCAGCGCATGAACAGGCTGGATGCCCACCGCCGCCAGCCGCGCCGGATCACCGATCCCGGCAAGCTCCAGCAGGTGCGGTGTCTGGATCGAACCTGCGGCCAAAAGCACCTCGCCCGCGCGAACCTGATGGCTCTGGCCCTTGTGGGTCAGCGCGACGCCTGTGGCCTGCCTGCCTTCCAGCAGAAGGCGGGTCGCCCGCGCGCCGGTCAGCACGGTCAGGTTCGGCCGCTTGCGGGCGGGGGCGAGCCAGGAGCGGTCGGCGGAATAGCGTTCTCCGTCCGCCTGGTTCACCTGATACCAGCCGACGCCTTCCTGGCTTTTTCCGTTGTAATCGGGGTTGAAGACCTGACCCTGCGCCTTGGCCGCCGCGATGAAGGCACGGCCGATTTCGTTCTGTTCCACCACCTCGTTGATGGGCAAGGGGCCGTCACGGCCGCGCAAGCCATCGGGGTCGGGCTTGTCCCAACGCTCGATTGCCTTGAAGTAGGGCAGCACGCTCTGCCAGTTCCAGCCGGTCGCGCCACGTTCCTGCCACAGGTCGTAATCCTGCGGCTGGCCACGGACATAGATCATCCCGTTGATCAGCGTCGATCCGCCCAACCCCTTGCCGCGCGGAATGGCGATGCGGCGGTGGTTCGTCGCAGCTTCCTCGATGCTCCAGAAACCCCAGTTGTAGCGCTTGTTCACTAGCAGCTTGTAGAACCCTGCCGGAATGCGGATCCACGGAGAACGCGCCTCGCCCCCTGCTTCGCAGAGCAGCACCTTGTTGCGGCCCGACCGGGACAGGGCCTCGGCAAGGATGCAGCCGGCCGTCCCGCCGCCGACGATGATGAAATCGAACCGCGCATCCGGCGGCAGGGCGTTTGCCATCTTCTTGACTCCGTGGCCTTGTCTTATGCGTCGGGAACAGCCGTCACGCCCATGTGCCGGGCCATGAGGCGGATCTGCTGGCGCAGCATGGGGCGGCCGAAATGGATCCTTGCGCCTGCCTCGCGCGCCGCCGCCAAAAGAGGTGTGACCTCGGGCTCCATGATCGCTTCGGCGACGATCTGGTTGCCATGGAAAGCCAGGTCCGACAGGGGCAGCGCGTCATCGGCGCGAAGCCCCAGCGAGGTTGCATTGACGATCAGGTCGCGGCGCGCGGTTTCGGGCGCGCCGGGGGCCACGTTGACCGACGGGTATTTGGCCATCACCCGATCCGCAAGATCGCGGGCCTTGTCCTGCGAGCGGTTGACGATGGTCAGGCGTGTCACCCCGGCTTCGGCAAGGGCGAAGGCGATCGCCGCCCCTGCTCCGCCCGCGCCAAGAAGACAGACATCCATGCCCGCGACATCGATCCCGTTCACCTCGAGCCCGCTGACAAAGCCCTTGCCGTCCAGCATCGCCCCGATCAGCCGCCCGTCGGGATCGCGGCGGATTGCGTTAACCGCGCCGATGGCCGCCGCATCGCCGACGGTTTCGTCGCACAGCGCCAGCACATCGGTCTTGTGCGGAACGGTGACGATCAGCCCGCCAAAATTCTCCAGACCCCGCAACATGGTTATGAATTGCGATAGGTTCCGGGGCAGCACATGGAATGGCACCAGCACCCCGTCATGGCTGATCGAGGCAAAGAGACTGTTCATCTCCTCCGGGGTCTTCACATGCGCGATGGGGTTGGCGACAATGCCGTAAAGCCTGGTATTTCCGGTAATCATCGTGACCTCAGGTCATGTAGAGACCGCCAGCCACGTCAATGGTCTGGCCGGTCACGAAGCTGGATTCGGTCGAGGTCAGCCACAGCGCGACATCCGCCACCTCTGCTGGCTCGCCAAGGCGGGCCATGGGCGTCAGCTTGACCTGCTCGGCGTTCACCTCGGGCGCGACCCCGGCGACCATGGGGGTCGCGATGCGGCCGGGCGCCAGGGCGTTCACCCGGATTGCATGGGGGCCAAGCTCCGCCGCCAGATGCTTGGTGAACCCGATGATCGCCGATTTCGTCGCCGCGTAATGACAGGCGACGATGGGCGAATAGGTCTTGCCCGCCACCGACGAGGTGTTGACGATCCAGCCCCGGCGCGCGGCAATCATGCCGGGCGCCAGCGCGCGGACGGTGTTGAAGCTGCCGGTCAGGTTAACGTCAACCACGCGGCGCCATTCCTCGGGGGCCATCTGCCAGACCTTGTGCGCGACGCCGTCATGCTTGGGCGAGATGCCCGCGTTGTTGATGACGGTGTCGAATTCAAGCCCGGTCTCGGCAACCGCAGCGACCAGCGCGTCGTAATCCGACACGTCGCAGGCCACCGGAACGGCGCGGCCATGACCAAGCGCGTTCAGTGCCTCGCAGGTGGCGGCCACGTCATCGGGGTTCAGGTCGCAGATGCCGACGGTCGCGCCGCGTTCCACGAAGGCCTGGGCAATGGCCTGTCCGATGCCCCGTGCAGCGCCGGTGACCAGGACGTTGCGGCCTTGATGCGACGGGCGGAAACGGATCGGCTCGGGGGTGATTTCGGTCAGTTCCATGGATCAAATTCCCAGATAGGCGCGGCGGACATGGTCGTTCTTCAGCAATGCCTCGGAACTATCGGCCAGAACGACCTGCCCGTTTTCAAGCACATAGCCCCGGTTTGCGACCTTCAGCGTGGTGAAGACGTTCTGTTCGACGATCAGCACGGTCGTGCCGGTGGCCGCGATCTGGCGCACCACGTCGAAGACCTGCGACACGATGATCGGCGCAAGGCCCAGCGAAGGCTCGTCGAACATCAGAATGCGGGGCTTGGCCATCATGCCGCGCGCGATCGCCACCATCTGCTGTTCGCCCCCGGAGAGAGAGGAGGCGTTCTGGTCAAGGCGTTCGCGGACGCGCGGAAAAAGGGCCAGCACCTCTTCCAGCCGCTGTTCCTGATGCTCGCGGGCGGCCTTGCGATAGGTGCCCATTTGCAGGTTTTCCCGCACGGTCATGTCGGGGAATAGCTGCCGCCCCTCGGGGACCAGGATAATGCCCCGGTCCACGACCTCGTGGCCCGGCAAGCGGGTAATGTCCTCGCCAAGGAAGCTGATCTTGCCCGCCCGGGGCTTGATCTGGCCGACGATGGTGCGCAGCGTGGTCGTCTTGCCGGCGCCGTTGGCGCCGACGATGGTGACGATTTCACCCTCTTTTACCTCAAGGCTGACGTCTTGAAGGATCGTGGTCGGACCATAGCCCGCATCGATGTTCTCAAGCGTGAGCATGCGCAAACTCCTTGCCAAGATAGGCTTCGACAACGTGGGGATCGCGCACGACATCCTGTGGACGGCCCTCGGCGATCACCTCGCCCGAGGCCAGCACGATGACGCGGTCCGACAGCGACATGACCGCCTGCATGACGTGCTCGATGGCAATGATCGAAACGCCCGCGTCGCGGATCGACAGCATCAGGTCGATGGCACGGCGCACGTCCGTCTGGTTGATCCCGGCCATCACTTCGTCCAGCAGCAGCACGCGCGGCTGCATCGCCATGACGCGCGCCACCTCCAGCCGCTTGAGGCCGCCGATGGTCAGCCCGCGGGCCTCTGCGTTCAACAGCGGTCCAAGGCCCATACGCCACGCGGTTTCGCGAGCGGCCTCGCGCGCGTCCTTTTCGTCGTGGTGGCGATAGAAGGCACCGACCATGATGTTTTCCTCGACCGTCATGGCCGCGAAGGGCTGAACGATCTGGAAGGTCCGGCCCATGCCCAGTGCCGCGAAATCCGCGGGGTTGGTGGGCTGATGGAACTGGCCGTCGGCGCCGCGCAGGCCGACCTTGCCTTCGTCAGGTGCAAGAAAGCCCGAGATCATGTTGAAGAGCGTCGTCTTGCCCGCGCCGTTCGGGCCGATCAGGCCCAGCACCTCGCCTTCGCGCAGCGTGAAGTTCACATTGCGGGTGACGTGGAGGCCGCCGAAATGCTTGTTCAGGTTCTCGACCTTCAGGATGTCTTGGCCGATGCCGGGACGGTCGGGGTCGGGGGCTGCGACGGCATTGGCAGGGGCGATGATCGGGCCGGTCTCGGTCGGGGTCGGCTCGTCGGCGGCTTTTCCGTCGTTGCGGGTGAAACGCTTGATGGCACCCATGATCCCGTTCGGCATGAACAGCACAAAGACGATCAGCACGATCCCGTAGACAAACCCGTGCAGGCCAAGCGCGGATGCCCCCAGCGAGGCGCGCGCCCACTCGGTAATCGGCACCAGCAGCGCCGCACCCAGCAGCGGACCCGCCACCGTGCCAATGCCGCCGATCAGCGCAAACATCGCGATCTGGATCGAGAAGGCCAGCGAGAACATCGCCGCAGGCTCGATGAAGGTCAGATACATCGCATGGAACGTGCCCAGCATCGCACAAAGCGCCGAGGAAATCGCCACCGCGATCAGCCGGACGCGCACGGTCCGCACGCCCGCCGCGCGGGCCGCCGATTCCCGTTCGCGCGTCGCGACCAGATAGAAGCCAAGCCGCGAGCGGCGGATTGCCCAAGCCACGGCCAGCGTGACCAGCAGCATGCCGAAAACGATCAGCAGCGACGGCCAGCGTTCGCGGAAGACCATCCAGGTCCAGCCCAGACGCAGGTCGATCATCATGCCCGTGGCGCCGCCGGTCATGTCCTTGAAGTGCAGCGAAAGGACGCGGATCACCTCGAGAAAGGCGATCGAGGCCAGCGTATAGAACGGTCCCTTCAGCCGGAAACAGGGATAGGAAATCACCATGCCGACCACGGCTGCAACCGCCGCGCCGACGAACATGCCGATCCAGGGGGTGACGCCCAGGTTGAACAGGATCACCCCGGCATAGCCGCCGATGCCATAGAACACCGCATGGCCCAGCGACAGCTGGCCGGCAAAGCCGCCGACGATGTTCCAGGCCGTCGACAGCGCGGCGAACAGGCAGATGGTGATGAAGACATGCGACACGAAGGCGTTGTCGATGCCCAGCGGGATCAGAAGAAGCGAGGCCAAAAGCACCCCGAAGGCGACCTGCGGCCAGCCGATGCTGCGAGTATTACTGCCGGTCTGGCTGTGGATGTCGCTGATGCTCATGTCGTTTCCTCAGGACAGATGCGAAAGGGTCATCCGCTTGCCGAACAGACCGGAAGGCTTCAGGATGAGGATGAGAAGGAAGATGCCGAAAACCACGGCCTCGCGCAGGTCCGAGCCGATGTAGAAGCCAGAAAGCGAATCCACGAGGCCGATGACCAGCGCGCCGAAGAACGCCCCCGGGATCGAGCCGAGCCCGCCCAGGACCACAACGACAAAGGCGGTCAGCACGAAATACGTCCCGATATTGGACGAGGTCGGGTAAAGCGGCGCGATCAGCACTGCGGCTAGGCCCACGCAAGCTGCTCCGAGGCCGAAGCTGAGGATATAGATGCGCGGCACGTTGACGCCCATCAGCTCGGCTGCGACGCGGTGCTGTGCCACGGCGCGGATAGCACGGCCGGTCTGGCTGTTCTTTAGGAACAATTGCAGTGCGATGACCAGGATGATGGCGGCAATGAAGATATAAAGCTGACCTGTCAGGACGCGGACGGGGCCGATCTCGATAGGAGTGCGCAGGTTGAAGTTCGGCGTGTTGGCGATATCCGCGCCGAAGATCAGCAGGGCAAGGTTGATCATCGCCGTTGAAAGGCCGACGGTCGCGAAGATCTGGACATGATCGTCCTCGGCTGACATCAGGGGCTGGATCAGCACCCTCTGGGTCAGGGCACCCAGAAGAAACATCATCGGGACGACGATGATGACGGATGCATAGGGATGAAGCCCTAGCCGAGTGGTGATCAGCCATGTCACGAACATGCCCGCCATCAGAAACTCGCCGTGGGCGAAGTTCACCACTTTGACAATGCCGAAAATCAGCGTCAGGCCGATGGCGACAATCGCGAACAGCCCACCAAGCATGAGGCCGTTCAAAAGGACTTGTAGAAAGGTCGTCATTGCAGGCTTTCCCCGGAAAGGAGGGCGGCTGGCAAGGCCGCCCCGGGTTAATCATTCGGCAAAGCGCATTTCTGCGACCGCTGCGCTTTCGGGGTAGACTGTGACCAGCTTGCCGTCCTGCCACTGCATGCCCATCATGCTGGCCCGTTCGTTCTGGTTGGTTTCGTCGAACTTGATGCCGTATCCTGCGGCGGTTGTGCCGTCGGCCACGTCGATGGCCTTGACGGCGGCGACGATCTGATCGGGCTCGAAGCCCTCGCCCTTGTCCAGCGCTTCGAGCACGGCCTTTGCGCCGACATAGTTGTTCAGCGAATGGCCCGACCGCGGCTCGGTCCCGTACTTCGCCTTGTAGGCTTCGACGAACTTGTCAAGGCCCGGGGTTGCGTCCTCCTTTACCGCGAACTGGGTGAAGTCCACGTCATAAACGCCTTCGATCACGTCATGGCCCACCGCATCGGCCGTCGGCTGCATCGAGTAGCCGCCGCCGCCGCCGATGATCGCCAGCGGCTTGTAGCCCGCCTCGTTCGCCTGCTGCAGGAACAGGACCGAGTCGTTCTGGTAGGAGGTTTGCAGGACCACATCGACGCCCTGTTCGCGCAGTTCCAGCACCAGCGAGGACATATCGACGGTGTTTGCCGGATAGCCCGACTTCAACACTACGTTCAGGCCAGCGGCCTTGGCGTGCGTATCCTGGTGACCGGCGACCGAAGTGCCGTAGGACGAGTCTTCATAGATGATGCCGATCTTCAGATCCTTCGGATCCTTGCCAAGGCCGGGGGCGATGGCGTTGGTCAGCATCTCGATTGAGTCCTTGCCCATGTTCGCCGCCGTCGGGTTGGTGCGGAACAGGTAGGTCAGCCCACGGCCCGTCACCTCGTCGGCGACCGCGCCCAGCTCGAAATAGGGCACCCCAGCCAGTTCGCTGACCTGCGAGGCTGCGATGGCACGGGCCGAGGAATAGGTGCCGAAGACTGCCTTCACGCCGACTAGAGAGATCAGGCGACGCGCTTCGCCGGTCGCTTGGTTGTTGTCCACAGCGTCGCCGCGCTCAAGCACAACCTGCTCACCTTGGACGCCCCCGGCAGCATTGATTTCCTCCACGGCCAGTTCCAGACCACGTGCGCTTTCCTCGCCCAGCAGGGCCAGGGGGCCGCTGATCGGGTAAAGCGAGCCGAATTTGACATCGGCGAAAGAGGGCGAGGCAAGGGCAAGACCCACGGCCGCGCTCATCAGAAATTTCGTCAGTTTCATTTACTCTCTCCCTGGTGATTCAGTAGTCCAGCGCCTGTTTGCCGGTGAAGCTGGTGACAGGCGGATAGGCGCGCTCGTCGGTCACGACGTCGATGACGGTCAAGACATTGGACGAAAGCGCCTTTTCCAGCGCGGCCGGAAGATCGGCCGGGTTGTCGATACGGATGCCCTCAACCCCGCAGGCATGGGCGATCGCCGCGTGATCGACAGGCTGGAAATGCACCACATCGGTATAGGCACCGAACAGCGTCAGCTCGGCATGTTTCTGATAGCCGAGGATCTGGTTGTTCAGCACCACGACCACGACCGGCAGGTTCATCCGCTTCGAGGTCTCAATTTCGCCCCAGACATGGGCAAAGCCACCGTCGCCGGTCAGGCAGATGACCGGGGCGTCAGGTTGCGCGGCCTTGGCGCCCAAGGCGTAGGGCAAGCCCCAACCCAGACCCGCCAGGCCGCGGGGCGTCAGCACGCGCTGGCCTGCCTTGCGGATGGTGATGCCGTCGGCCACCCAGATTGAGGAGTAGGACGCGTCCGCCACCACAATTGCATCGGAAGGGATCAACCTGTCGATCTCGGCCACGACCCGCTCGGGGCGCAGTGGGCTTGCATCCGACAGGCGGCGTTCGTCACGCACGGCTGCACCCCGGGCCAGCCCTTCGGCGATCTGCGCCTCGACGCCCGGACGGGCAGTGGCCCGCGCTGACAGATCGGCGCCCTTCAACGCCGCCACCAGCGCCTCGAGTCCAAGCCGCGCGTCGCCCACAAGGCGCAGCGCCTCATAGTTGCGGCCAACCTCGTTGCCGTCGATATCCAGTTGGATATAGCGCGCGCCTTCCGGGTAGAGCTTCCAGCTGTCGGTGCCGTTCTGATTGGTTCGGTTGCCGACCAGCAGGACCACGTCGGCCTCGCGCACCATGGGCGACAGCTCGGCCGCGCGGGCGCCGAGGCCCATGAAGTAGCCTGCGATGCCCAGCGTCAGCGGATGGGTTTCATCCACCGAGCCTTTGCCCATGACCGTGGTCGCAATCGGGAAACCCAGCTCCTGCAATTCCGCCAAGGCGGCATAGGCGCGCGCGCTGTGAACGCCGCCACCGGCGATAACCAGCGGGCGCGCGGCCCCGGCCAGCAGGCTTGCGGCCTCGGCCACGCGGGCGGGATCGGGTGCAACCGGATCCAGCGGATAGCGGCCCAGCGATGCCTGACGCGGCGTCTTGTTCACCCCCTCGCTCAGTTCGTCCAGGATATCCAGCGGCACCAGCAGCACGGCCGGACCCGCACGCCCCGTCGCGGCGGCAGCGAAGGCCAGGTCGACGTAATCTTCGATCCGCGAGATCTCGGTTACCCGGCGCACCCATTTCGCCACGCCGCTGAACAGGGCCAGGTGGTCCAGTTCCTGAAAGGCGTTCTTGTCAGTGTGCAGGCGGCTGACATCCTGAACGATGGCGACAACAGGGATCGAGGCTTTCAGTGCCTCGGCCAGGCCCGGCACCAGCAGCGTTGCCGCAGGGCCGTTCTGCGCGGTGACGACCGCCACCTGGCCCGAGACACGGGCAAAGGCGTCGGCCATGGCCGCGCCGCCGTTCTCGGTCCGGTAGCCGACCTGGCGGATGCCGTAGTCCGGCGCGGCCAGGAAGAAGGCCGAGGGGATCGACTGGCCGAAAACCTGCGTCACGCCATGGCGCTCCAGCGCTTCTGCCAACAGATGGGCGCCGCTGCGGTTTGAACGATGTGATGCGTCCTTCATTGTCTTAGTCCTCAATACAGGCGGCGGTTTTCAGGATGATCTTGCCGGTATGCGCCGACGCTTCGAGATGGGCGTGCGCGGCTTGCACTTCGGTCAGGTCAAAGACGGAATCGATGACCGGGCGGGCGCCCTTTTCCATGATAAGCGGGACGACCTCGGCCTCGACGGCGCGGGCCAGCGCGGCTTTCATCGGGATCGGCCGCGCCCGCAGAGTCGAACCGGTCAGCGTCAGCCGCTTGAACAGCAAGGGACCCATGTCCATGTCCGCGCGCGCGCCCTGCTGGAATGCGATCTGTGCGATGCGGCCGTCCTCGGCCACCAATTCAAGGTTGCGCTGCATATAGCTGCCGCCGACCATGTCCACGATGACCTCGGGGCCGCAGCCATCGGTGAGGGCACGGCCCTTGGCCACGAAATCCTGCGTGCGGTAGTTGATCGAGGCCGACGCGCCAAGTGCGACTGAGGCTGCGCATTTCTCGTCCGAGCCGCAGGTGGTGATCATCCGTGCGCCGATGGCGCGGGCCAGCAGCGTCGCGGTGACGCCGATGCCCGAGGTGCCGCCATGCAGCAGCACGGTTTCGCCCGCCTTCAGGTTGGCGCGCTGGAACAGGTTGCTCCAGACGGTGAAGTAGGTCTCGGGGATGCCGGCGGCCTCGATCATGGACAGGCCAGCCGGAACGGGAATGCAGACATCGGCCTGGACCACGGCCTCCTCGGCATAGGCGCCGCCCGCAACCAGCGCCATCACGCGGTCGCCGGGCCGAAAGCGGGTCACGTCCGGGGCGGTCTCGACCACCTCGCCCGCCAGTTCCAGCCCCAGCACATCGGTCACGCCGGGGGGCGGCGGATAGTTTCCAGCGCGCTGCATGGCGTCGGGGCGGTTCACCCCGGCCGCGTGGACGCGAACGCGCATCTCGCCCGGCTCGAGCGCGGACAGTTCGCGGCGCACCAGTTCAAGCACCTCGGGACCGCCTGCGCGGGGCGCAATGACGGACAAAGTCCCGGATTCAGACATTTTCCTTAACCTCCCCCAGGAAAAAGCATCACCTTCAGCGCCGCGCCCTTTCGGGCCAGCGCGAACCCATCCTCGGCCTGCGCCAGCGGCAGCCGGTGGGTAATCATGCGGGCATAAAGCCCGGGGTCCGCGGCCAGCCGCTCGATCGCCTCGGCAAAGCCCTGCGAGGTCGAATCATGCGCGCCGCGCAGCTGTTTTTTGCCACGCACAAGCTGGTTGAGATCCAGCGACAGCGGTTCGGCATGGATACCCACAACGGCCAGCACGCCCCCTGGGCGCAGGACTGCAAGCCCTTCGGCCACGCTGGGCGGACGCCCCGTCGCCTCGATAACGACATCCGGCGCGACGTTGAAGTAGTCCTGCACGGCCTCGGCCAGCGTGACCTGCGCCAGATCGGCAACCGCCGGAATGCCCATGTCATGGGCCAGCGCCAGCCGCGCATCGTCGCGAAATCCCGCCAGCAGCACATCGGCGCCGCGGGCATGGGCAACCAGCGCAATCCCCATGCCGATGGGCCCGGGGCCAAGAACGACCACCCGGTCGCCTGCCGCCACCCCTGCCACGTTGACCGCGTTTATCGAAACCGCCAACGGTTCGGTCAATGCCGCCACGTCCAGCGGCAGGCCCGCAGGCAGCGGCAGCGCGTTCGCCGCCGGCATCCGCACGCTGTCGGCAAAGCCCCCGTCACGGTGCAGGCCAATGATGCGGCGTCCCTCGCATCCGCCCGGACGCCCTGCACTACAGGCGGCACATGTGCCGCAGGTCACCGTGGGCCAGCAGACAATGCTGTCCCCCACGGAAACTTCGGTAACATCAGGGGCAACGGCAGCGACGATTCCCGAAAATTCATGCCCCAGCGTCAGGGGCAGAAAGGGCGCCATGAAACCATAGGACGGATCCCAGGCATGGGCATGCAGATCGCTTCCACAAATCCCGACCGCGCGCACATCCACCCGGATTTCGCCCAAGGCGAGCGGTTCTTGCAGGTCAACCCTGACCAGCTCGGCACCAGGGCCGGGTATGTTTTTGCGCAGCGCAAGCATGTATTCCTCCATTGGTGCAGCTGCCTCCTCACAGCTAGCTTGCACCACCATCTAGCGTTATAAGTCACATGTTATAACGATAAGTCAATTGCAATTCGCCTCGTGGGCGGGAACAGAGCAGAGGGAAATTTGGAACCAACAGGAAGCGAGTGGATAAGACCCATTCAAAGGCAAAGCCTGAGCGAGCTTGCCTATACCAGCCTGCGCGAGGCCCTGATGGAGGGCCGGATGAAGCCGGGGGACGAACTGCCCCTGCGGCCGATCTCGAAAAGCTTTGGGATCAGCGCGACCCCCATGAGAGAGGCCCTGCTGCGCCTGGTCACGGAACATGCGCTGGAGATGGACGGGCGCGGCCGGATCTCGGTTCCGCATCTGACGCGCGCAACATTGATCGAAGTTCGCAAGATCCGCGGCTTCCTGGAAGGCAATGCCGCACGTCAGGCCGCCCTCGCCGCCTCGCCCGAGGCGGTTGACGCGCTGGAACAGATCCATGTCGATCTTGGCGCTGCCCAGGATAAGGGCGACTTTTCCCGCGCCATTGGTCTGAACACCAAGTTCCATCTGAAACTGTGCGAGATCGCCGGCCTGCCCGTGACCTATGAGGTGGTGTCGAACCTGTGGGTCCGCTGCGGGCCGCTGTTGTCGCATCTCTACGATGCAGGCTTGCCGCCGGACTGGGAACCGCACCCTCATCTACGCATCGTCAAGGCGATCCGCGGCAAGGATCCCGAAGGCGCCTATGAAGCGTTGAACATTGACATCGAAGGGGGCGGCGCGGGGCTTCTGGCCCACGTCCGCGATTAGGTGCCGGTCAGGTCGCAGCCGTCATGCGACTTTGCAGGCAAAGCGCGCCTCGACCCCGTCGATGGCGCGGATCAGCCTGCGCACCGCCAGAGTGCGACAGGCGGCAGAAGCCAGCAAAGACTTTGTTCCCGCTTTCAAGCCGAATGGATCGGTGACGAAAAGCGCAGACTGGCCGGAATGCCCGCGCATCCACCCCGTTATCCGCGCAGCGTATCGGCAATAAACCCCAGCGGATGGCGCAGGGCCTTGCCGCTGAACCGCTCGGCCTGGCAGCGGCAGGAAAACCCGGTGGCAAGGACCGGCGCCTTTCCCTCGACATGATCGCGCCATGACATATCGTAAAGTTTGCGCGACATGGTCTGATGGCGTTCCTGATGCCCGAAAAGCCCCGCCATGCCGCAGCAGCCCGAGGCGGCCGGCGCGGCCTTCAGCCCGATGGCCGCAAAGACCTGCGCCCAAAGCGCGCCCGCGTTCGGCAGCGCGGTCTGTTCGGTGCAATGCGACAGGATCCGCGGCGCGGTCTTTGCCTGCACCGACACTTGCGGGAAACGCCGCCCCGACGCAATCTCGGCTGCCAGGAATTCTTGCGCCAGCATTACGCGGGCCGGCGTCAGCCCAGCCGTCGGATAGTCCTGGCGCAGCAGCATGACGAAGGCCGGATCCAGTCCAACCATTGGCGCTCCAGTCGCCGCCCCTTTTTGCAAAGCTTCGGCCAGCTGCCCGGCCATGCGCCGGAAAGCGGCCTCGGCACCCATGTTCTGCGCAGCCTTGCCAGCGGGCCGCATCGCGACCAGCAGCGGGTGATAGCCAAGGGCGCTGAAGCCCATGATGGCATCCTGCGCGACCTCGGCGTCGAACAGGGCGGTGAACCAGTCCTGCCACAGCAGCACCGCGTTCCTGGGCTGCGGCCGGTCGAGATCGGCCAGCCGCACGCGATGCGCGGCAGCGACCGGGTGGGCCATATGGACGGGCAGGTCGACGCTTTTCAGCGCGCGCCCGGCCAGCCGCCGTGCCAGCGGCCAGGCAGGTCGCAGCAGCGGGGCCAGGGTGACGGCCAGCGGGCTGAGCCGCTCTGCCGCCAGCACGAGCCTGTCGGACAGCGGCCGCGCATTACGGCTGTAGTGATCGGCATAGAACGCCGCCCGCATCCAGGGAATGTCGACTTGCACCGGGCAACTGGACGCGCAGGCCTTGCAGCCAAGGCAGGTGTCCAGCGCGGCCATCAGGTCGCGCTCGGGCGCGGGCCTGCCAGCATCGCGGGCGACCTTCCAGGCCCGCAGTGCGTCGGCCCGTCCTTTTGGCGAATGGCGCAGATCGCCCGTCGCCTTGAACGAGGGACACATCGGCACCGCCGCCTGATAGCTGAGGCATTGCGCGTTCCCGTTGCAGCGGAAAGCCTTTTCCAGCGCATCGCCTGGCTTAGCGTTGAAGGGCCGGAAGGGAGTCGTCGCAATCCCCATAAGCGGGCGGTCCAGCGTGACCAGCTTGCCGGGGTTGAACCGCTCGGCGGGATCAAAGGCGCGCTTGACGGATTGCAGCGCGGCATAGGCCCTGGGTCCGATCCATTCAGGCAGATAGGCGCCCCTGACCCCCTTGCCATGTTCGCCCCAGAAGATGCCGCCGTGTTTCCGCGTCAGCGCGAAAACCGTGTCCGAAACCGCGACCAACTTTGCCCGGTCGGTTGTTTCGTCGATGTTCAGTGCCGGGCGGATATGCAAGCAGCCGACATCCACATGGCCATAGATGCCGAAGCCCAACCCGTTGTCCTTCAGCACGCGCAGGAAATCATCGACGAAAGCCGGCAGATTTTCGGGCGGAACCACGCAATCCTCGACGAAGGCGATGGGCCGCGCGGGACCGTCCACCTTGCCCAGAAGCCCCACCCCGGCTGAACGGATTGCCCAAAGCTCGCGGATTTCTGCGAGGTCGCGGGCCTGATGCAGGGCGATCTGGCCTGGAAGGCTGCGCAGCCGCTCCAAGCAGGTGGTGACGCGGGCCTGCATCTCGGCGGCGTCATGGCCGTTGAACTCGATGAAGACATAGGCAACCGGGCCTTCGGGGCGCAGGCTTTCGGGCAGGCGGTCCAGAATGCCCGCGTCCTGCGCAATGCGCTGGACCCATTCGTCCATCACCTCGATCGCAGTCGGATTGTCGGCCAGAAGCGGGGTCGCCGCAGCCAGTGCGTCGCGGAAACTGGCGAAACCGGCAACGATCAGGCGCTTTTCGGGCTCGATCCGGCGCAGCTTGACCCGGATGCGGCTGATCGGTCCCAGCGTGCCCTCGGCCCCCAGGAACAGCCGCCACCATTCGAAACCGCCCGTCTCGGGGCAGGCGCGTTCAAGATCATAGCCGGTGAAGCGGCGGTTGAGGCGAGGGGTTGCGTCGATGAAAGCGGCCCGCCCCTGCCGCGCGGCAGCCTCGGCCGCGGCCAGCATTGGCGTGGCCCAGTCCGGCGCAGGCGCAAAGCTTGATAAGAGCCCTTGCGGACGCGCGATCTCCAATCCCAGGACATTGTCCGAGGTCTTGCCATAAATCCTTGACCCCTTGCCCGATGCATCGGTCGAGACCATGCCGCCGATGGTGCATCGCGTCGCCGTCGAGGTTTCCGGCGCAAAGAACCAGCCATGCGGGCGCAGCGCGTCGTTCAGCGCGTCCAGCACTACCCCCGGCTCGACCTCGGCCCAGCCTTCGGTCGCGTTGATCTCCAGCACCCGGTTCATGTGCCGCCGCATGTCCAGGATCAGCCCGCGATTCAGGCTTTGCCCGTTCGTTCCGGTGCCTCCGCCGCGTGCCGTCAGCGCGACATCGGCAAATGCGGGGGTCTCAAGCACGGCCAGCGCACGCACCACATCCTGTCCATCGCGCGGCGCCGCGATCAGGTCGGGGGTGATCTGATAAACCGAATTGTCGGTGGACATGGCGGCGCGCAGCGCGTGGTCCGTCTCGATTTCGCCCTGGAAACCGGCGGCACGCAGGGCGTCGGTCAGAGATTGGCTGGGTTGGCTGTAAAGCATGGGGGCCTTTCGGACTTTTCCCCGTTGAAGCATAAAACGAACATTCATAAAAATAGAATGTAATGAAGATAAATTCGCATAATACGAATCTGAACTTGCGTCATCTCCGCGCCATTCATGCCGTCCGGGCCGAAGGGTCGTTTGCCCGCGCCGCCGACCGGCTGGGCGTCGTTCCTTCGGCCTTGACCGAGACTATCCGCCAGCTCGAGGAAAGTGCAGGCGTTCCGTTGTTCGACCGCCGCATGCGCCCGCCACAACTGACCGAGGCCGGACTGGAGTTCCTGGAGGACACGCGCCCCGCGCTGGAGGCGTTGGACCATGCGCTGGAACGGTTGCAGGAAAGCGCCGATCTGGGCCGCGGGCGGCTGGCGCTTGGCGCCTCGCCCTCGACCATCGGGGATCTGGTCGCACCCGCGCTACGCCGCTTTTGCGCCGATCATCCGGCGATCGCGGTGCGCCTGCACGACGGCCCGGCCGAGGATCTGGCGCGAATGGTCGCGGATGGCGAGCTTGACCTGGCGATCGCGGGCTATTCCAGCACCTCACCCATGCTGGAGAGGCGCGAGATTGCGTGCGATCCCATCGGCCTTGTGGTTCCCGTGGATCATCCCCTGACCCGGCTGGGCCGCCCGCCCCGGCTGGCCGAGATCGACCCCGCCACCCTGATCCATCTGGACGAAGGCGCAGGCACGGCCCGCCTGCTGGCCGATGCGCCAGACCTGCCCCCGGCGTTGAAAAACGGGCCGCTGCGCGTCGCCTCGACCTTCGGTCAGCTTTGCCTGATCCGAGCGGGCATGGGGGTGGGGCTGCTTCCCCAAAAGGCCGCCCTGCTGTTCGACGATCCGCGGTTGATGTTCCTGAGCGTCGCGGACCTGCGGCTGGAGCGGCGGATCTCGCTGATATGGCCGGCGCGGCGGGCGTTGTCGCATGTGGCGGCGCGCTTCATGGCGCTGTGCGAGGCGCTCTCGGGGACTTTGCCCGAAAGTCATGCAGATGTGGACTAGCTGGCAACAAAGCTCCCAATGCACATGCGCGTCTATGCCGCTCGAAAGACAAGCAGACCCGCGGCATCGCTCTGCCCGAACCGTCGCCAAACTCGCCAATGCCCGTTCTTGATGCCGCTATCGGCCAATCAGTCGTCGGCGGCCGTGCCGATGGTTCCGCCCGTGATAACCCGCGCCCTCACGCTCTGGGAGCGAAAAACCGTCCTTGACGGACGGACCCGCTCTCGCCGAGCGTTTCGACGATATCTTCGGGCAACTCACCCACCATCATGAGCTGGGTCAGCTGCTCGCTCGCCTGCACAGGCGAAAGGGCGAACTGCTGAAGGTGCTGGATCGACCCGAGATCCCGCTCCACACCAACGCCTCGGAAAACAGCCTGCGCGTCTGCGTCACCAAGCGCCGCCTCCCAGGCGGCATGATGAGGGCCGATGGCCGCCAGACCCGCGATGTGACGCTTGGGCTGATGATGTCCTGCTGCAAGCCCGGTATCTCCTTCTTTGCCTATTTTGGGTGAGAGGTGGTCGCAGGAATTCGGACCATTCGCTAAGCTCTGGCGACTGACGAAGCGGAAGCGCTATTCGACCGAATTCAAGGCGAAGTTAGTGTTGAAGGCCGACCGGATGATCGAAATGCCGTGGCGATCGCCGAGGTGGGAATTCGTCTATCTGAACGTCTTCGAGACCGGGTCCGAGGCCCGCAAGGGGTTCGGCGCCGGATCGGCCATCACAACGGAAAACCCCCCAACTCATCCAGCATCGTCTGACAAAACCCGACCACCCGTGGACCAATGGTCAAGTCGAGCGGATGAACCGCAAGATCAAGGAGGCGACCGTCAAGCGCCTCCATTATGACAGCCACGAGCAACCGCGAACGCATCTCGCGGACTTCATGGCAGCCTACAACTTCGCGCGTCGGCTCAAGACCCTCGGTGGTCTCACACCCTACGAATACATCTGCAAAATGTGGACTTCAGAGCCGGATCGCTTCATCCTGAACCCGATCCACCAGATGCCGGGACTGAACAGCTAAGCTTGAACGGATGGCGGAGCAAAGTCGAAGTGTGTTGCAGTCTTACGAAGATGCCAATTTCCTATGAGGTCAAATGGATTTTGGGAAAGAGGCTTTGACTTCCCACAAGCCGAAAGCTTGGGGCAAGGCCGATGGGCCGGGCAAATTTCACGCCCTGGAAGCGCATTCCATGGATGTCGCCGCGGTATTCGAGGCTCTGCGCAGACTGCCCGTGATCGCCCGCCACTTGCAGCTTGCGGCAGGGCGCGCACTTGCAAGCAGCGACCTTGCCCGGATGGCGGCGCTTGTCTATCTGCACGATCTGGGCAAGCTGGAACCCGGCTTCCAGGCCAAGGCCCGGCCCGAGCTTGCCTGCCGGGCGGATGTAAACCACTCGGTCCACGGTGTGCTGTCCCTGGACCGAGCATTCCGGGAAACGTCGGATCCCTTGCGCCCCATCGCGGACAGGCTTGGTTCATGGGGCGAGGGCGCGGAGGAACTGATGATGGCGATCTTTGCCCATCATGGCCGCCCGGTCGAAGCGCCCGCGACATTCGGCGCAACCGACGATGTCGCAGGCTATGACCGCAAGGGTGCCATCGCCGACTACCTGAGGATCTGGACAATGGCCTGGCCGGCCCTGGAGGACGGACCTTTCTTGCCGGAAACGCCCGCCCTTGTTCACTTGGTCGCAGGATTGGCGGCTCTGGCCGACTGGATCGGGTCGGACCGCCGATTCTTCGATTTCGTCGCGGATCCCGGGCCCGATTACCCGGCACGGGCGCGCCGGGCCGCGCGGGACGCCCTTCGCGTCATTGGCCTTGATCTTGGCGCAGCAAGGCCGGCAACCGACTTCGGCAGCGTGGCCGGAGGGCGCTTTGCACCGCGCGCGGCGCAGCGGTTGGTGGGCAAGGCCGACCTGGACAGTGCCCTGGTGCTGCTTGAAGCGGAAACCGGCTCTGGCAAGACCGAGGCCGCCTTGTGGCGCTTTGCCCTGCTGCACGCGGCGGGGCTGGTGTCGGGTCTCTATTTCGCCGTTCCGACGCGGGCCGCGGCCCGGCAGTTGCACCGCCGCGTCAACGAGGCCATGAAGCGGCTGTTCGGCGACGATGCGCCCGAGGCGGTTCTTGCGATCCCCGGCCAGCTTCTGTCGGGCGAGGCGACAGGCCAGCGCCTGCCCGGTTTCGAGACCCGGTGGGACGACGCCGAGGGAACGCAGCCCACCCGCTGGGCGGCGGAACATGCCACCCGCTACCTGGCGGCGGCGGTCGCCGTGGGCACCGTCGATCAGGCGCTGCTGTCCGGCTTGCAGGTCAAGCACGCCCATCTGCGCGGCGCGGCCCTGAGCCGCAGCCTGCTGGTGGTGGACGAGGTTCACAGCTCGGACGCCTACATGACCGAAATCCTGGCGGAACTGCTGGATGGTCACCTGGCCGCAGGGGGCCACGCGATGCTGATGTCCGCTACGCTGGGCAGCCGGGCACGCAGCGGGCTTCTGAAGCTTCCCTTGCCGGCTCTCGACGGTGCGATCGCCGCGCCTTACCCCGCGCTGTGGTCGCGCGGGGCTGGCACGCCCGAAACCGAACCCGCCGACGGCAGGGCCAAGTCCGTCGCGATGACGGCTCATCCCGCGATGGACCCGTCCGAGGCGGCCCGGCTTGCCATGGCGGCGGCGCGCCAGGGCGCCCGCGTGCTTGTCGTCCGCAACACTGTGGCGGCCGCCTGCGCGACCTTTGATGCCGTTGTCGCGGCGGGCGGGTCCGATCTGCTGTTGCAGGTGGCAGGCGGTCCCGCGCTTCACCATTCCCGCTTTACCGCCGAGGATCGCCACGTCCTGGATCGTGCGGTCGAGGTGATCCTGACACCGGACAAGGAACGCGCGCCCTTGGGCGTCATCGTGATCGGCAGCCAGACGCTGGAGCAGTCGCTGGACATCTGTGCCGACCATCTGATCACGGATCTCTGCCCGGTCGATGTCTTGTTGCAACGGCTTGGCCGCCTGCATCGCCACGACCTGCCGCGTCCCGCCGGGTTCGAAGATCCGCGCTGTCTGGTGCTGTGCCCCGAGGACGGGCTGGACCCGCTGACGAAGCCCGCCTTCGTGAACGGCCTCGGGGCATGGAAACCCTGGGACGGCTCGATCCAGGGGATCTATCTCGATCTTGCCTGCCTTTCCCTGACCGAAGGCCTGATTGCCTCACATCCCGTTTGGCACATTCCGGCCATGAACCGGGAACTGGTGGAAAGCGCCACGCACCCGGACGCCCAAAGGGACGAGATCGCCCGGCGGGGCGCGGCCTGGGCCGGTTACCAGGCCTCGACCATCGGCCGGGACATCTCGCAACGCGGGCAGGCCCGGAACTGTCTTCTGCACAGAGACGAGCGTTTTCCCAAGCGTTTTCCCGGCCAGGACGAGATCGTCCAGACCCGCCTGGGATCCGCCGGTCCGCTGATCCGGTTCGCACCCGGCACGGTCGGTCCTTTCGGATCGGACATCACGCAGATGACGATCCCGGCCCATTGGCGCGGCATCGCGGTGCCGGACACACCCGTCGCGCCAGAGGTCGTCGAAGGCGGGCTGCGGTTCAGCCTGGGCGATGTGGCGTTGTTTTACGGACGGTCGGGGCTGATGAGGCAAGCCGCCGATAATGCTTGACAGCGCTGCTCTCCAAGGCGCAATCTCGAGAACGAGTTTAATGATTACAGTAGCTTCCGCTTGATCGGTTGATCATGGACTTGCTTGACGTCTGCCTGGTCTCGACCCAATCAGATCGCTACAGCCTGCCCGGCCTTCTTGCAGCCCTGTCCCGCAATCAGGTCGAGGCCTTTCCAAGGCTGCGCCCGCATCAGCGCCCGGCATGGCACATGTTCCTGGTGCAGCTTGGCGCCCTTGCCCTGGCGCGTGCATCCGCCGACACCCCGCCCGATGACGAGGGGACGTGGCGCGACCTCCTCCTGCGGCTGACGGATGGGGATGCGACGGCCTGGGCGCTGACCGCCCCTGACGATCGCGCGGCCTTTCTGCAACCGGCTGCGCCACCGGGCCTGAAATGGACGCGCGTCGAGACGCCGGACGCGCTCGACATGCTCATCACGTCGAAGAACCACGACCTGAAGCAGGCCGTGGCCCGCCATGCCGCGCCCGAGGACTGGGTGTTCGCGCTGGTGTCGCTGCAAACGATGGAGGGTTACGGCGGGGCAGGCAACCAGGGAATTGCGCGGATGAACGGCGGTTCCTCCAGCAGGCCGATGCTGGGCTTTGCGCCGACGCAGCCGGGGGGCGGCGGGCCGGACGTTTCGGCCTGGTGGCGGCGCGACGTGCTGCGCCTGCTGGCCTTGCGAAAGGCAGGCAAGGATACGGTCCATGGCACACCGGGCGGCCCGGCGCTGATCTGGACCCTGCCCTGGCCGGAGGGACGCAAGCTGGCCCTGCACGATCTCGACCCCTGGTTCATCGAAAGCTGTCGCCGCATCCGGCTGATCCAGGATGGTGACAGGCTGGCGGCGCTGCGCACGACCTCGAAGGACGCCCGCATCGACGCGAAGGAGGCCAAAGGTGTCACGGGCGATCCCTGGGCCCCCGTCTCGATGGACGGCAACCCACGCAGCCTGACTCTGGGCGACGGGGATTTCACCTATGCCCGCTTGTGCGAACTGCTGTTCGAGGGCGGTTGGAAAAGGCCGCCGCTTGCCGATCCGGGCCAAGGCGACGCGGCGGGCGTGATCGTGGCCGAAGCCTTTGCCCGGGGAAACTCGAAGACCGAAGGCTTCAAGTCGCGCATCGTGCCGGTGCCCGGCTGGGCGCGCCGGCGGTTCGGACAGCCCGACCTTGGCGCCTTGGCCAAGGACCAGATCGCGGAGATCGAGATCTTCGACAAGGCCCTGCGCAACGGCCTTGCCCTTGTCGCGGCAGGCGGGGACCGCGACAAGCTGAACAAGGACCACTACGCCCGCGCCCGCGACGCGCGCGACCGCTTCGACCGCGCCGCCGACGCCCTGTTCTTCGAGGCGCTGTGGGATCGTTCCGCCGCACAAGGCGATGAACGCGAGGCGGCCAGACGAAGGTTCCTGACCCAACTGTTCCACGCCGCGCGCGATGCCTTCGACCTGGCGCTGCCGGGGATGCCCTGCGCCGCGATCCTGCGCCCCCGGGCCGAGGCACGGGGGCGCCAGGCGTTCGAGTCCGCGGTCAGGCGCGGCCACGGCCATGGCGGCGGCACGCGGTTCGATTTCCTTTTCACCACGGAGGGGCGCCACGATGACGATGCTGCCTGAATCCCGGCGGCGCGCCATCGCCGCCGCCTCGATCTCGGCCGCGCGCGCGATGCGCCCCCTGTCCACCGGCGCCATGGCCGAGTTGCGGCGCATGGATGCCGCAAACCCCGCCCCCGCCTTCTGGCGGATCGCGGTGCGAAGCCCCGTGATGATGGACGAACAGGCCAATTGGGTGACGATCCTGCGCATCCTTGCGCTGCTGACCCCCAAGGGCGAGCCGCCCCCCGAAGGACGCCCGCTTCTGCACAACCCCGCACGCCCCTTTGGCCGGGTGCTGTGCGACGGCGGCGATCCCGCATGGCAGCCGCAGGGCGACAACCCGGACGGCGTTGTCGGCGAACGCCGCCTGGTGCAGCTTCTGGCGACGCGCGGCCCGGCCCGCGCCGTGGCGCTGGAACGGGCCGCCCGCAGGTTGGCGCCGCGCATTCAGCCCGGCTCGGGCGTCGACGTGGCGCAGATCGCGCTGGCCCTGCTGGACCCCGACGACACCGCAAGCATTGCTTCAGCCTATTTCCGCCGCCTTGACGGCGCGACCCGAACCGCATCCGAGGAGAAGACCGAATGACCGCGCCCCGCTTTCTGCAAATCCACACGCTGACAAGCTATGCGGCGGCGCTTCTGAACCGCGACGACAGCGGCCTTGCCAAGCGCCTGCCCTATGGCGGTGCGCTGCGGACCCGGATCTCGTCGCAATGCCTCAAGCGGCATTGGCGTCTGGCCGAGGATCCCCATGCGCTTGCGCGGATCGACGGGGCCGAGGCGGCGTTCCGGTCGCGCGAACTGGTGTCGCTGAAGGTCATCAAGCCGCTGCGGGATGCCGGGATCGACGGCGCGGTCGTGGATGCGCTGGAACCCGAATTCCAGATGGCGCTTTACGGCGACAAGGGCACGGCGAAGAAGTCGCGTCAAACCCTGATCTTCGGCGAAACCGAACTGCGCTGGCTGGCCTCCGAGGCCGCGCGCCTGGCCGATGAGGCGGGCGGCGATGCCAAGGCGGCGAAATCGCTGGCCGAAGCCTGGCGCAAGGGCCTGAACAAGAGCCTGAAGGCGATGACCGCAGCCGCAACCCTGCCCGGCGGACTGACATCGGCCCTGTTCGGGCGCATGGTGACATCGGACCCCGAGGCGAACATCACCGCCCCGGTCCATGTCGCCCATGCCTTCACCGTCCACGAGGAGGAGGCCGAGAGCGATTATTTCACCGCCGTGGACGACCTGTCGGGCGACGAGCCGGGCGCGGACACCATCCAGGAAACCGAACTGACCTCGGGCCTGTTCTATGGCTATGTCGTGGTCGACATTCCGGGGCTGATCGGCAATCTGGGCGGCGATGCCGATCTGGCGGGCCGGGTTCTGCACAATCTGATCTATCTGATCGCCGAGGTGTCGCCCGGCGCCAAGCTCGGCTCGACCGCCCCCTATGGCCGCGCCGGGATGGTGCTGCTGGAGGCGGGCGACCGCCAGCCCCGGTCACTGGCCGAGGCGTTCCGCACCCCCTGCCCGCCGCACCTGGGCCCGGCGGCGCAGGCGCTTTCGACGCAACTAGAGGCCTTCGACCGCTGCTACGAGACAGGCGAGGAGCGTCATGCCCTTTGCCTTGCCAACGCCCCGATCCCCGGCGCCGCGCCCGCATCCCTGCGGCACCTGGCCGAATGGGCAGGCGGCCTGCCCGCGCGACTGGCCGCAGGGCGCGCCGCCTGATGCCGTCCTGGCTGAAGCTGGAACTGGCGGCGCCGCTGATGGCCTTTGGCGGCGTCGCCATTGATCAGGTCGGGCCGGTGCGGGATTTCCCCGCCGCCTCGATGCTGACCGGGCTTTTCGCCAACGCCCTCGGCCTCGAATGGCGCGACCGGCAGGCCCATCAGGACATCCAGGACCGCCTGGTCTTCGCCGCGGCCATCCTGCGCGAGGGGGTGGTCATCACCGACATCCAGAACGCGCAACTGGAAAAGACCGATCGCGGCTGGACGACCTGGGGCGAACCGGAAGGCCGCGACGGCGCAAGCTATGGCGCCCCCCACCGCCGCCGCCGCGACTACGCGGCGGATGCGCATGTCGTGGTGGTGGCGCGCCTCGCGCCCGGCTCGCCCGCGACCGAGGACATCCGGCAGGCCCTGCTGCATCCGGCGCGACCGCTGTTCCTGGGCCGCAAGCCCTGCCTGCCGACCCGGCCGATCCTGGCCGGCACGGTCGATGCCGCCACCGCCCATGACGCGCTGATCGCCGCCCTGCCGGACGGCGGCGGCCTGCGCGCCTGCTGGCCTGCGGGCGAAGGCCCCGCCGGTCATCGCAGGCAGGATCTGCCGGACGGGCGCAACTGGATCAGCGGCCTTCACGCGGGCACCCGCCGCGTGGCCGAGGGGCGGCTGCCGTGACCCTGTGGATGCTGCGCCTGCCACTGGACCCTTCCGCCCTGGCGCGCCATGCCGCCGAACGCGGCTGGATGCACCGCCGCGGCCATGACGAAGGCCGCGCCCTGCACCACCTGCTGACCGAGACCTTCGGAAAGACCGGCGGCGAGCTTCCCAAGTCCGCCTTCCAACCCTTTCGCCTGCTGTCCGGCAAGGGCGGCAGCAGTCTTTACGGCTATTCCGCCGTCGCCCCCGAAACCCTGCGCGAAACGGCCGAAGCCATCGCCCCGCCCGAGGCATTGGCGCTGCTGCCGCTGTCCCGCCTGCAAGACAAACCGATGCCGCGGGCGTGGCGCGCGGGCCAGACCCTGGGCTTCGACCTGCGCGTCCGACCCGTCGTCAGGCTGAACTCGGCCGTTCCCCCGGACAGTGATCCGCTGGGCAGGGGCTTCCGTCAGGGAACCGAGATCGACGCCTTTGTCGCGGCACAGGCGCGAAGCGCCGCGCCGGTTCTTCGCGACCAGGTTTATTTGGACTGGCTAGCCGCGCGCCTTGCGCCTGCCGCCGAACTGGTCCGCGACAGCACGGTTCTTCACCGTTTCCAGCGTAGCCAGAGCCTCCGTCGCGGCCTGTCGGAAGGGCCGGATGCCGTCTTTCATGGCACCCTGCGCATCGCCGACCCGGATCGGTTTGCGCTGCTGCTGTCGCGGGGCGTCGGGCGGCATTGCGCCTATGGGTTCGGGATGCTGCTGCTGCGGGCGCCGCAAACTCCGCCAATGGAGGCTTAGATGCTCAAGGGCAGGCTGGGACTGGACAGCGCCAAGGTGCCCCATGCCGACAGGTCCGGCCTGCTTTACCTGGCGCGCGGCGCCCTGACGGCACGCGACGGCACGCTGGCCTTCCTGCAAGGCCCCGCGGCCGAGGCCGACGCGCTGACCCCCGGCGATTACGCGATTCCGATGCAGACGGTGTCGATGATCCTGCTTGGCCCCGGCTCGACGGTCAGCCATGACGCGCTGCGGCTGCTGGCTCATGCCCGGACCGCCCTGGCGGCTGTGGGCGAGGACGGCGTCCGCCTTTACACCGCGCCGCCCCTGATCCCCGACCGCTCGGGCCTGGCGCGGTTGCAGGCGCGGCTTTGGGCCGATGACGAGATGCGCATCATGATCGCGCGCCGCATGTATGCCATGCGCTTGGGCGAGGTTCTGCCCCATCGCGATTTGGACGTGCTGCGCGGGATCGAGGGCGCGCGGATGAAGGAAAGCTATCGCCTTGCCGCCCAGGCCGCCGGGATCGACTGGCACGGCCGCCGCTATGACCGCGCCGATCCCTTGTCCGCCGATGGGGCCAACCAGGCGCTGAACCACGCCGCCTCGGCCATCGAGGCCGCCGCCGCGATCGCCGTCGCGGCCACGGCGACGATCCCGCAACTGGGTTTTATCCACGAGGATCCGGGCCAGTCCTTCGTCCTGGACATCGCCGACCTTTACCGCGCCGAGATCGCCCTGCCCTGCGCCTTCCGTGCCGCCCGCCGCGTCAAGGACAACCCGGCCGAGAACATCGAGCGCGTGACCCGCCGCCTGACCGGCGAAACGCTTGCCCGCAACCAGACGATCCCCGCCATGATCGACCGCATAAAGCATCTGATCGAGGGGAACTGACATGGCCGGGCAGATGACCACGGTTGTGACCCGCGACGTCGAGGACCGTTATCGCGGCTTCCTGACCTCGGTCATGCTCGAGATCGCGCCAGGGGTCTATGTCTCGCCGCAAATGACCCAGGGGGTCCGCGATCGGGTCTGGTCCGTGCTGGAGGACTGGTGGGCGGCCCTGGGGCGCGGCTCCATCGTTATGACCTGGCGCGACACAAAGGCCGTCGGAAATCTGAGGATCCTGGTCTTGGGCGTTCCCGCGAAGGAAATCGTGGACGCGGATGGAGTTCTGCTCTTAAAACGAAAGTAGACATTGCATCATGCACGCGCCATGCTGTTTGAAATCGTTGCAGATCAGTCATATGCTGGCAAGAGGCTCCCCCGCACCCGCGGGGATAGACCGCTATTCCTTTTGTGAGGCCCCCGCAGCACACCGGCTCCCCCGCACCCGCGGGGATAGACCCCTACTTCACTACCCGAAGCGGTCCAACTTCAAGGCTCCCCCGCACCCGCGGGGATAGACCTTCAGATGGCTCACGGCGATCTTGGCCACCACGGGCTCCCCCGCACCCGCGGGGATAGACCCTGCGCCGTGTGGGGCGCTGTGGCCCTGCTGGTGGCTCCCCCGCACCCGCGGGGATAGACCCGCGATCATCGAGACGGGCGCGCTGCCGGGCCTGGCTCCCCCGCACCCGCGGGAATAGACCCTGATCAAGTCATTCGATGCACAGCACCGCGCCGGCTCCCCCGCACCCGCGGGGATAGACCGCGGCGTCGGGCTGCTTGGGGGTGTTGTCCAAGGGCTCCCCCGCACTCGCGGGGATAGACCCAGCACCGGCTTGATCCGCCATATCTTCCAGCAGGCTCCCCCGCACCCGCGGGGATAGACCCGATCCCGACGCGAACATGCCGGGGTTCCTGAAGGCTCCCCCGCACCCGCGGGGATAGACCCTCCGCGACATGATCCACTCCCTGCCCGCCACGGGCTCCCCCGCACCCGCGGGGATAGACCCCGGTTATTCAGCCGACGGGCCAGCGCCCCTGTGGCTCCCCCGCACCCGCGGGATAGACCCGCCCCGGCACCTGGGCCTTCCGGTTCTATCCAGGCTCCCCCGCACCCGCGGGCCTATCAGCAAGGAATCTCAGCTTGATGGGCAATCCGATCGGTTCAGGTGAGCTTAGGCGAAAGGTTCAAGCGTCATCATCCTCTTGTGACCCCGCCGCTGATAGTTTCCGACGCGCGAAAGGTTGCTCAAACCAGCACCCATCATCTCAGTTCGAAAGTTGACGCGCGTAAAAGTTTGGAGTACACCCCGTCCAGCGTCTGAGGGCGCATTCAGGGAGGAGGGCGCTCGTCATGCGCAAGGTTCTGACCATCGGAGAGATCCTGGTCGAGATCGTGGCCACAACAAGGGGAGACGGGTTTCTCGATGTGCAGCCGCTCGTTGGCCCCTATCCGTCCGGGGCGCCGGCGATTTTCGTTGATCAGGTGGGCAAGCTCGGGATGCCGGCCGCCATTGTGTCTCGGGTTGGCGATGACGACTTCGGGCAACTGAACATCGCGCGGCTGCGCGAAGATAGCGTCGATGTCTCGGGCATCGAGATCGCGCCGGGAGAAAGCACGGGCAGTGCCTTTATCCGCTACCGTGAGGATGGAAGCCGGTCCTTCGTCTATAACATCCGCTACAGTGCCTGCGGCAACCTGCAGCCGTCGGCTGCGTCCGATGCCCTGATCGACAACTGCGATCATCTTCATGTCATGGGAACGGCCCTGACTGCGCCGGGCCTGCGCGACATGGTCCTTGAAGCCGGTCGGCGCATCAAGGCACGCGGCGGCACGATCTCCTTTGATCCGAACCTTCGCGCCGAAATCCTCGGAACGCCGGGGCTTGCGGACGATGTCGCCCATGTTCTGGCGATGACCGATCTCTTCATGCCCTCGGGGGATGAAGTGTTTCTCTTTGGAAAGGCCAGGGACGAGGCAGCGGCGGTTGCCGAGCTTCTGGAACGCGGCGTCAAGACGGTGGTCATCAAGCGTGGCAGCGAAGGCGCAAGCGTCTTCGAAAAGGGCGTGCGGTATGATGCCCCGGCCCTGGCGGTCACCGAGGTCGATCCAACAGGAGCGGGCGACAGCTTCGGCGGAGCCTTTCTGAGCTTCTGGCTTGCGGGTGCCGACCCCGCCGTAGCCCTGCGCTACGCCAATGCTGCCGGCGCCCGCGCCGTCACGAAACTGGGCCCGATGGAGGGCACCTCTACGCGCGCCGAACTGGACGCGCTGCTGTCAGAACAAGGGGTCGAGGCATGAGCGGAAACATTCTACAGTCCATCGCCGACTGGCGGAGCCGTTCCGGTCCTTCCGGGATCCCGTCGATCTGCACGGCCAATTCCATGGCCATCGAGGCGGCGATGCGCTGCACGGCGCCCACGGCCCTGCCGCTCTTGATCGAGGCGACCTGCAACCAGGTCAACCAGGAGGGCGGCTATACGGGCATGACCCCGGGCGGATTCCGAAACTTTGTCGAGGACATCGCCCTGCGCGTGGGGTTCGATCCGGAACGGCTGATCCTGGGCGGCGATCACCTGGGACCGAACCCCTGGAAGGCCGAGCCTGCCGAGGCTGCCATGGCCAAGGCGGAAACCATGATCCGCGCCTATGCGGCGGCAGGCTTCACCAAACTGCATCTCGACTGCTCGATGGGCTGCGCGGGCGAGCCGGTGGCGCTCGATGATGCCGAGACGGCGCGCCGCGCAGCCCGCCTGGCCGCCGCCGCCGAGAAGGCAAGGCCCCAGGGTGGAGTCGCGCCTGTCTATATCATTGGCACCGAAGTTCCCATTCCGGGTGGTGCCATGGAGGAAATCGAAGGATTGGAGGTTACTGACCCTGAGGCCGCCCTGACCACCTATGACATCCACAAGCAGGCCTTTGCCGCAGTTGGCCTCACGGATGCCTTTGACCGGGTCATCGGCCTCGTGGTCCAGCCGGGCGTCGAGTTCGGCAACCACAATGTCGTGGATTACGATCCCGCTGCGGCCGCCGATCTCGCGGCAATCCTGCCCCAGATGTCTGGGCTGGTATTCGAGGCGCACTCGACCGACTACCAGACGCGCGATGCGCTGCGGTCGCTGGTCCAGGACGGCTTTGCCATTCTCAAGGTCGGTCCGGGCCTGACCTTTGTGCTGCGCGAAGCCCTCTATGGCTTGGACGCCATTGCCGAAGAGCTGTTTCCAGGAACGCGGGATCGGACGCTGCGGCAGACCATGGAAGCGGTGATGATCGGCGATCCGCGCAATTGGGATCGCTATTATCACGGCACGGGCGCCGAGCGTGCCCTGCAACGCCATTTTTCCTACAGCGACCGCATCCGCTACTACTGGCCGGCCAAGGAAGCGGAGGCGGCCGTCTCAAGGCTCTTTACCCTGCTCGGCGCAACGCCGCTGCCGGAAACGCTGGTTTCGCAGTATCTGGGCCGGCTTTATCCCGATGTCCGGGCGGGCCTTCTGTCCTCTGACGCCCGCAGCCTTGCCATCGCAGCTGTCGAACTGCTGGTGGACGACTACGTTGCGGCCTGCGCCGAGTAAAACAAGAACAGGCGGCGCTCAGAGCGCCGCCTGGACCTTCAGGCTGCCCTTCGGCGCCTTGGAGGAGAGAATATCGGCCACGGCATCAAGCGGCAGGCGATGCGAGACAAGCCGCTCGATCCCTGGGCCGTAGAGCCGGATCGCCTGCAAGGCGTCGGGGATGTTGCGATTGAGCGAGTGGGTGCCCAGAAGCCGCAACTGCCTGCGGAACACCTCGAACGGGCTGATGGCGATCCTCGCATCCGGGGCGCAGACGCCGAAGAAGAGGGCCTGCCCGCCATCCGCCGTATAGTCGATCAGCGAGGCGGCAACGTCCGCGCGTCCCGTGGCGTCCGCGCAGATGTCCATCGACCGGCGCATGGCCTTCATCTCCGGGCCGCCGTTCTCGACGGCATCAAAGCCGAAGCTCCGCGCCAGATCGAGCCGGGAAGGATCGAGATCGGCCAGGGTGATGCGCTCGACACCGCGCGTGCGCAGCGCAATGGCCAGAAGCAAGCCGATCGGACCCGCGCCGATGATCAGGGCCTCGTCCTGAGAAACCGGGGCCAGAGCCGTTACCCCGTTGAGGACACATCCCATGGGCTCGGCCAAGGCGGCCTGGTCATAGGGGAGATCCCCGAGAGGGTGCAGGTTCTCCGCGCGGACCGCGACAAGCTCCCCGAAGCCGCCCGGCGTGGAAACCCCATAGGCCCCAAGCGATGTGCAGAGGTTTTCCTGGCTGCGCCGACAGGCCCGGCAGGTGCCGCAGGAAAGGTTCGGATCGACAACCACCCGGTCGCCCACGGCAAAGCCCTCGACATCGGCGCCAATGGCCACGACCTCACCCGCGAACTCGTGCCCGGGCACCATCGGGAAGTGTCCGCCCCCATACCGCGCGTGCAGGACATCAAGGTCGGTATGGCAAAGCCCGCTGGCGCGCACGCGCAGCAGAACCTCCTCCGTCTGGGGCTCGGGATCGGGCAGGTCGCGATACGCGACATGCCCTTTTTCGGTATAAACGATTGCCTTCATGACGGAACTCGCAGTGTGGTGCCGCTCAGCTCATCCATTGGCCGCCATCGACGTTGTAGCACTGCGAGACGATGTAGTCGGCCTCGGGCGAGGCCAGGAAGATCGCCATGCCGGTCAGGTCATCGGGGGTGGCAAAGCGGCCGGCCGGAACGCCCGCCTCGACCTCGGCCTTCTTCTGGCCGGGTTCCTTGCCTTCCAGCTTGGCGAACATCGCATCGACGTGCTTCCAATGGGCGCCATCCACCACGCCGGGGGCGATGGCGTTCACGTTGATGCCGTGCTTGATCAGGTTCAGGCCCGCCGACTGCGTCAGGCTGATGACCGCGGCCTTGGTCGAGCAGTAGACCGCCACAAGCGCCTCTCCGCGACGCCCGGCCTGGGAAGCCATGTTGATGATCTTGCCGCCATGGCCCTGCTTGATCATCTGCTTGGCCGCGGCTTGCATGGTGAACAGCGTGCCCGCCACGTTGACGGCATAAAGCTTGTCATAGCTGGCGCGGGTGATGTCGACCGTCTCGGCCGCATCGAAAAGTGCGGCATTGTTGATCAGGATGTCGAGCTTGCCGGCCTTTTCGACGACCGCCGCGACGGCCGCATCGATGCTGGCCTGGTCGCTGACATCGAGACGGATGGCATAGGCGCCCTCGCCGATCTCGGCTGCAGTTGCCTGAGCCGCCTCAAGGTTGATGTCGGCAATGGCGACGGTCGCGCCCTCGCGGACATAGGCTTCGGCAAAGCCGCGCCCGATGCCTTGGGCGGCGCCGGTGATGAGTGCGGATTTTCCGTCTAGACGTTTCATGCGATGCGCAGTCCTTCTTTGTCGAACTTGTGTATTTTGCCTTCGTCCGGGGTCAGCCAGACGGTGTTGCCGTGATGGAGGTTCACCTCGCCGGTGGACCGGACGGTGACGGTTTCGGCCAGGCCGGTGCCTTCCACATAGAAGAAGCTGTC
>NZ_JBHRXY010000019.1:0-53589 GCF_042648745.1 Paracoccus angustae
GACGCGGCGGTCATGGACGATCATGGCACCGATGGCGTCCGCAGCTTCGGCATGCCGGATGTGCCGCACGGAGACGAGACCGTGCGCATCTACTGGAAGATCGACCTTTACGACACCGACGGGCTGATGGGACCGGAGGTGGAAAGCGATCCGGAGCAGACGATCCGCATCCTCACCGTCTGTCTGCCCGACGAATATTGATCTCGCATGGGCGGCTTCGAGACGAGGGGCCGCCCGAAGATCTAACAGGGCGTGCTGCTTCCCGTTCACTCCGGTCAGGCCGTCTCGTCCGGCTGTTGTCCTTCGTATCCGGGCACGATCGCCAGGTCCATGATGGCCTTGCCCGCTCTGAGCCGCATGGCCTCCTCATATTCGGGTGAGGCATAGCAGGCCACGGCTGCATCAAGGCTCGGAAACTCGATCACCACCACGCGGGAGCGGGGGTTGCCTTCCGAGACCTCGCTCTTGGAGCCGCGCGTCAGGAAACGCCCGCCATACTTGCGAAAGGCCTTGCCGTTCTCTGCGATGTAATCCTTGTAGCCCTCCGGGTCGGTCACATCGGCAAATGCGACCCAATAGCCCTTCGTCATGATCATGGCCCTTCCTTGCTTTGCGCCCAGCATAGGGAAGACGCGAGCACAACGCGACCGGCGAGATGCTCAATCGCACACTGCCCCATGACCCGTTCCCGCAGTGTGACGACGACGGCTTGGAGATAGGGTCCTCGCAGAATAGGGACAGGTCCGTCCCGCCTGTCGCCTGTGCAACGCGTGCAGTCCCCCGGGCCCGGCCGAGCCGTCGCCTCGGACGTGGCCGCAGCAGGTTTGCTCTGCCGGCCCCCGATCAGAAATCTCTTGCTGCGCGGCTGAGCGCTATGCCAAGCAAGGTCTTGTTGTGCAGCGGAGAGGGACAATGGCGCGCGGGACAGTCAAGTGGTTCAACACCGACAAGGGATATGGCTTCATTGAGCCGGAGGCCGGAGGCGGGGATGTGTTTGTCCATATCACGGCCGTTCAGCGCGCCGGACTGGACACGCTGCGGGATGGGCAGAAAGTCTCCTTTGAGCTGGAAACCGGCCGCAACGGCAAGACAAGCGCGGTCGATCTGCAGGCCGTCTGAGACGACGAGGCGGTCGCCGCCCTGCCGCAAACGTGCTGCGGGTGCGGACCTCTTCACAAGATCGGTCGGCACCATCCGGTCCTCTTAACGGCTCCTTAACCGGGTCTGCCTTATGCAAATAGCGCATAAGAGGATCGGGCATGAGCTACCGGATCACCACCTACAGCGCCTTGCAGGCCAACCTGTCGGCGGCCAACACGGCCGTGATGCTGTGTCGGGCCAACATCGGTCGGCTGCCAATGTCCAGCCAAGAGCGTGAGGAGACGATCGATCGGATCAGAAAGCAGATCGGCGAATTGGAGACGCTCATCCTGGAGCTTGAAGGACCCGGCCGCAAGCGCGCCGCACCCTTCATCCGGACGCGGATCAGAAAGGCACCACCGCCCCGCCGGGCCAGCACCCTGTCGGACAACAGGACGTAACAGCGGATCCCGATAACAAGGACCCAGGCGAAGGCGCGCCCGTGCTTCACGAAAGGGTCCCGGAGATCTTTCCCGCCTCCGACACCGATGGCACCACGCCTCACGGATGGGGGATCTCTCAGCCGGGCGGGAACACTCTGAAACCAACCACACACACCCGCTCGGCTGATAAGACCTTTATGTCTGCGTCGGGCCTCAGGAGATAGTTGTTCTTTCGGGCAGGGGGGCAGTGCTCTTTAGCAATGGCTCCTGGAGGCTGCGGCTCACCCGCTGTGACCTATTGCCCGAGCCCTCTGTTCAGCAGGGACCCGCCGGGGTAGAGCAGTGCGGTCAGGTCGAGCGGCGAAGCCGAGAAGCGTCGCTTGGCTCGGCCTCGGCGGTGACCAAGCCATCGGGCTGACGACCTCCTGAGAAGCTATCAGACGCTTCCTGATGGTGTGGGGGTGATCTCCTCTCTGTGCGGGACAAAACCCGTGACAGAACCGCCAAAATATGAGAAGATGTGAGGGGTAGGCATGGCAGGAAATGCGCAATGTCTACACCAGTGGACAGGAGCGCCCCATGGCCCTTCGAGACACGACCCAGACCCCGGCAGGCACGACGCGCTCCAGCGGTAGGCGGAGGTCGCCTACATCACAGCGCACACCAAGCGATCCAGCCGGCAAGACCCGCCCGAGCGCTCCTTCCCATAGCCGGGAGACCGCCACTACCAGGGGCCAGTCCGTGTCTGCACGGCTTTCGCCTGCTGAAGTGCAGGCCCTCGAGGCGCTGAAGGACCAGCGGGGACTCAGTTCCAATTCAGACGCCTTGCGCGCCCTGGTGCGCTCCGCCTCGGGCCTGCTGGAGGCGGATCCGGCGACGGCCAGCGGGCTGGAGGCGATCCGGGCCGAGCTGCACGAGATCGGCGTCGCCGTGAACGAGATCGCCCTGGCGGCGGGCCAGGGCCGGATCGATCCGGCTCATGAGCACTGGGCGGCATTCGGTGCCTTGCGGCAGGCCTTGCCGGAGATGCGCTCTTACCTTCGGGCGGTGGTGGACGAGCAGCGCCGGCGCGGCATCCGGCTCTTTGCCGAATGGAGGGAGGCCGAGCGTGGCGAGCCTCGCGGATGACCTGATCGGCGAGATCCGGCTGCGCCGCGCCGGCGGCCGCGTGGCCCGGGACAGCGGGTTCGGCAAGGCGCGGGGACGCCGGTCCGGGGCAGGGGGGTCGTCCTTCTCGGCGCGAGCCCGCAATCTGTGGCGGGTCGGCCAGGGCTCGAACGCCGCGGTGCTGAAGAAGATCGCCCGCGGCGGCACGCAGACGCCGGGTCGGCTCAAGGCGCAGCTCCGGTATCTCTTCACGAAGTCCGAGGCCGTGTTCGGCAACACCATCGGGCTTGATCCCGACGCGGAGGGGCTGACGGCCGATCAGCGCCGCGCGATCGCGCTCGAGTGGTCGGACGGCTGGCGGGGCGAGCCCAAGAACGGCCACACCACGCATCTGCTCCTCTCCTTTCCTTATGATCTCTCGCCCAAGAAGGCCTTGCGGATTGCCGAGGCCTGGGCCTTCGAGATGTTCCAGTCAGGCACCCATATGCAGGATGAATGGGCCTATGTGGCGGCGCTGCATACCGACCGCTCGCATCCGCATGTGCATATCGTGGTGAACAACCGCGGGCTCGAGGAGGGCACCTGGTTCTTCATGGCGAAGGACCATGCCTTCAACCTCGCCATCATGAAGGAGCGCCTGGTCGAGATCGCGGGCGGAATGGGGGTGGAGCTTGATGCCTCCTCGCGGCTCGAGCGGGGCATCCTGACCTATGGGCCGAGCCGCGCCGAGATCGAGGGCGCCGCGCGCGAGCATCGTCCGGTGCGCGAGCGGGCGCTGCAGGGCCCGGCGCTTGAGGAGGGGCTGGCAGTGGTCACCCGCAGTGCGGCCACGCTCAGGACGCTGGCCGGGATCGCCAGCCTCGCCCGGCTGGAGGACGTCAAGATGGGCATGGAGCGGGCCGCGGCGATCCTGGAGGCGGGCGGCATCGTGAGTTCGAAAACCCTGGAGGGTGAGATGATGGATGTGCAGAACACGGATAGCCCGCGGACCCGGCAGGATCTGGACCGGGTCTTCTCGGGCTGGCTCGACCGGGTCGAGGGCGAGATCGCCACGTTGGGACCCAAGGACCGGCGCAAGATGCGCCACGAACTGGCCAAGGTCACTACGGCGATCCTGCGCGATCTGGGCGATGCGCGCGGGGCCGAGCTGGTGCAGGAGCCGCCGCGCTCGACGCTTTACCGGACCGAACTGGACGGGGACGCCATTACCCGGGGCAGCGCGACACGGGTGCTGAGTGGAGAGACCACCCGCGAGATCCGCGCGGCAGTCGTGGCGGCGGCCGAGGCGGTGGGCATCGAGCGCGGCGCAATGGAGCGGCGGCTCGAGCATCGCGCCGCGAATGCCTGGCAGGAGCGGGAATGGGTCAAGGCGGATCTCAAGGCCGTCTCGGCCGCGCAAGGGCTCGATCTGGAGGACGCCAAGGGGCGCGCGCAGGCCGCAGATCTTCTGGACCGCTTCCATGCCCGGGCCACGACAATCCTGGACGGGGCCCTGGGGATCGGTGCGATCGAAAGGACCGCGCACCAGCAAGACGACGACCGCCTGGTCCGCACCCTGGAGACGCTGGCCACGGTGCACCACCGGCACGGCCGGGTGGAGTTCGAGCGGGAGGATCATGCCGAGCGCTTTGCCACCGACCTGAAGGAGCGCTACGGCGAGACGATCATGGCGCAGATCGCTTCAGGCGATGATCGGGCCTTGGCCTCCGACTTCCCCGAGCCGGTGCAGCGGCGCGAGATTGCCCGTGCCCTGGTGGCGGCGGCCGAGAGCCACGAAAGCATGGGGCTGTCCCGGCGGCAGGCCGAGCTGGCCCGGGAACGGCTCCTGGCGCGCGAACACAGCCGTGAGACACCGCAGCACGAGCTGCGCCGCAAGGATCACGATCTGGATCTCTGAAAGGGCGGCAAGCGGCGTTTGATCGGTCGGGACGTGCCTGACGACGCTGTCGCTGGCGCCACGACATGGGAGCCAAGAAAGTACCCGATGTTGCGGATCAAAAGTGTGAGTTGATAACTGTTATGAATGCTGCCACTTTGGTTCCAGCATAAGGAGCAGGACATGCTGAGTGCCGAACTTGGACCGAAGCTTGAAGGCTATGTGGCGGAGCTTGTCGAAAGCGGCCGCTACAACTCGAAAAGTGAGGTCGTGCGCGAGGGCATCCGCCTGATCCAGGAGCGCGAGATGCGCCTGGCCGTGCTGGACCAGGCTCTGGCGCGTGGCATGGCCGATGCCGACGCAGGGCGGGTGCGGCCAGCTGCGGACGTGGCGGCGCGGCTGGAAGCCAGATACGAGGCATGGCCGCGCGGCACGGAATGATCGTCGAGATCACCGCCACGGCCGAGGCGGACCTGGAGGGGATCGGCGATTATATCGCGCGCGACAATCCTGCCCGCGCCGTGACCTTCATCCGGGAGCTTTACCAGTGCTGCATGGACTTGGCGGAGATGCCGCTGGCGTGGCCAATCGTGCCCCGCCATGAGCGCCACGGCATTCGGCGCCGGGTGCATGGGCGCTATCTGATCTTCTATCGCGTCACCCCTGAGCGGATCACGGTCCTGCATGTCGTGAACGGCGCCATGGACATCGAGGCGATCCTGTTCCCGGACGGGTGACGCCGCGGGGCACCAATCCCGAGCCGGATCGAAGCCCCGGGGACACCGGCATCGTGTCCTTGCTCACGACAAGTCGATCTCAACGGCAGCGGCCTTCGTTTCCCGCAGTTGGCGATCGAAATCGTCCATCCCGGCCTGGACTGCTGCAGCAACGTCATTGTCTACGACATCGGAGCCCGCCGGGACATCCGCCTCCTCCAGGACCGTCTGCGCCAGATGCCCGGTTGACGCCGCGGGCTCCCTTGCCGGATGGGGAGGTCGTCTCGAAGAATAGACGACCCGGGCATCGCGCAGCGCGGCCATTTCCGCCCGGAGGGTGTCGAGTTCGTCCCGCAGGGGATCGGGATAGGGCAGCGGTCCCTTCTGGGCGTCGACAAGGGCTTTGAACCGGGCGTCCTCATAATAGACGATCCGGTCAGCCAGAATGGGGTTCTGCCGCTCGGGGATCAGGATGACCTTGTCCGGGGCGAGCCTGCGGATCTCGTCGGGTGTCATCAGCGGACGCTCCTCGTTGCGCCGCGAGACCGACCGCTTCAACAAACCCTTGCCGTCCTGCGAGTAGCTGTCGCTCAGCGCCAGCCGGGTGGTCTTGCCCAGGGCCTCGGCCACCTCGCCGGCGGTCTTTTTCTCGTTGGGCGCGATATAGAGCTTCATCCCGGCGGCCGCCTCGATCGACAGCCGCTCGTTCTCGGAGTAGATGCTTTCCAGCCCCGGCACCGACTGGGTGATGATCGACACCCGCGCGCCATGACCGGCAAGCTGCTTCAGCGATTGCACGATGATCGGCATGGGGCCAAGCTGGTCGAACTCGTCGAGGATGATCTGCACGGGCCAGGGCTCCAGCTTCGGATCGGGGATGCGCGCCCGCATCGTAGCGATCAGTTCGCCAAACATCAGCCGCAAGAGGGGCGAAAGCGTCGGGATGTCGTCGGAATTGGCGACGATATAGACCGCGTGCGGGCTGCGGCGGATGTCGTTCCAGGAAAAGTCGTTGACCGCCGTGACCTTGTCGATGCGCGGGTTCAGCCACAAACCCAGACCCGCCCCGTCGAGGACCGAGACATAGGAGGACAGCGTCCGGTCCGAGTAGCCCGAGAAGTTCAGAAAGATCGTGGCCGAGGGAGCGTGGCGCGTCTCGCCCGCAAGCCTGCGGAAGGCGATTTCCTTGTTCGCAGTATCGAAGAGAAGGCGGGCGATGGCACCGATGCTGGCCGTGCCACGCTCGATGGCCAGCATCCCGGCGGCTACGAACAGCTGGCGCGCGCCCACGATGAAGTCCGACGCGCCACCCTTCTCGGTCTTCGGGATCAGGAAATAGCTGGCAAGCTTCGAAAGCTCAGTGAAGCGCTGATCGGTGTCCGCAATGCGGCCGATCCGCTCAAGCGGGTTGTAGCGGTGTGTCGAATGGTCGAAATCGAAGGGGGCGATGCGGAACACCCGGTCTCCCCCGGCCTGCCGGTGCCGGGAGGTGGCTTCGAAGATCTCGCCCTTGACGTCCATGATGACGCAGGAGCCTGGAAAAAGGAGCGTGTTCGGGATGACATAGCCTACGCCCTTGCCCGAGCGCGTCGGCGCCGCGACCAGGGCGTGCGGGAACTTGTCGTAGCTGCCGCAGACAAAGCGGCCCCTCTTGTGCGCCTTGCCGAACTTGCCGAACACGAGACCCGATCCCAGGGGTTGCACGAGCCCGTTCCGCCGGACTTCGCGGCGGCTTTGGAAATGCGCCTTGCCGTAGGTGGTCAGCCGTCGGGAGACAGACAGGAAGGCTCCGACACTTCCCAGCAGCACCGCACCCGCCAGCACGATCCCGTAGGCTGATCGCCACGGCTCCCGTCCCGCCGCCCGCAAACCCGGGAAATCGGTGAGGAGCACGAACGGATGCCCTGCGTTGGGGTTCGTGCCCGATTGCCACTGCAGCCAAAGGCCGCCGATCATCAGGCCAACAAAGGCTCCGGTAATGAGGCCGGCCGGGACCGCAACGCTCAGGCGGGTCATGGCCTTTCCCCCTCGAGCCCCGGAAACCAGGTCTCCAGGATGCCCCGCCCGGTGCCGATCCGGCCAGTCTGCACGACGACATCGACGGACTGGAGAACATAGTCGCGGATCTCCGACAGCGTCAGCGGCATGCCCGCGCGCATCACCAGGAAGGCCAGCCGGTTGACGGCCTTGCGCGCGCTTGTGGCATGGATGGTGGTGACGCTGCCCTCGTGACCGGTGTTGATGGCCTCGAGGAAGGTGACCGCCTCGGTTCCACGGAGTTCGCCCAGGATGATCCGGTCGGGGCGCAGGCGCAGGGTCATTTCCAGGAGTCTGTCGGTCGAGCGCGCGGAGGCCTCATTCCGTTCGGCGATCAGGCTGACGGTGTTCTCCTGGCCGGGAAGCAGTTCGGATGCATCCTCGATCAGGGCCAGGCGATGCTCGTCTTTTACCATCCACAGGAGCCGCCGCGCCAGTTCGGTCTTGCCCGAGGAGGTGCCCCCCGAGATCACGAGGTTCATGCGCGCCTCGACGCAGGCCCGCAGGAAGGTGTCGGGATCCTCATCTTCGAGCGCCATCCGGCGGATCGCGCGCAAGAGTTCCAGCCGCTCTGCTTCCAGCGACACGGTCTGGTCGCGCAAAAAGTGGAAGGGCCGGGGGGCAGTGCCGGCTTCCCTGCGGCGGAACACCCGAACCGAGATCACCGTGCCCCCCGCCGAGGCGGGCGGGATGATGGCTTGGCAGCGCAGGGCTGCTCCGGCGAGTTCCACGGTGGTCGAGATCGCGGGCTGGTTGTCGGTCAGGGTCAGGCGCTGCTTGTTGGCGATCAGACCCGCCAGATCCCTGACCTCCACGGGCGGGAGGATGATCCCGGCCAAGGACATATGACTGTCGCCTGCACGCTCGACCCAGACCCGGCCGTCGGCGTTGATGGCGATCTCGATGGTGGCCTCGTCGCCGATCAAGGGCTGCAGGATGCCAAGCCGGGTTTCCAGGTGGCCCACCTCCGTCATGGGAGCATTTCCAGGTCGGCGTTCACCATGACCATGATCACGGCGCCCTGATCGACGCTGATCGTGGCAGGGATGTCGATGTAGTCCTTGATCACCCCGCCGATCGCATCGCTGGCGTTGCTGCCAATGTTTTCCGCAGTGTCGCGGGCGATCCCGTCGTCGCTGCCCTCCTCGACGGCGGCCGCGAGCACCGCAGGGGCGGCGCCGATGATCGACACGGCTGCCGCCGCCGAAAAGCGTGCCAGTGTGCGGGTGTTGACCCGGCCCGTCACCCCTGCTCGGCCCACGCGGTCCGTCCCGTAGGCGGCAAGGTCGACCGACTGCCCGTCCGGCGTCACCACCCGGTCCCAGGCCACCATGATCCGCCGCTGGCCTTTCTCGATGGACGAGCTGTAGCGGCCAAACAGCCGCGAGCCGCGCGGGATCAGGACATTGGCCATGTCCATCGACCAGACGTCATAGCTGACCGTGGCCGCGACATTGCCTTCAAGCTGGCTGGAGATGGCGTTGGCAAGCGTGGCCTCGATGAGCGTGCCCTGGACCACGGTTCGCGAGGGTTCGGAAATGACCTCCGACTGGACGGCCTCGGAGCGGCCCGCGCGCCGGAAGCGCTCGGCGGCGTCAGACCGCTCGTCGGTGCCGCCCGCCCCGCTGTCTTCCCCTGTCCCGCTGCCGCCGCCGGCACGATAAGCGACCATCGCCGACTGCGTGCGGGCTTGCAGCAGGGCTTCTTCCTCGGCACGGCGCGCTTCCATCTCGGTTCGGCGCCGCTCAAGCTCTGCCAGCTGCTGCGCTTCCAGATCGGCCTGCACCTGCGTCTGGTTGGCCAGTTCGGCAGCAAGGTCCAGATCGGATTGCAGGCGCAGGTTCTCGCGGGTCAGCTCATCGAGCGCCTGGTCCTTGCCGGCCATGTCGACCTTCAGCTGGTCCAGCTCCGCGCGCAATGCCTCGAGATCGGCGGCGGAGGTTTCCGGGTTGGCTCTGGCTGCGGCCAACTCGGCCCGGACCGCCGCGAGTTCAGCCCTGGCCCGCTCCAGGGCCGCGCGCGCTGCCGCCGCATCAGCCGGGGCCTGCGGATCGGCAACCGTTCGTACCTCGGTGCGCGTGTCCAGCAGCGCTTGCGCAGGGTTTGGCTCGTTCTCGGTCAGCGTGAAGCCGTCAAGTCCGCTGTCGTCTTGGAACTCGCGAACCTCCGAGGTCGGCAGGGGAGACGGAGCCGGATCTCCCGATGGGACCACCGTCGCCACATAGGCGCCCCCGGCAAGTCCCGCCGCCAGCATCCCCGCAGGCAGCGCCAAGCGCCGCCACAGGGGCGGCCTGGCTGCCGGTGGCTGCATCCGGCGCAGCCGTTCCTGCAGGGGATCGGCTTCTGCCATCAGCGCGTCCTCTGCCCGGCACCAGGCTTCGTGCCCTCCACGCAGACATGGGCGTCGCCATGGCGCAGTACCCAGCGTTCCGAGCGCGCGCCGACGGTGATGACGGTGCCGTTCACACTGGTGTTGACGCTGTACTCCCGGCCCCTTGCATCGGCCCGGAAGACCGACGGGATCGGCGCGCCCGGCGGGATCTGGAACAGTGTGCGCTTGCCGTCATCCGAGATCCCGATCGGCGCGAACTCCGCGGCACCCCTGCGACTCAGGACGCGGTAGGTCATCGGCACCTCAGCCGGGATTGCCGCTGCCGCGGCCGCCCCGCGGGAACGAGACCCGCCGCTGCCCGGCACGGTGAACTTCACCGACCAGTGGGGCGTGGCCCGCGAGGACTCCACGGCATGGATGAAGTAGAAGCGCCGGTTGGTCTCAACCGTCAGATTGGTGCTGACGCCGTCGAGGACGGGCTTGACGGTAAAGACGTTGGAGCCTTCAAGCTTCTCGACTTGAAAGGCCTCGCTGTCGCCGATGGCAATCGAGCGGATCGTCTCGCCATCCCCAAGTTCGACCAGAGTGACGTTCCGGACCCGGGTGTTGATGGTATAAACCTGCCCCTCCTGAAAGGTGGCATAGGTCAGGCGGCTGTCATTTCCACCCGCGCGGGGGCGCGCTTCCGCATAGGCCAGGGCGGGCAGGGACAGCGCGAGCAGCGCGACGATGGTGACGGAGCGGATCATGGCCGGACCTCCATATCCTGAGCCTCAAAGCTTTCCGCCGTGATGCGGTAATCAGTGACGGTGAAGCCGAAGGGGTTCTCCCAGACGAGTTCCACCGCACTCGCGGTCGTGGGCTCGAAGGCATAGCGGACCGTGGCATAGAACTTGCCGATCCTGTCCGGCTCGCCGGGCTTCTCGAGGCGCTTGGTAAAGCGGACCTGGGCGGTGTTCTCGGCGACCGGCGTGATCGAGAGCACATCCACGACGACCTTGCCGCTCGCGCCATAGATCAGCGGCGGATAGTTTGGGTTCGTCTTGTTCCATTGTGCCTTCAGCGCCGCCTGCACGCGGGTCGCGGACATGCGGTAGACGCGCAGGATGCGGGCCTCGTTGTCGGCCTCGTCATAGGTCTCGCGGTTCTTGACGTAGTTGTAGAGGAGCGACTGCTCGACAGCGGCACCCTGCTCGACACCGGCCGCCTCGATCCGCACCGCGCGCTCAGCCAGACCGGTGTCCTTGTCCACGATGGTTACGAAAGCCTGTGTTTCCTTCAGGGGCAGCGTCAGCCCTGCGACGGCGACCCCGCCAAGGCCCACCAAAACCCCGCCGATGGCCACACCCCATGCCAACCGCTCGCGCCGGCGGACACCGAAGATCAGTTCGGTTTCCAGGATCGTCCTGCTGTCAGCCTCGCCGTCCTTCATGGTCTTCTCCAGAACTTGGATGCCTCATTGGCTGCTGTCACCCTTGCCCCGCATGATGTTGATGCCGCGCAGCTTGGCGCGCAGATCGGCACCCTTCTCGGCCCATGCTCGGTCCCGAGCACGGGCGGCAAGCATCGGCGTCTTGCCCGTGACAACCCCGGATAGAAGGGCCTCCCCACGGGCCTTGAGCGCCTCTCCTCCCCTGCGTATCCCGGCTCCGGCCGCAGTTGCAGGAAGCAGCACCGGACGCCCGACCAGCCGCACCGCCTCGGGGGCGAAGTTGGCCAGATTGAAGTTGCCGGTGATGTTGGCCGCCGCAGTCGGGATCGCCAGCAGTGCGAAGATGCCCACAAAGGCGACGCACATAAAACCGAGGATCATGGAAAAATCCCGCACCTCGGCTTGCGGTCTGAACTGCGCTTCGGCCATTGCGACAACCGCGCCAATCACTGCAGCTGCCGCAATGGGGTAAAGCAGGTATCCTACGAACGAGGTGAGCCAAGCTTCGAAGAGGCTCTTGGTGCGCTCGAACAGCGTGGCAATCATCGCTAGCGGTGCCACACCCAATAAGAACGCGATCATGATCTTCGAGAAGCCGACGATCAGCACATAGGCCGCCATCAGGATCGACAAGATGATGAACAGGAACCCGGCGATCACGCCCCGGGCGATGGCACTTTGAGCCGCCGCGGCCCCGTCCGCCACATCCGACATCTGCACCGCGAACTTGTCCATGGCCGCCTCGGGCGTGGCTGCCCCGCCGTGAAAGAAGCTAAGGGCAAGATTGCCCGCGCCTGAAGAGAGCGCATCATAGATCGTGCCGAAGTTCGCCCAGGAGCGGGCAAACAGGAAGACCAGCACGATCCTTGACACGACCTGCCAAGCATCGCGCATGGACAGCCGATAAGCCCCAAGCGCCATGTTGACCCCGACCAAGGCGATCAGGAGCGTGGTCACGATCGTCAGCATGGGGTCGAGAGCATCGGCAGTCGACGTGAAGTATGTCTCGCCAACGTCGAGGACTGCTGCGTCCAGGTCGCCGAGAATGGTTTCCACCAAGGCCATCAGTATTCTCCACACATGGCGTCGACGATCTTGATCTGTCGTTCGTAGGCTTCGTAGAGGCCGCGGGTGTGGTCAGGCGTAAGGACATCCACGTCCAATTCCTTGCGCAACCGAACCTCGAACCTGACCACCGTCTCGTGTGGGATGATTTTTCCGGCACAGGTGCAGTCCTGTGTTGCGATGACATTCGTCGTTGAAAGATAAACCGCAATGTCTCGGTAGGCGCGATCGCCAGGCTTATTGGATCGGCGCAGATTGGCATTCATCTCCGGTGTAGGCTCGCAGGTCCGGTTCGGTTGGTTCTGATCTGCGCTTGGCACCCGTTCGACACTCGACACGTCAACATCGGATGACAGGTCGAGGTTCAGGAAATCCTCCTCGGCTTTCCGTTCCGCCTCGCTCATTTCGGCCTGTTGGTCCAAGAGTTCCTGCAGTTCCGGCTCGGGGAGGTCAGGAGGCGCTCCGGAGGTTTGCGCCAGGCCCATCGTGCCAATGCCCAGGATCACCAGCCCGCTCAGCAATGCCGTCCGTCTCATGGTCAGTCCTCCAGCTTCATGCGCAGGTACCTTTCCTCGTCGGCCGCGGTTGCCGCGTCCATGACGCCCATGTTACCCTGACCGACCGTCTGGATCGCCTCCATCGACCAGACATTGGCAAGCGCAATGCCAAGCTCGGCGGTGACCCGCGTGTTGAGATCGATGGCTTCCTTCAGCCCGGCCGTGTCAGGGATGGTCTGCACGAGACCATCGAGCCGCGTCAGGCTGTCCGTCGCCGCCTGTGCCGAGCTTTCCGCGGCCACGCTCATGAAGGCATTGACGTTTGCGGACTGCCCGATCCTGGCCGCTGCGTGATCCTCGCTCCCGGCCAGTATGTCGACGCGCTCTCGCGTAAGGCCCGCGGTCGCGAAGGTGCCGTCCACATGACCCGTGACGGTGCGCCCGCTGCCCAAGATGTCGCCCGAGGCCAGCACACGGGTCCAGTCGCCCTTGCGCGCGGCCTCGACCGAGGTGGTCAGGTCCGAGAACCCGGGCAGGATGTCACGGAGGAAGCTCTCGGGATCGACGCCGAGGTCGGCCAGGGTGAGCCCATCGCGCAAGGCGCGGATCTGGTCCTGCAGCAGCACGATCTGCTGGAGAAGCTGTGTCGTCTGCTCGTCGAGCTTGAGGTTCTGGGCGATCTGCTCCTTCAACTGCAGCTTTGCCTCGGTCAGCTGTTCGGCGAGCTTGGCCAGGCTTGTTGCGTCAATGGTGGGCACGCCTTGTCCGCCGGCGGGCAGGGCCAGGACGCCGGACAGGGCGCCGAGTGCGAGTGCTTTCGAGATCCGTCTCATCCGTCGATCCTCATGTTCAGGTAATCCTCGTCCCGCGCATAGGCCTCGAGGAGCAGCGCGGTGCGGGCGGCCTCGACCTTGCGCTCCACTGCCTGCAGCCGGGTCAGGATCACCGCCATGCGCGCCACCTCGGCGCGGGCATAGGTGTTCAGGTCCATGGCGGCCTTCGCGGACCGGGTCGTCTCGACCTGCCGCAGGATGTCCTGCAGCCGGGCCATGGAGCCCGCCATGGTGTTCAGGCTGACCGCAGCATAGCCCCCGGCCGCGTCCGAGACGTTGGATGCCTCGGCAATCGCCATATCGCGCGGGTCCAGTGTCCCGATGGCGTGGGCGTCCCCACCCATCCGGGCCGCGTAGCGGTTGTAGTAACCAGTGATCTTGACGACGTAGTTCTGCGTCTCCCGGAAAGGCGGAATGCCTCCGTGTTTCTGAACTGCGCCGGGTCCGGCATTGTAGGCGGCGAGCGCCAGCGGCATGCTCCCGAACATGCCGAGCCCCTTCAGGAGATAGCGCGCGCCGCCATCAAGCTGGGTGCGGGGATCCTGGCGGCTGCCATCGTCGGGAATGCCCAGCTCGGTAAAAGTGCCCGGCATGATCTGGGTCAGCCCGAAGGCACCGACGTGGCTGCGGGCGGCGATGGAGAAGTTCGACTCCTGCTTGACGAGCGCCTGCAGCCAGCAGCGGAACTCGACCGCATCGATCCCCGCCCGCGCCAGGGCCGGGTGGCCGGCATGCGCCTGCGCGGTGTCCGCGATCATCTGCTCGATCGTGAGGGGCGCATCACCCATGATGCGGGCAGCATAAGGGTTGTTGTCGGGGATGGCGTAGATTTCCGCAGTACCCGTGAAGGCACCATCGCCTGAGAGCCCTGCGGCTTCGAGGCCCGGCACGAAGCGGGAAGTCTCGGACAGAAGATCGAGCGTCTCCTGCGCCGCTGCCAGCTGATCGCCCCGCGCGCCGATCTGCCTCAGCCGTTCCTCGTTCTTGGCTTGCAGCTCCCCTGTCCGGGCCGCCTCCTCGCGCAGACCGAGCACCTCGAGGGCAACCTTTCTGGCGTCGATCACCGGCACGCCTTGTCCCGCCACGCCTGCGGGGATTACCACAAGGGCGATCAGGATGCAGGCGGGAGCGGAAACGCAGGCCTGCATCGCACGTCCTCCTAATTGCAGGGACTTGTGGCCAGGAAGGCCATGCCCGACCAGCAGTTGGTCTTGCGGATCGGCGGGTCGCCGCAGCCCGCAAGCAGGGCGGTCAGGCCCGCGAGTATCAGGAGCTTACGCATCGTGGGTTCTCCAGAAGTGGGGCCGCGCGGCATAGTCGGCGCCGAAGGCTCGGTGGCCAGCCTCGCCCCCACCAAGCGCTGTCAGGAGGGAGCCGAGCGGCGCGAGATCGACGTTGAGGATCGTGGAGTCGTCACCGTGGCGCCACAGCGCCTGGCGCTCGGCCGTGCGTCCCGTCAGGATGAAGTGCAGTTCGTTGTCGGTGAAGGCGAAGCCCTCGTAGTCCGCGACATCGGCAGCCCGGTTGGGAAAGATCATCTGGTTTGGCATGGCCTGGATGATCGAGCCGGAGTGGCTGTCGCGGATCTGGGACGGAAACTGCGTGAGCAGCACGACCACGACATTGAGCTTGCGCACGGTGACCAGCCACTTCGGCAGCCAGCGGGCGAAGAACGTGTCGTCAAAGACCGTGGACGCCTCGTCGATCACCAGAAGGGTCGGGCGCTTCTCCTCGAAGAGAAGCTCAAGGCGCCGGAAGATGTAGGACAGCACCGCCGTGCGTTCCGTCGCCATGGACAGGATCTCGGTCAGGTCGATCCCCGTCACGGCCGCGGTGAGATCGATCACCGGCTGATCGGCCTCCCCGAAGACCCAGGCGTAGCGCCCCTCGGGTGCCCATTCGGCAAGCTTCATCGCGAGTTCGCGGCCATCACCCACATCCCCGATGAGGTCCCCGAAATGGGCAAATGTCCTGAGCGCCTCCGGTGCCTGGCCGTTCTGGCGCACGGCGCCTTTCAGCGCCTCGGCCTGCTGCGGCGTGAGCCGGGGGCCGTCGCGCTCGACCAGCCGGGCCAGCCAGTCCAGAAGCCAGGCCTCGCCGCGTGGGCCGCGCTCCGTCAGAAGCGGATTGAGCCCGGTGGGCTGACCCGCGCGAATGGCCGCATACCGGCCCCCGAGCACTGTGATCGCCATGCGCAGTGCCTGGTCCTTGTCAAAGAGGATCATCCGGGCGCCCGTTCGCTGTGCCTGCGCGGCCAGAAACGCCATTAGCGAGGACTTGCCGCTGCCCGAGGGACCAAGAAACAGCGTGTGTCCGATGGTGGGCTCCGCCTTGGGATCGCCCGGCGCATGGAAGCTGAAGCGATGTGCCGCACCCGTTGCCGTCTGGAACACCGTGACCGGCGTGCGCCAAGGCAGGGCCTCGGCCCGGGTGCCCGCGCTCGCCATGTGGAAGGACGCCATGTCGGCGAAGTTGATCGACTTGGTGAGCGGGTTCCAGATCTCGTAGTCCCGGTTTCCGGGATGGGCCGCGAAGTAGGTGGCAGCCATCGTGTCATTGCAGCGCACGAGCTTGACCTTGGCCTGCTCGGCCACGCTGCGGACCTGCGATACCTTCGCCTCCAGCGCGGCGCGGCTCTCGGCAAAGACCGTGATCGTCATCTGGTGCTCGCCGAAGCCGCAGCGGCCCGACTCCACATCGTCATAGGTCTCGTGCAGGTCGGCGGCAACGGAGCCGACCAGATCGCCCGCGGCTTCCATCTGCTGGATGCGGCGCTTGGCCAGTTCGCTGACCTTGGTCATGGCAACGGGCGTATAGGAATGCGAGATCACCGTGTCGGTGCCGGCATCAAGGGCATCGAGCATGCCCGGCCAGGTCTGCTGGGCATTGCGCCAGACCGACAGGACGGCCGCATGGCGGGGTCCGTCAAAGCCGTCGCGGAACTCGGCCACCGGTCCCTTGAAGCGGACGGACAGGAGCGAAACATCCTCGGCGATCAGCGTGTGCAGCCCGCGATACTCGGGCCGGTAAAACCCGGTGCTGATGGCCGCGTAAAAGCCGAGAAGCGTGCCGTCGCTGATCCTGAGGCGATGGGCCTTGAGCGGCAGGCTGGTTTCCAGGATCGAGACGACCTCGCGGAGCTCGCCCAGGCGTTCGGCGGTGTTGCGGTCGAGAAGCCGCCCGGCGGCCTTTGCAAAAAGCGGCACCCTGAGCGGCACCCGCTTGTTGCGCACCACCGTCAGCACCAGCATGAACTCGCGCAAGGCGCGGCCGGACAGATGGTCGCGCCATGCTGTCTCCACGTCCTGCGCGAAGCCCTCGCCATAAAGGGGCTTCAGGCTGAGCGCGGCGGGCCGCATCAGCCGGTGGATGTAGAAGCTGAACCGGTCATCAAGCCCGTCGAGGATGGCCGCGAAGCTGCGGGCCAGATCGAGGATGTCTCGGTCGGAGGCGGTGATCCCGTCGATGCCGCCGATCTCCAGGCTCATCATCAGCGCGTTCTCGCGGGTACGCACCGTGTGATCGTCGATCTCCAGCGCATAGGGCATCTCCGCATAGACCTGCGGCGATCTCGGCACATGGCGCCGCGCGCGTTCGCTGACCGGGAGAGATCGGGCGCTAAACATAATGGCGGCCCGCCCTCCGTTTCCTGCGGGAGAGGGGCGGCGGGGTCTTCCTCATCACCACCGACAGGGCCTTGTGGCCGTTCGGGTTGATCGCGGTGATCAGGCGGGCAAGGCCGTACCAGAGGGGTGCGGTCAGCAGCCAGGAAGCGGCCTTGACCCAGATGAAGGGCAGCATGACAAGCGCGCCGACCGCCATCGTGTAGGGCATCGGCAGGCCCAGAAGCTTGGCCTGACGCGACAGCCCGAGAATGACAGCATGGCGTTCCATCAGCTGAAGACCGCCTTCAGGTCCGCGACAAAGCCTGGGGCACCGAAGACCAGGAGGGCACCGACGGCAATCATCAGTACCCACATCCAGCTGATCTTGTTGAAGGCGGCCGCGAAGCCGGCCAGAACAATGGCCACCGTGAAGAACACGGTGGCGATGTTGCCGCGGATCCAGGCGACGAAGTCGTTGCCGACCGTGTCGGCTTTCGAGAAGTCCACGCCCGATTGCGCCAGGGCGTCGCCGGCTACAGCGGTCACCAGGAGCGCGGCGAGGAGGAAGAACATCAGGAAACGCATCGAAACCATGAGGGTGGCCTTTCCTAGTTTCGGAGGAGGCGGTCGCGTTCCGCCAGCACGCGGATCACGTAGTCACGGGTTTCCCGATAGGGCGGGACGCCGCGATAGCGTTCGACGGCTCCCGGCCCGGCATTGTAGGCGGCAAGCGCCAGCAAGGGCGAGCGGAACACCTGCAATTGCAGGAGCAGGTAGCGGGCGCCGCCATCAAGGTTCTGCATGGGATCGTGCGGGTTCACGCCGAGCTTGGCGGCCGTACCCGGCATCAGTTGGGCGTAGCCTATGGCACCCTTGGAACTCCGGGCGCGCGGGTTGAAGCGCGACTCCTGCCAGACCAGGGCCTGAAACAGAGCGGCCCACTCCCGGGGCGGAATATCATTCTGCGTCAGGGCAGGGTGGTGCTGGTAGCGGAGCGCCACGGCTCGTGTGGCAGCAATGCCGGATGAGCGACTGGCAGAGGCAGGCAGGGCAGATCGCGATGCATCCTGCGGAGCCAAGAGCATCATGGTACTGCCGGAGTTGGCCGCTCCCTTTTCGAGGGCTTCCCCTTCTCGCATATGCAGGTTGATGCGACGGCCATCAGCATCGAAGCGCTGTACAGAACTGGAACCCGGGATATCGATCTGCCTTCCGCTTGCATCAAAGCGGATGACGTCGGCTGCGGCAGGCGAGACAAGTCCGATCAGACTGATGAGGATCGCTGTCCTGAGAGACCTGTGTTGCCCGCGTTTGACGGAGGTCGCAGGATCCGTGACGAGAACAGAAGCAAAATTCCCGCGGTCTGGACGATATCTATTCTGAAACGCGGACGCCCTTGAGGCGCCTTGATTGCCTGAGCTAGAGCCGCGCGACCATGGTGATGCCTTTGGCTCCAGGAATGACTGTGGCGGTGATGCCCAAATCCATCTGGGCGTTGAACAATCCGGTGGTGGTCTTGATTTCTTTGTACGCGTAATCTGACGGATCAAGCTTACGACCAGATTGCTCAGCCCGTCGCCGTTCGCGGTATAGGTCCCTCTGCGTGACGACCACACCGAAACGACCTGTTTCCGGCTCAAAGGCCACCAGGTACCACGAGCCCCGAACCGTGTTTTGTGCTGGGACAGGATCTTCGGCACAGACGACGTGAAGCTCCCAGCCGTCCAGAAGTTTCTCTCTGCACATGTCAAGGGTGAGCACCTCGTTGCTAACCTGGACTTGGTTGGTCATGCGACGCGCTCCACAATGCAGTCTGACGCGTCCACGTCAGACTATCAAAATACGTATTCACAAGGCAAGTAGGTAAAATATTGGTTTCCACCCCGGCTGCCGAGTCTTTGTTATCCGTGTTGGCCAAGACTCTTCAAGCTATGGCAACTCGATCGATGTGATCGTCTTCCGCTCAACTTTAGCTGATATTTGAGCAGCTTGATGCCGGGGAGATTTCGCCAGAACGAAACTGTTCGAGGCAACCTGAGACTGCCCATTTCGCGTCCGCCGGTGACTCTACCCGCGCATGCTGCCAGCAGCGGCTTCCAGCCAGTTTAGCCACCACGAACCATGACGGTCCCGACGAAGGTGTCTGCTGCCAAGCCTGCCCCAGCAGACATATCGACGAACAACCAGGCGTCGTTGCGCATCTTAGCGCTGGTGATCATTGCCACCCTCTCACCGGGCTCGCGATGACGGAGAGGACCTATGCAAGAAAACGAAAGTCCAAATCCTTCAGGGGTACCGACGGAGTAATGCCCTTAATTTCAATCCGGATAAAATAACATAAGGGGGGATTGATAAAGAATAATGGCCGCAGTTTGCTTCCAGGATATCCAGCGTGGCTCCGGCGTCTTTCAGCCGGTCGACAAACCGCTTCGACAGTTCAGGTAACACAACCTTGTCTCTCAAGGCCAGAACAATCAAAATGTCCAAATCTGGCCGAGCTAGCTTGTCGGTGTAGTTCTCCAGGTTCAATGGACCCCAAGCCCTGTTTAGATCACGTAAATTGATCTTGGACTCCAAGCTCTCCCGGATCGATTGTGTTGCACGACCGGTCCAAACCATATCGGCAAGACTTCCTGCCGTCAAAAACAACGCAGCTTTCTTGACGGTGATATCGTGCGCTGCGATCAGTCCTGCTACCCAAGAGCCTAAACTTATTCCGAGTACGGATATCCCCTTGTAACCCTCGGCCCTGAGCCATCGTATGAGCTTCCTGCCATCCAGTACTGCTTGCTTTACGGACCGGATCGTTCTGCCGAGATTGGCACTAAGCATATAGTCGGCATGAAAGGAGGCCGGACGCTTGCGTTCGAGGTGATAGGGCAGGGCGATCTCAACAACCGTTACACCTTGCCGAGAAAAAAACCTTGCTAGCAGATCATTCCGGGATCGTGCATTCCAATGATGGAACACGACCAACGCCTGATCCAAAGACCTGCCGGTTGTAATCTTAGCGAACGCCGTATTGTTCTCGTTAGTCTCCGTGGCGATATCTGAGGGGAAACTGATCCATCCATTTCGAGCTTCGATGGATATATCAGGTCCAATCGGTTCATCGAAGTACGAAGGGTCTGCAACGGCTTGATCGGCAAGGTCACAAAAGTCTGCAACACTGGCGACGCTGCCGGCCCTTGGGAAGGCCAATTCGGAAGCAAGGACAAAGTCCGTTGCCTTCTTTCCTTCCTCTCCGCGCTGCGCTCGGCGTTCATCCCAACGATCAAGCCAGCTGTGGTACATGGGGATCGTCCTCTCGCTCATCTTCCCAGCCGAAAAGCTGGATTGATCAAACTGTATATCGCGAGAAGCCCGCCGAGGCTTAGCAAGATGGAAAAGCCGGTGAAGACATCGATGAGCAGGTAGGTAGCTACAAGCAGCCCCACAACCCCAAACATCATTCCCAAACGCACACCAGGCTGGCCGAAGGTATCACCTTGCCGCTTTTCATGTGAAGCGTCAGCATTATTGAGCGCTTTTGCCTTGGCAAAAATCGAGCGAACTCGAGCGGCTCCATGCAGGAAGACTGCACACGTCGTCAATGCGACGAGAAGGCTGCTATAAAGTGTGGGTCTACTGTAGGAGAGGCGATCAGTGCTTGCTTGTTGTCCGATCACGGCCGACATCAGGTCGTCAACAAACCACGTGACGATGGTCTCTGCCCGCGACAACATGAACATGTTTTGAAGCTTCATGCAGATTGCAATGAGAAGCCCTAAAATGGTGCATCGGTATATGCCAAGCATCACTCTGGTGCAGGCCTCAAGAAGTTCTTTCTGATTGTCGGCAGTTGACCAGAGTTCTGACGTCTGTCCGATCTTTGATAAATCATGAGCCAGCGTGAAGAGTAAAATCAGGCCTGCGAAGAAAATAAAGAAGCATATACCCATATAGAGGTATGCAGCGCCAGTGAAGACGATTGCCTCTGGAACCGATATAATGTCTGGACGAAGAATTGCTATACGGCCCCAGTCCACACCAAAGTTGCCCGGATCGCTCGTCAGCAGCGGGACCAAGCACTCGTTGATCCATTGCGCTACAGAGGCAATGAGCAAACAAACAAGAAGACTTGCCCAGTATGGATATGAATAATCTTCAATGCGGCGCATCCAGTCACGGGTACACTGGTCTTTTCGTCCCCGTGTAAACTTCACGCGCCCTTCTTCTTTCCAGTAGGCGATTAATTCACCCGCGAACATGAGATACAGGGGAAGGATCACCAGGAAGAGAATTGTCCAATTCGGCGCCCACAGAAACCCCACCTGCTTGGTCCCTTCGTTCGGTTGGTCATAGATAACGCTATGAATATCGACAACGTACGACAGGAAGCCCAGTGCCACGGCGCCCGCAAACACCGTTGCCGGCAAATCCAGCAAGGATCGGCGACTGAAGAGTGCCTCGGATCGACTTGCCAGGCTGAAGCGTCGAAACGATCCAGCAGGGATGTTCTCGCTTGATGTCTCTGGCGGCGGGGCTGCCTCGTTACGGGAGGACGCAGATGGAGCCGTATCTGTGTTCTCCAAGGCACTGAGCCCATCGCCGCCGGTCTGCTTCCGTCTCCTGGCTGTCAGCCGTGATTGCGCCGTGCTGAGTTCTACCTGCCAATCGCCGGTCGCGACCGGATCATCACATCCTAGAATTCTCGCCAGCCATCGGATGTTGCTAGGGCTGATGCCCTTGTCGTTCTCCTGAAACCAAAGCTGCACCGTTCTCAGATCCACCCCATCCCGATTTCCCTCGATCTGTGAGATTGCTTCTGCAAGAAGCTCGGGCGTCCATGGGCCAGCGGGAAACCCATCGTTGTCCGCTGGCCGACCCGCACCGACGGCAGCTATTCGGGCGAAGAGTTCCTTGAAGTCACTCCCGTCTTTTGGGGGTGGCAGAAAAAACTTATTGTTCTTTTTGAAAGGAGTGGCGGGTTCCATTTCGTTTCGTTTCGCCTGATTTCATATCCTCTCGTGACTTCTTTCCTTATGGAAGCACAGCTACCGGGGGTGCAGAAAGGGTTTTGTCAGTTCGAGCGTGAACGAGACCTGACACAAGCCCCTCTTTTGCGGGCCGAGAGATTGCCCACTGGGTGGAGGGATAGATGATGCATCAGGATCAGACGACAAAACGGGAAGCGGTCCTCACGAAAACGGTTGTCGAGGGTCAGACAACCCGTGCGCTTTATCGCTGGAACACGGGTGAGTTTTCCCAGATTTCTGTTCCCGAAAACTTTTTCTTCGATCCTTCGAGGGCCATCCGCCCGCGGACGTACTCGCAATCGCCGGTTGCCACGTAGGGACAAGGGGAGTAATCATAATACCGATCTGCAGTGCAGATAGGTTCAATGATATGGATTGCTGGCACATACGCAACATCGTCACGGCCGGGCTGATTGTCGCAGTCCCGGCACTCACCCCCTCTTCTGCCCTCGCCTATCCTATCGATTGCGCCATCTTGCTCTGCATGGCTGGCGGCTTTCCGGCATCGGCCGAATGCTCGGCCGCCAAAGCCGAGGTCATCCGTCGCATCACCCCCTGGCCCATCGAGCCGCCGTTGCAACTCTGGCGATGTCCCATGGGGAGCAGTCCCGACCTGCCGGCTGACGGCGCGGGGACCTTGTCGCCGGACGTCGCGGCATACCGTGACGCGATCGAGGTCTGGTATCTTGCCAAGTCCGTGACGAGCGGCAGTGGAGGGCGGGACATGTATCTGGATACTGTGCGAGGCACCTACGATGCGTCTGGTCGCCTTGTGCGGCAAAGCGTTGACGAGGAGGACTGGCCTGCATGGCTGGACCCCACAGTTCGGGCCAGAACCGGGAGCACGCTGTTAAGTGAGTACGGTCCAAGCTTTCGGGCCGTCGTGCTGCGCATGCAGGATTACACCGGTGCATATTCCATGGAGTGGGTGAGCTACTGATGCCTGTACCGGCCGTTGAGCAGTCCACGACGAAAAGAAGGGACAACGAGGTCATACAAACGATCACTGAGACATAGAAAACCCCCGCGCGGGGTCCGCACGAGGGGAGGTTCAATAACACAGGTTTGCAGACCTGTATCAGCTCTACTTGTTAGGAGCGATCGTGATTGAATCCGTCCCAAAAATCAAGCGTGAAAACGCATCCGTGCGAACGAATGCGTTTTGGCTGCGGCTCCCGTGCTCCCAGTTCCCGAGGAGCAAATGGCACGAACGTTCACAGCAAAGGCCCATTCCCATCACGATCTCCCAACCTACCCAATCCTACCATTTGGATGGCAGCGCGACGCTTTCATTCACCTTGTGGAGCGGGTCGCCCCGCATCTCGGCGTTGGCCGGGCAGCGGCCCATACGTGGACCCGGCTGGCTGCCATGACCCGGCCGACAGATTGGGTAGAGCCCGACCGAGAGCCAAGCGTTTATGCTGCTGCGTCCGAACTGGCAAAGATGCTTGCTCTCTCCGAGGCACGGCTGCGTGCGCACACGGCACGGCTCGAACAGGCAGGGCTTCTCGAGCGAAGGACAGCCGCAAATGGCAGCCGATCCCGCCAAGCCGGAACCGGATTGTTCTTCAGTGGTGTCATTGACCGGTTTTCCGATTTGCTTGCTCTCGATGCGCAGCTGACCACAGCACGGCACAAGGCCATCTATCTTCGGGGTCAACGCAGTACTCATTGGCGCTGTCTCCGCCGGGCTCTGGAGCAGCTCCGCGACGTTGCCTCCCAGGATGCCCGCGTCCAAGCCATGGAGGATGCCTGGGCTGCCTGGCCTCGCGCCGACCGGCTGCATGCCATGACGCTGGATGCGCTTGCCGCGCACGAAAGGGAAGCGGATACCCTGACGCGAGCCGCCCTCGATCTGCTCGCAACGCTCCGGAAATCAGTCGATCAACCGCTCGAAAACGAGCGGTCCCATTTACAAGATACAAGCGAAGATTTTTCCTTGTCTTGTGATGCCCGCACCGAGGGCAGACGGTTTGCGGTGGAGCCGACGCTCGGCCACCCTTCTCGCCCGAGACGGGTGAGCAGCACAACAGACGCCGAGGACAGGCGTAAGGGTGGGCCGAACGCTGCCGGACGCGAATGGCTTATCAAACTCGGCCCTGAGCGGCTGTTCCGGCTCGCCTCACCCGAGATGCAGTTCTACCTGTCCGGGCGGGCTGATCCCGAGCGCCTGAGGTTTCATGACTTCATCTGGACGGCGGAGCGGCGTGTGCTGGAACTGAGCATTCACTCCTCCGCCTGGTCCGATGCCTGCACGGCCATGGGCGAGGACGGCGCAACGGTGGCCATGCTGATCCTTGACGCGCGCCGAGACGATCCCGTGGCGCCGATCATCAGCCCCGGCGGCTATCTGCGGGGCATGACGCGGGCCTGGCTGCAGGGTCACCTGAACATGATGGGCAGTCTGATCGGCCTCAGCGAACGCCGGCGCCGGGAGGAGGCGTTGTGACGCATCATCGCTTCATCACCGCCGCCCTGCTGTCGATGCTTTTGATCACTCCTGCCGCAAAGGCGCAGGCTCCGGTCTGCGTTCCACCCGAGGAGCCCTGGGTTCCGGAGCGAGACGCGGATATCGAAGCCTATGTCGATCTGGTGGCGGCTGATTTCGAGCGGTACTTCTCGGCATTGACCCAGCATTTCCAGTGCCTGGATCAGGCATGGCAGGATAGCCTCGCGCGGGGCCGCGCCGTTTCCGCCGCGCGCGAGACCTTCGTGCAGCGTGCGACAGCGCTTGACCTCCGGGCGCGTCTCGGGGTCGATCCGCAGCCGCCGTCAGACGGGAGGCCGAAATGAGCAAAGCGGCTTGGCTCGCCCTGCTTGTCCTCGTGGCGGCAATGCTCGTGCTGGCTGGGCAGGAGCAAATGACCCCTGCGACTCGTGTGACAGGCCCTGCGCGGGTGATCGATGGCGACACGCTTGTTATCGGCGGGTGGCGGATCCGCATCCTCGGCATAGACGCCCCCGAACGGGACCAGACCTGCTATGACGCCGCCGGGGAGACATGGCCCTGCGGCGGGGCTGCCAGACAAGCCCTAGCGGCGCGCATCGCTCGGCAGCCGGTATCCTGCCATGTCGCGGGTCCGGACCGCTACGGCCGCGATCTGGCACGCTGCTCCACAGGCGGCACCGATCTGGCCGCGTGGCTGGTCCGCGAGGGATGGGCCATTCCCGCGGGCGATGAGCAGGGCCGGTACAGGGCGGCCGCGCGTGAGGCGGAGGCCAGGGGGGCAGGCATGTGGCGCGGCAGCTTCATGCGGCCGGCGGACTGGCGCAGGGCAGGGGACCGGCCGCACCGGGAGGGAGCGGACGATGAACGCTGAGGGCAGATGCTACCGGCTGGGGCATGTCCGCTTTTGCGACGATGCGCCCGAGCTGCAAGGGATCCTCGCCCGGGCGCATGACGGTCATGCCAGGCCGCTGTGCCAGTGCTGCGAGGCTGAACCGCCCATGTATGTGGCCCTGATCAATGGTGTGTTTCACCTCAAGCGCATGCCCGGCACCGGACATACGCATGACCTTGCCTGCCCGTCCTTCGATCCACCCCCGGAGCTCTCGGGGCTTGGGCCACTCTCCGGACAGGCCATCGTCACGGACGAGGCAGGCGATACGATGCTCAGGCTCGGCTTTTCGCTGTCCCTGCGCGGCAGCAGGCCGTCGTCGTCGAGCGAAGAGAGTGAAGCGGATACCGTGTCGGTGACCGCCAGCCCGCGCAGGCTGCGGCTCCTTGCCCTCTTGCACTATCTTTGGGACGCTGCGGGACTGACGACATGGCGCAAGGCTTACGGACGGCGCAGCTGGTGGATCGTGCACCGCGAGCTCTGCCTTGTGTTGGCCCGCGCCCGAACCCGGTCTGGGCCGCTGTCGGACATCCTCTTTGTTCCGCCTCCCTACGTCCTAGAGGACAAGGAGCGCCTGGCAAGCGAACGGCGGCGCTTTCTCCACAGGCTGCAGCCTGTGGCGGGCAAGCCCACGGGGCTTGGCCTGCTGGTGGCCGAGCTCAAGGGTCAGGAGCCCGCGCAATACGGCCGCAAGCTCCGCTTCAAGCATCTGCCGGACTTTTCCGTTTTCGTCGACAGCGACACGGCCAAGCGGTTCGACAGAGCTGCCGCCCGAAAGGTGCGGCTCGTCGAGGCCACGCCAAACAGTCACCTGATGGCCATCGCGACCTTTGCCCTGAAAGGCAGTTATGCCGAGATCCGGGAGATTGCCCTGATGGCGGTCGATGGCCGGTGGATCCCCTTTGCGGGCGAGCGGGATCATGCGCTGCTCGAAGCCCTCGCCGAGCGGGATTTTGTCCGCTGCCTGCCCTACAACCTGCCGGCGGATGCGCCCATTGCCACCGCCGTTCTGCTCGATGGCGACGGACCGATCGCGCTCTATGTGCCGGCACCGGACATGTCGGCGGATCGCGAGGAGGATCTGCGTCGGATCGCGGCAGAGGGTCTTTATCCGGCCTGGCACTGGCCGGCGGGGGTTTTCGACATGCCGGAGCTCCCGCGGCGCGTGGACCATGGCACACGGATCTGATCCACGCCCTTGGGCAAACATTGATCACGCTCCGCCTGCTTGGTGGCCGGGTAGTTCTGTCGCGTGTCGAACGGCCTGCAGGCCAAGCAGCCTGCGTTACTCATCAGCGAGACGAATCCCTGCTGGCGGATTGATTCCGATTTGTCATTGGACCTGCCGGGAGCCCAGGCGCAGACTCTTGGCCATGATGCTAGAAACAGGCCGCAGCGCTTCCTCGGACGGTAATCCGGGCGACGACCGGGACCGGTTCCAGGCGTGGCCTTGCGCCGAAGCCCTCCGTTGTTGCGGCAAAGCCCTCGGCAGCAGGCCTCATACCATTGCTGCACGCCATCTCCATGACATAGGGAGGACACGTCCATGCCCAACTTCACCGCGCATCAACATCCGGCCCTGGCGGTTGGATGCCCCACTTGCGGCAAGGCACCTGATGAATGGCGCTGCGGCGCCCGCGGCCAGCTGTCGCCCGATCTGCACAGGGCGCGCCAAGCGGAGGCCGACCGTGAGTTCGTCGAGCAGTATGGCGATCTTGCCGCCATCGTTCCTGCCGCGAGCGGTTGGCTGATCGACCCCCATGGACGCGAGCGGGACTGAGGGTGGCAAAGGGCCTAGCGGCCTTGTGATGAAGATACGCCGCCCTCTCGGCTCGCAGCGAACTTGTACGCTCCTTGTGCAGGGGATCGGTTCGTTGACAAGCTGAAGGCCCAGGATACCGTCAGCGCGCCTGACCAGCAGTCAGCCACTCGTCGAGCTTCGACCAGCGGCGGCGTCCCGCGGCATTCTTGACCGCGATCGCCACGGCGCGCTTTTGACCGACCAGTACCACCAGCTTCCGGCCACGGGTCACGCCCGTATAAAGGAGGTTGCGCTGCAGCATGGTGTAATGCTGGGTCATCACCGGGATGACCACGGCGGGGTACTCTGATCCCTGGCTCTTGTGGATGGTGGCGGCATAGGCCGGCACCAGGGTGTCGAGTTCGCCAAAGGCGAAGACAACCGTGCGATCGTCAAAGCGGACCGCCAGTTCGCCTTCATCCGCATCGACATCGGCGATGGTGCCGATATCACCGTTGTAGACGTCCTTGTCATAGTCGTTCTCGACCTGCATGACCTTGTCGCCCGGCGCAAAGGTCCAGCCGAAGCGCTCGATCTTCTTGTCGCCGGCGGGGTTCAATGCCTTCTGCAGCTCGATGTTGAGCGAGCGGGCGCCGACACCGCCCCGGTTCATGGGACACAGGACCTGGATGTCCTTGATCGGATCGAGGCCGAACCGCCGCGGGATGCGCCGGCTGACCAGTTCCACAATGCGGGCCACGGCCTCCTCGGGATCGCCAGCCGGCACGAAGTAGAAGTCCGAAGCCGTGTCCGGGTGCGCGAGCTCCGGCATCCGACCGGCATTGATCGCATGCGCGGTGGTGATGATCTTGCTTTGTGCGGCTTGGCGGAAGACCTCGGTCAGGCGCACCACCGGCACAGCGCCCGAGCCGATGATGTCGGCCAGCACCTGGCCGGGGCCGACCGAGGGCAGCTGGTCGATGTCGCCTACCATCAGAAGTGCTGCGGTTGTGGGCACGGCCTTCATGAGCGACTGCATGAGCGGCACGTCGACCATTGAGCTTTCGTCGACCACCAGCAGCTCGCAGTCGAGTGGGCTGTCCTCGTTGCGCTTGAAGGCGAAGGCCTTGGGATCGAACTCCAGCAGGCGGTGGATGGTCCGGGCCTCCAGCCCGGTGGTCTCGGTCATCCGCTTGGCAGCGCGGCCGGTGGGCGCTGCGAGCAGGAGCTTCACACCCTTGGCCGCGAGGATGCGCAGGATGGCGTTCACGATGGTGGTCTTGCCCACACCGGGTCCGCCGGTGATTACCGTGACCTTGGATTTGAGCGCCAGGCGGATCGCCTCGGCCTGGCTCGGGGCCAGGATGAGGCCGGTCTTCTCCTCGATCCAGGGCAGGGCACGATCGGTATCGATGACGGGCCAGGGCAGGGGGCCGGTGCCGAGGCGCCCGAGGTGGCCGGCAATGGCGCGCTCGGCCCCATAAAGCCCGGTCAGGAAGATGCAGTCCGCCTCGCCCACTCGGTCCGCGGTGACAGAACCTTCCGCAAGCTCGTCGCCGATGGCGTTCTCGATAAGGGCAGGGGGCACGTCCAGCAGCGTCTCGGCAAGGCCGGTCAACTCGGCGCGCGGCAGTCCGCAATGGCCGTCGCCCATGGCCTCGCTCAGGGCAAAGGACACGCCTGCCCGGATGCGGATGGCGGCGGTCTTCTCGATCCCGAGCTTTTCGGCGATGGTGTCTGCCGTGCGAAAGCCGATGCCGCGGATGTCGCGAGCCAGGCGATAGGGGTTCTCGCTCATCACCTGCACGGCATCCGTGCCGTAGGTCTTGAAGATCCGTACCGCGCGTGCCGTTCCCACGCCATGCCCATGGAGAAAGACCATGATCTCGCGGATGACCTTCTGGTCCGCCCAGCCGGCGGTGATCCTGGCGGCCCGGACAGGGCCGATGCCGCCCACGTCGCGCAGGCGCTCGGGCTCGGCCTCGATGACATCGAAGACATCGGTGCCGAAGGCCTTCACCAGCCGCCGGGCATAAACCGGACCGATCCCCCGGATCATGCCGGAGCCGAGATACTTCTCGATGCCCTCCACGGACGAGGGCGCCGAGGCCTTGAGAAACTGCGCCTTGAACTGCAGGCCATGGGTGCGGTCGTTGAGCCAGACACCCGAGGCAGTGATCCATTCGCCCGCCGAGATCATCGCGGCATGGCCCACCACGGTGACCAGGTCCCGGTGCCCGCGCGCCTTGACCCTGAGCACGCAAAAGCCGCTCTCGGGACTGTGGAAGGTGACCCGCTCGACCGGACCGGCCAGAACCTCGGTCGGATTGTGGGTATCCGGGGTCATCACCTGCGCCATCCACAATCCTCACCAAACAAGAGCGCGGCGCCGTGGCCTGACCCGACGTTGCACTGCGTCTGGTCTTCATCGCGGGCCTTGCCGGAGCAGCGCATTCGACATCTTTCCGCATCTTCGACCATGTTGTGCCAGCAGATATATGCCAGCCAGGTCCTGATCCAAGTTCCGAACTGTTGCGGGCGAACGGATCAGACATCCGCAATCCGCACCCCACCCTCCATATCCTCCCGCTGTCAAAGGGGAGGGCACAACCAGGGTCAGCCTTCCGGGAGCCCTTTCCGATGAAGACCTCAGGTGTTTCCCTTAAGGCAGCTGCCCACCTGACAGTTTCGTCAGGCGTGTTCCTCTTGAAACACGTCAAGTCGTCCCTTCAAAGCTGATTGCTGCAGGGCGTGTTTTGATCATCGGCATCCAGCAAAGAGAATGGGCAAGCAACGCCTGCTCTTGAAGCACAAACGATCCTGAACGGATGTATCCTACAGGCCCCACGCCATCGGCCGCGGGAGGGATGTCCGCAGCTTCAGTCCTTCCCTTGCAGATGCTGCATGGCAGCATCCCCGAAGGATCGGTTGTGCATCTGCAGCGTTAGCGCCATCTTTCGACCATCGAAAGGGCGCAAGGCCAATCCGGGCCAAGCGCAGTTGCAAGAACAAAGACGCTGAAAAGGAAACCCGCCATGGCTGCTATCGCCCAGACCCACAACGCCGCTGCCACCTCTGGCATCGCTGGCCGTTTGATGGCTGCGATCCAGCACATGCAGGAAAACCGCGCCCGCCGCGTGATCTATCGCCAGACCGTGCGTGAACTGAACGCCCTGACCAACCGCGACCTGGCGGACCTGGGCATCAGCCGCGCGATGATCACCCGCCTGGCTCACGAAGCCGCCTGGGGTTCGAAGTAAGATATAGACCATCCCGCCCCTCCTCCTCCCCCGGGCCGGGACTAGTGGCATTCTTCTGCCAGAGGATGCCGCCTCCACATAGCCGCTCCATTTGCGGCACCCGATGCGACGGACCTCTCCTCCTCCTAAGGGTCCGATCGTTGGCGGCAACGGCCTCTCCTCCTCCCTGGCCTTGCCGCACCCATACGCGGCCCCTCCCTGGGCCTGCGTTCCGCGGCAGCACCCCCTCCTCCCTGGGTGCTGCCGCTTTTTCATGATGGACACCCATGCTGGAGCAATGCCTCCGAACCGACCGGCATACACGGCGTCCACAAAGAGGGTTGGTCTTATCCTCATCACCTGATCGGTTCTTCTCTGGCTGATTATGAGGTCAGCTTTACCAGAGACACCTTCATCAGCCTCGCCTTGCTGCTCATGTCCTTCGGGCTTCTGGATGGACAAGAACGGAACCAGAACATGAGGCGCGTGTTTCCTTGCAGCATCCTGAGAAAGGCAGTGCCCCATGGCCGATGAAAACCCGAAATCCCACCCGACCGACAATGCCGAGAAAGATCCCGACAGCTGGGTCAGCGGCGAAGACCCCATGACCGGCGCCCAGGCGTCCTATCTCAAGACGTTGAGCGAACAGGCCGAGGATCCCGACGCCTTTGACGACACCATCAGCAAGGCGGCGGCTTCGAAACGCATCGATGCGCTGAAAGCCAAGCTGGGCCTGGACCAGTAGGGCTTCGCTGTCGAGAAGGGGAGCGACATCCCAAAGGTCATGAGTTCCGGCAACTATGGTTTTGTAGGGCAATGCGGTGCCGATGCTCCTGGGGCGCGGCACCCTTTTTCCGAATGTATCACGCAACACGGTTCTGGTGTGGCTCCGGATGATCTGGTGCAGTGCGCTTTTGCCAATCTGACGCTGGGCGAACGCCCAGTCATTACGAGAGCGCGGCAGGCCACGGCGCAAAGGACTAAGATTTCGGAGATGCCCAGTACGCTCTGCCCTCAGAAACTGTAGCCGACCCGTATGCCGACGCCCCATGCGTGGCTGCCGTCGATCTCGGCACGGGCTGTGTCAGGCGTGCCGGTCTCGGGTCGGGTATCCCCCAGCTTGGTATAACTGATGCCGGTCGTGATCCTGATCCTGTCTTGCGTGTAGATGGCCGCCAGACTGACGCCCTTCCGGCCGTTGGCCGGAGCCAGCGGCGAGACAAGGTCATTGCCGGACTTCTCGTAGGTGAAGCTGGCCACGCCAGACCAGGTCTTGGTGAATGTACGGCCCACGCCGATGGTGAAGGTGGTGGTGTCGTCAAGATCCACAAGGCCGCTCCCGGTCACCTGAAAGAGCTTCTCAGGATCCACGCGGAAGTCAGACCAATCCACCCACCGGATGGAGCCGAAGATAAGGGTGTCAGGATCGATGCCGGTCTGGAACTCGAGGTTCCAGGATTTCGGCGTCTTGACCGTTAAGCTGGAACGTCCGTCCAGAAGCGGCAAGGCCGGCGCGGGGCCGGGTCCATCGGGATCCACAAGAGGACCGGTCTCAGAGATGTCGAAGTCATGCTCTATCACCGCATTATAGGTCAGGGACACACGAGCGGCGATGTCCGGTCTTTCCCACGACACCCCGGCCAGCCACCCATAAGCGATATCTCTGTCCACATCGACACGGTAGCCGCTGATGGGACCGAACGCTGCCCCCGCCAAGGTCACGCGTCCATCCGTGCGCGCTCCGCGGAGACCCGCGTGAACTCCGAAGCCGCTTTCCGGAACAGCAAAGCGAATAATACCGGTCAGATCGGTGTTGTTGATGACAACGCCGGTTCCGCCGAGATTGAACGAACCACTGGCTGGATAAGCGATATCGGCCCCGAATGGCTGGTCCAGGATGATGGCGGCTGACCAGAGATCATTGAACTGATGCTTATAGGCAAAGCCGAAGTTGTCGTAGGAAGACGCAACATCGCCAGTGCGCTCACCACCGGAATAGAGGCCAAGCGGCAGGTCTGTTCCTGTGATGGCGGGCGAGACATGGCCATAACTCAGCTCGAGATAGTTGCCTGCCTCGAAAAGAGGACCGATGAACTGGCTGCTCCGCTCGACACCGCCAGCTTGAAGGGTTGTTCCGCAAAGGAGCCAGACGGCTGTGCCGATACATGCGGTCTTCATGAAGGCCTCGCGTCAAAGCTCGGGTATCATCACGTCAGCGTTTGCAACTTGCTGCTGAAAAAGGATAGCATAGGATGAGGCGCCTATGGGTAAGAAACGTCCCGACCTATCGGCAGGCTATCGACGCTAAAGTAGCCTTCTTCGAGCCATGTGTTCCATAATCCTGATTATTACCACCGGATGTATAGCCTGGGCACATTCCATTCTGGAATGCATCACTCGATAGTTTCCTGAAGCTATTCAGGAGCATGTGATGAGGCGCCCTTTCACCAACCTGACGCTGGACGAACGCCGCGTGATAGCGCGGCTGCTGCAGGCCAAGGTGCCAAAGACGAAGATTGCGGCGATGCTCGGCCGTGATCGCTCGACCATCACCCGCGAAGTCAAGCGCAACTGGTGGCATGACAAGGATGTCCCGCAGGCTGATGGCTACTGGCATGTGACGGCTCAGTCCCAGGCTGACCGCAGGCGTTCCCGCCGCCGTAAGCTCGAGCGCCTCCCGGACTTGCGCGCCGAAGTGATCCGCTGCCTTCAGGAAGGCTGGTCTCCCGAACAGATTGCAGGCCGGCTCAGGATCGAACCTGGGGCTCCGCACAGGCTCTGTCATGAGACGATCTACCAGTATGTCTACTCTGCCGAAGGCCAGTCAGCGCAACTGGCCCGCCTCCTGCCCGAACGCCGCCGAAAGCGGAAACCACGCTATGCCCGCACCCCTCGCAACCGGGTTTTTCCTGTGGAAACAAGTATTCACAAGCGGCCGCCCGAGATCAACGATCGCAGCCAGTTCGGTAACTGGGAGGGTGATTTGATGATCTTCGAGCGCGCGCAGGGCGATGCCAATGTGGCCACGCTGGTCGAGCGGAAGACCCGCTACACCGTTCTGCTGCGCAACAACGATCGAAAGTCCAAGCCCCTCATGAACCGCCTGATCCACGAGATGTCGCCCCTGCCCGCCGAGGCGCGGCGCTCGATCACCTTTGACCGCGGCCTGGAGTTCGTGGCCTGGCGCGAGCTGGAGAGTGGCATGGGCACGAAGGCGTGGTTCTGCGATCCGCAGGCGCCTTGGCAAAAAGGCTCGGTCGAGAACATGAACAGGCGGCTCCGTCGCTACCTGCCCCGGGATACCGCTGTGTTGCAGCTGACGCCTCGTTCGATGAGAATGATGTGTCAGCGCCTGAACGCCACGCCCCGGAAGTGCCTGGGCTACCGGACACCCATCGAAGCGTTTCGAGATGAACTGATACGACTGGAGGCACCATGACGAACCCTGCCCCGCAGGACTGGTGCATTCAGAATGGAGCCTGCACGGCAAAGTTAAAATGTCTCACCTCTGCAATTCAGGAATGTCACACTCCCTGGATAAACATCGTGTCGATCCGTGGGAGCCGGGACATGGGATGGGTGATGATGAGCGAACGAGAACTGAACCGCGTCGAGGTTCTGAGCCAAGTGGTGCAAGGCCAGATGTCAGCTGTGACCGCGGCCGATGTTCTGGCGCTGAGCCGCAGACAGGTTCACCGGTTGCTGAAGCGGTTCGGGACTGACGGCCCGGCGGCGATCTTGAACGCTGACGAAAAAGCAGCCTAATCATTGAACCACGAACTCTCCGGTAAACCCGGGGCGGTTCAAAGCTTGGGCTGAAGTAGGCCGTTCGCTGGACTCAAATGCTTCTGGGGTGCTCCATGGCCATCAAGTCAACGCTAGAGAGTCGCAGACGGCTGCAAACCTCGCGCAAGATCCAGTGGGCGGCCCTGAAGCTGGCACTACGCTACGGCTACGATGACATGACAACCGAAATGATCGCGGCTGCGGCGGGCATCAGCCAGCGGACCTTCTTTAACTATTACCCGAACAAGGGTGCAGCGATCATCGGACCTTCAACCGGCTTCGACGACCAGGCGGCGGCATGGTTTCGGGCCTCGTCGGGCTCACTCCTCGCCGATCTTCTCCAGGCGCTGTACCAGCATCTAGCCAACATCGTCGTGGATCACAGCACCCCGCAAGTGATTGGCGAGCTACTGGGAACGTCACCGGAACTGCAGCGGATCCTTGATGGGGTTCTGAAACAGTTCGGCAACCAGATTGCGGACCTGCTTGTAACCAGAATGGGAAAGGAGGCGCGCCGAGATGCAGAACTGCTCGGCACTGTAGTCTCGCATGCCTTGGGAAACACTATTTGTTCGTGGGCCAACGACCAGGCGATGTCCGCCAACAGCATCATCGAGGTTTCCTCGTCAAGGCTGCAAGCGCTTCGCGGCAATCTGGCGCTCATTTAGGCAGCCCTTCTAATCCAGATGCGATTCATGACCAAGTCGCTTGACCCTGCCGCGGTTTATTCTATACGAACGTTCGACTATCATCCGAGGGACTCATGGGCCGAAAGCGCACGATCGACAGGGACGCCCTTATGGATGGCGTGGAAAGCGTTGCGCGCCGCGAGGGGGTAAGTGGTCTCAGCATCGATGCCCTGGCCAAGGAAGTCGGCATCAGCAAGTCCAGTGTTGTTTATGACTGCGGAAGCAAGGCCGGGCTGCTGGCGGCCTTCACTCGTCACAAGATCGGCCAGTATCGCGAGCGTTTTGGCGATGCCCTGCAGGCTCATGCCGGGCAGCCGAACGCCTGGTTGCGCGCGATGATCGACATGGGGCGCGAAGGGCCTTCGGATGACGACGTGGCGATCACGATGCTGATCAGCGCCAGCATGGGTGAGCACGCTGAATGCCGTGAACTGATGCGTGCATCCCTTGCCGAGGATGCCCGCCGCGTCGCGGCAGATGCCGAGGACCAGGGAAAGATGCTGCAGCTTCTGCTTGCGGTCCATGGCCTGTTCTTTCTCGAATGTTTTGGGCTTCACCGTTTCGATGAGATCACCCGCCAAGAACTCCTCGACGGGCTCATGAAGTCCCTTGAGGCCGACAAGGGATCGTCCGCTGCGGCCACTACCCATTCCAACAAGTAATCCTTCTTTCCGAAAGACCGACCATGCACAGATCTCGAGTCCTGACCGGGCTTCTTGTTGCGCTGCTGGCCCAGCCGGTGGCTTTGCGCGCAAGTGCGCAGGATATGCCGCCCACGCCCGTCAGCGTCCTGACCATGACACCGCAACCCTTGCCCGTGGTGAACGAGCTGCCCGGACGCGTTGCTGCGACCCGCACCGCCGAGGTGCGGCCCCGTGTCGGTGGCATCGTCGTCGAGCGGATCTTCACGCAAGGCTCTGTCGTGAAGGCCGGCGATGTTCTCTACAAGATCGACCCCGCGCCCTATGCGGTGCGCGTTGCCAGTGCCGAGGCCACCCTGGCGCGGGCCGAGGCGACCCGGCAGAACGCCCAGGACCAGCTTGCCCGCACCGAGGCGCTGCGCGAACGCCGCGTAACCGCAGGAGTGGATCTTGAAAACGCCACCACCACCCTGGCCCAGGCCGATGCGGACGTTGCCATCGCCAATGCCAGCCTCCAGGAAGCGCAGCTGAACCTGGGCTATACCGACGTGACCGCCCCAATCGACGGCGTCGTCGGGCGCGCCCTGGTGACCGAAGGTGCCCTGGTCACCGCGCAGACCGACATCCTGGCCACGATCCAGCAGCTTGACCCGGTCTATGTGGACGTGACCCAGTCATCCGCGCAATTGTTCGCCCTGCAACGCGCACGGGCAGCCGGAGAGCTGATGATGACCGCGCCCGACGAGGCGCAGGTCCAGCTGTTCTTCGATGACGGGTCGGCATACCCGCATATGGGCAAGTTGCTTTTTTCGGAAGCCAGCGTCGACAGCTCGACGGGGCAGATCACGCTGCGGGCCGAGTTCCCCAATGCGGACGGGATGCTGTTGCCGGGCCTTTATGTCCGTGCGCGGCTTGAACAGGCTGTCCGCGAAAACGCGCTCAGCATCCCGCAGATGGCGGTTCAGCGCGACACCAACGGCCAGGCCTTTGTTTACGTCCTGAAGGGCGAGGACACCGTCGAACGCCGGGACGTGTCCCTGGGCCTGACCTTCAAGAACGAATGGTTGGTCGAAGATGGCCTGCAGCCCGGGGATCGTGTTGTCGTCGAAGGGGCGCAGAAGCTGTACCCGGATGCGAAGGTCGTCGCGGAACCCGTCAATGCAAAACCTGAGGCAGCCGCCACGCAATCCGCCCGGCCTGCCGCGCAGACCGCCAATCACAAGGGCTGAGAACGCAGCATGGCACAGTTCTTCATTCTTCGCCCGGTCCTGGCCTGGGTGATCTCGATCTTTATTGTCATCGCCGGGCTGATTGCCCTGCCCCAGATGCCGATCGCCCAATATCCCCAGGTCGCGCCCCCGCAAATCCAGATCTCGACCTTCTATACCGGCGCCTCGCCCAACGAGATGTACCAGTCCGTCGCCCAGCCGATCGAGGAGGAGCTGAACGGCATCCAGGGCATCCAGTACTTTGAATCGACCTCGGACGTGTCAGGCGCGATCTCGATCACGGCGACCTTTGAACCGGGGACGGATGTCGGCACGGCGCAGGTGGATATCCAGAATGCCGTCAGCCGGGTCGAACCCGTGCTGCCGCAGACGGTCGTCGACCAGGGTGTTACCGTCGAGGAGGCCGGAGCAGGCTTTCTGATGATGGTCTCCTTGACCTCGTCGGATGGGTCGATGAACGATGTGGCGCTTGGCGATTACATCAACCGCAACGTCGTGGGCGAAATCCGCCGCATCGACGGCGTCGGTCGCGCCCAGGTCTTTGCATCCGAGGAAGCACTGCGGATCTGGATCGATCCCGACAAGCTGACCGGCCTCAACCTGTCGCCGGCTGACGTGTCGGCGGCGATCCGCGCCCAGAATGCCCAGGTGGCGGCAGGCCAGATCGGCGCGGACCCGAACCCGGTGAACCAGCAACTGACAGCGACCGTCCTGGTCAGGGGCCAGCTGACCCAACCCGAGGAATTTGGCAATATCGTGCTGCGCGCCAACCCGGACGGATCGACCGTGCGGCTTCGCGACGTCGCCGAGATCGAGGTCGGCGCCGACACCTACAACTTCGCCTCGCGCCTGAACGGCCAGCCGACGGCTGCGGTGGGGATCCAGCTGTCCTCTACCGGCAACGCGCTTGCCACGTCCGAGGCTGTGCGACACACGATGGAGGAACTGTCGGGCTTTTTCCCCGAGGGCATCGAATATGCGATCCCCTATGACACGGCGCCTTTCGTGGAAAAATCCATCGAGAAGGTGATCCACACCCTGATCGAGGCCGTGATCCTGGTCTTCGTGGTGATGTTCCTGTTCCTGCAGAACTTCCGCTATACGCTCATCCCGACGATCGTCGTGCCGATTGCACTGGCAGGCACCATTGCGGTCATGCTCGTGGCGGGCTTCTCGATCAACGTGCTGACGATGTTCGCGATGGTGCTGGCTATCGGCATCCTGGTGGACGACGCCATCGTCGTCATCGAAAACGTCGAGCGGATCATGGCCACCGAAGGGCTGCCGCCAAAGGAGGCCACGCAAAAGGCCATGGGCGAAATCTCGGGCGCGATCATCGGCATCACGCTGGTGCTGGCGGCCGTGTTCATCCCGATGGCCTTCTTCCCCGGATCGACCGGCATCATCTATCGCCAGTTCGCGCTGACGATGGTGGTATCCATTCTGTTCTCGGCCTTCCTGGCGCTGACGCTGACGCCCGCGCTTTGCGCGACCTTCCTCAAGCCAATCAAGGGCCATCACGAGAAGAAGGGCTTCTTCGGCTGGTTCAACCGCAAGTTCGATGCGGCCACCGAACGCTATGGCCGGGCGGTGGCGATGCTGACACGGCGGACCGGCCTGGTGATGCTGGTCTATCTGGGCATTGTCGTGCTGACGGGTATTGGCTTCAGTTCACTGCCCACGGGCTTTCTGCCCGACGAGGACCAGGGCTTCATCATCTCGGACATCCAGACGCCCCCGACCGCCAGTTCGCAGCGGACCGACGCGGCCATCGAGGTGATCGAGAACCATTACGGCCAGAACCCCGCGGTCGAGAACGTCGTCGGCATCCGGGGCTTCTCGTTCTCGGGTCAGGGGCCGAATGCGGGGCTTGCCTTTATCACCTTCACGGACTGGTCCGAGCGCGACCAGAGTGCCACCCAGATCGCCAATGAGGCCAACATGGCCTTGTTCGCGACCAAGGACGCGCAGATCTATTCGCTGTCGCCCCCGCCTATTCCCGGCTTTGGCACCTCGGGCGGGTTCAGCTTCCGCCTGCAGGATCGTGGCGGCAATGGCCAGCAAGCCTTGAACGCGGCGGCCCAGCAACTGATTGCAGAGGCCCAAGCAGGAGGTGTCGTTACTGGGCTGAGGGTGGAAGGTATGCCGGCGGCGGCCCAGGTGAACGTCCTGATCGACCGCGACAAGGCCCAGACTTTTGGTGTGGCCTTTGCGGATATCAACCAGACCCTGTCCGCGAACCTGGGCTCGTCCTATGTCAACGACTTCCCGAACCAGGGCCGGATGCAGCGCGTGATCGTGCAGGCGCAGGAAGAAAGCCGGATGCAGGCCGAGAACGTCCTGAACCTGACGGTGCGCAATTCGAACGGCGGAATGGTCCCGTTCTCGTCCTTTGCGACGGTGGAATGGAACCAGGGTCCAAGCCAGGTGGTGGGCTATAACGGCTATCCTTCGGTGCGGATTGCCGGGAATGCCTTGCCCGGCTTCTCGTCGGGCGCGGCCGTGGCCGAGATGGAACGGCTGGCGGCGGCGCTGCCGGAAGGCTTTGCCTATGAATGGACCGGCCAGACGCTTGAGGAGATCAATTCAGGCAACACCTCGACAATCCTGTTCGCGATGTCGATCCTGTTTGTCTTCCTGTTGCTGTCCGGGCTGTATGAAAGCTGGGCTATCCCGCTGTCGGTGATGCTGGTCGTGCCCCTGGGGATCATCGGATGCATTGCGGCGGTGATGCTGCGCGATATGCCGAACGACGTTTATTTCAAGGTCGGCCTTATTGCCATCATCGGGCTTTCCTCTAAGAACGCCATCCTGATCGTGGAATTCGCCAAGGATCTGCGCGAGGAAGGCATGAGCCTGATCGATGCGGCCGTAAAGGCGGCCAAGCTGCGCTTCCGTCCGATCCTGATGACCTCGCTGGCCTTCACTTTGGGCGTCGTGCCGCTGGCCATCGCCACGGGTGCTTCGGCGGCGTCCCAGAACGCCATCGGCACCGGCGTGATCGGCGGCATGATCTCGGCCACGATCCTGGCGGTGTTCTTCGTCCCGGTGTTCTTTGTCTTCGTGCTGGGCCTGTTCAGCCGGATGCGCCGGAAAGGCACCGAGGCTGCCGCGGTCTAAGCGTGATGCCGGTCTTTTGCGGGCAGGGGCCTTGATCCCGCCCGTCTTCATTCGTGACGGCCATCTTTGGCTATGCAGAAAGTTCGATTCAATGTCGAAATCCCTTACCTTCTCGCGCCGCGCCCTTCTGGGATCCGTGGGTGCCACGCTGGCGCTGTCCGCCTGTGGCCAGCTGCCGTCCCAGCAGGCCTTTGAAGCGGACCTGCCGGAACGCTTTGCAGCCGACTCGCCTGCCCGACGCGCCGGTGCCCATGCCTGGTGGGCCGCGTTCCAGGACAGCAATCTGGACAGTCTTGTCGCCGCCGGGCTGGCGCGCAATCTCGATGTCCTGACCGCCCTGTCGGTCATCCGAGAAGCGCAGGCCAATGCCCGGCTGGTTGGCGCGAACGACCTGCCACAAGTCGCCGCGCAGGCCGCAGCCTCGCGCGGGGATACCGACGGCAATGGGCCGATCATCGACCAAAGCTCGGGCACGCTTGGCGTTTCGTGGCTGATCGACCTTTTCGGTGCCAACCGTGCGGCGCGGCGCGGGGCCGGCGCTCGCCTTGATGCGGCCTACCTGTCGGCCGAGGTCGCGCGCCTGACCGTGGCCAGTGCCATCGCCCAGGCCTATGTCGATGCGCGATACTTCCAGCAGGCGACCAGCCTGACCCGCCAAAGCCTGGAAAGCCGCCGCCGCACGCTGGAAATGACCCGCCAACAGGATGTGCTGGGAAGCGTATCGCGGATCGAAGTATTGCAGGCCGAGCAGCTTGTCACCCAGGCCGAAGCCGCCCTGCCTACATTGGAACTGGGCTTTGATCAGTCTGTCAATCGCCTGGCCACGCTTACGGCAACGCCCAGCACCGACATTGCCGCCCGGACCCGCCGCGGCGGCAGACAGCCCCGCGCGCGGTATCGTGCCAGTGTCGGGGTGCCGGCCGATGTGGTCCGTGCCCGTCCCGATGTCCGCGTGGCCGAACGCCAGCTTGCCGCGGCAGTTGCCGATGTCGGACAGGCCAAGGCGGCCTTCTATCCGCAACTGACGCTGAGCGGCACGGTGACCCCCGTCGATCTGGGCCGGGCCGGCAGCCTCAAGACCTGGAGCTTCGGGCCGCAGCTTTCCGTCCCGCTGTTCAACGCCGCCAACCAGGCCAACCTCTCGGCCGCCGAGGCGCGGGCCGAACAGGCGCGGCTTGCCTGGCTCGCCTCGGTCCTGAACGCCGTCGAAGAGGTCGAGAACGCCTTGGCGGGATACAACCGCGACGCACGCGCCGTGGATGCGCAATCCCGCCTTGTCGCCAATGCCTCCGAAGCGGTGGATCTGACCCGGACCGCCTATGAGTTGGGCGATGCCGCGTTCTTCCCGGTGCTGGATGCGGAACGGACCCTTTTGGAAGCCCGCCAACAGCTTGCCAACGCCGTGCGGCAGCAGGCGCTGAACTTCATTGCGCTCAGCGTGGCGGCCTCAGGCGGGGTTGGTATCGCAAACGGTTCGTAATCCTTCGCCAAATCGGAGATATTCCCGTTCCCTGTGCTCGGAGCGGTGGCCGGACACTCCGGCTGTAGCCCGGCAGGGAGTCCTGGGAAGGGGCGAACTGGGCTGCGATGTTCACGGTGGTGAGGTAAGAAACGGCCGGCTATTTTTCGTGCTGTTTTGGGTGATTTTCCTCACCACCAGGAACGTCCCAGTGCCGTGCGCCAGTAAGCCCTAAGCATCATCGCACGGAGTGTCGCATCGACAGGCAGTGTCAGAACATGACCTTCGCCCGGTGCATAAAGGAAAGTTTTATCATGTCACATGGAAGGCCTGTCCGGCCCGCCCGTACCCTTTCGCTTATGCTAGGCATCACCCTGGCCGGCCTAGGCATCGATCTGCTGATGCACGATGCCGTGTCGGAGATCTTCAAGGAAGGCCACTCGGTTGAGGCTATGTCAGTCGTCATCCTTATCGCTGCCGCCGCTTTCTGGTGGAACGGCCATCGGAACCTGACCGGAAGTGAATGGCACGTGCCCGTCATCCTGATCCTGATGGCGCTCCGCGAACTCGACGTCGACAAGCGCGTCACCTCAGAAGGCGTGCTGCAGCTCCGGCTTTATACTGGCTCCTCGCCGTTGTGGGAAAAAGCCTTGGGCCTTGCAGTGGTCTTGCTGATCCTCGTCTGCGCCTGGAGGCTTGCACGCATCAGCCTACCTCGCTGCTGGCGCGGATTGCTGCGAGGGGCGAACTGGGCTTGGCTCGTGGCCACTGGCGCGGCTCTGATCGCGATTGCCAAGGCAATGGATGGTCTCGACCGCAAGCTTGCGCCTTGGGGCATCGCGGTGGATCCAGTCACGGCCATGAGGGCAGGCCGGATCGAGGAGGTCTTGGAACTTGTAGCCTATATCATGCTGGCACAGGCAGGGGTTTATGTGGCGCAAATGGTAGAAGTGCCCCAAACAATGCCACATGTCAGTCCGACTTGGAGGCCACGGTAACGAAAACCGAACGCCCGGTGCGAGATATTCACCTATCTCCTGTTTTGGATCCTGTACGGGTGCAGGCAGACGCTGAACGATCTTGGTGAAGTTTTGGTGACGTCTACAGTCTGTGATGGAAACTGTTCAGTTCCGGCACTGGGCGGATCGGTTCCAGAGGAATCGATCAGGCTCTGGCTTGGGGGCAAGAGTGCGCCCTGCTCTGCAGGGAGCCGACCTGCTTTCCGAAGATTATCGCCATCACGCCGGTGATCAGTCGACGTCGAAAATTGCGTTGCCAGGATTTGCTCGTGCGACCGAACCTTGGCGTGCCGTCACCGGGATGCTGTCTCGCGCTTCAACCCGTACCCGCAGGCGAACCAGACGGTTCCCCCTTGCAAGTATTTACTATGCTTGCTAGATAGCGCGCTATCTAATTATCGTGATAAAAGTTCTTCCTGATGACCGACAGCACCCCCCTCGTTCTGACCTTGTTCCGGCTTCTGAAAGAGTTGCGGCGCAATTACGACGACGAGGTGCGCGAGTTGGGCCTCTCCTTCTCACGCGCCCGGGTTCTGTCGGTCCTGATGCGTCAAGATGGCGCTACCCAGGCCGAGCTTGCCGCTGCACTGGATATGGCCGCACCCAGCCTGAAACGCCAACTGGACCTGCTTGAAGCCGAAGGGCTCATCGAGCGGCGCGGCCTTGGCAGCGACGCCCGCAAGCGGGCGCTGTTCCTGACCCCGCGCGCCAAGGCGCTTCCCCTTAACCGATACATGGACCGGATCCGTGACCAACTCCTTGAAGGGATCAGCCCCGAGGAGCAGGCGCAGCTTCACAGCGTGTTGGAGCGGCTGGCCGACAACGCTGCACGGATGAACGACAAATGAGCGCAGCCGAGGATCGGACCTCGGCTGTTCCGCCGGCGCAGCCGCCTGCCAAGCCCCTTGCTCTCGTATTGGGCTATATGCTCGCAGGCGTGGTGCTGGCCATGGCGCAGGGACTGGGACAGGGTTTTGTTTCGGCCAACGTCCAGCAGTTCGCCGGCGATCTGGGCATCTCGGCCACGGATGCAAGCTGGCTGATGGCCGCCTATCTGATCCCGCGCTCATCGCTGCCGCTGATGCTGATCAAGATTCGCACCCAATTCGGCCTGCGCCGCTTCGCCGAGGTGGGCATCGTCTGCTATGTCGTCGTGGCCTTTGGTTCGGTCTGGATCGAGGATATGCGTTCGGCCGTGGTGATGCAGTTCCTGGCCGGAGTCACCTCGGCCCCGCTTTCAACGCTAGCCTTCCTTTATTTTCTCGAACCGCTGCCGCCCGCATGGAAGATGCGCCTTGGCCTGCCGCTGGCGCTGAGCCTGATGATGCTCGGACCCTCATTGGCGCGGGTCATCTCGCCGTCGCTGATCGGTGATGGCGGTCTTTTGCGGATCCATCTGCTGGTCCTGGGCCTCGCCCTGATCTCGTTGATGCTGGTCTATCGGCTGCGGCTGACGCCCGTGCCCCATGAGAAGGTCATCAAGCCAATGGATCTGGTCAGCTTCGCGCTGATCAGCTTTGGCTTTGGCGGCATTACCGTGGGCGCCATCATGGGACCGATTCACTGGTGGACGGCCACGCCCTGGATCGGCGTCCTGCTGGCAGCCTCGGTCGCGGCCTTGGCGGCGGCAGTGGTTATCGAGCTTCACCGCAAGGCGCCGCTGCTGGACATCCGCTGGCTGGCAACCCCGGCCATGCTGCACCTGACCGGGACGCTGCTGCTGTTCCGGCTGCTCTTGTCGGAACAAAGCGCCGGCGCACCGCGCATGTTTCAGGTGCTGGGGGTAGCGCCCGAACAGATGACCGGGCTTTTTGCAGTAATCTGCTTGGCCAGTATGTTCGGGGGCCTGGCCTGTGTCGCCTGGATCAAGCCCGGACGCGAGCCGCAGTTCCATTTCGTTGCGCTGATGCTGATCGCCGCGGGCGCCTGGATGGATTCGCAATCCACGCTGGACACGCGGCCGGAACAGATGCTCGTCAGCCAGGCGATGATCGGCTTTGCCGGGATGCTGTTCATGCCGCCCGCGATGATGGCGGGGTTGATGGCGGCCTTGAAGAAGGGACCGAACTACCTTCTGTCCTTCGTGATCGTGTTCCTTTCCACCCAGAGCATTGGCGGGGTGATCGGCGGCGGGATCTTCACCACGCTGGTCAACTGGCGGCAGGCCTTCCATCTGCAGGCTCTTAACGAACAGATCACCACAGCGGCTCCCTTGCTGGCAGCCGAAATCGCGCAGCGTATGGCTGCACTGGCTCCGCAGATCGCCGATGCGGCATCGCAGCGCGCCCAAGCTGTCGCGCAGATTGCACAAGAAGCATCGAGGCAGGCCTTCGTGATGGCCTACAACGACCTTTATTTCCTTATCTTCCTGATTGCGTCCGCAGGGCTGTTCTTTCTCGTCCTCCATGTGACGCGCGACTGGATGGCCGCCCGTGCGACCTCCTCCCCTTCCTCCTCTGATGCCGGGCCCCAGACATGAACAAGACCCATATCCTTCCCACCACCATCGCCATGGCCATCGGCATTTCCGGCGTTCTGCTGGTGCTTTTTGCCTGGCACCTGCCGCCATTCCGTTCTGCGGAACCGACGACCGAGAATGCCTATATCCGGGGCCGCGTCACCTCAATCGCGCCACAACTGTCCGGTTATGTGAGCGAGGTCTATGTCCACGACTTCCAGGAGGTGAAGCAGGGCGATCCCATCGCCCGGATCGACGACCGCATCTATCGCCAGAAGCTCGCACAGGCCCAGGCCGGTCTGGAAACCGCGCGTGCTGCACTGGCCGTAAGCGAGCAGAATGTCCGTTCGGCCGAAGCCGTCCGACGCGCGAACGAAGCAGCCTTGGCATCCGCCCGCGCGGGCCTTGCCCTGGCGGAGGCCGACGACCGCCGCGCCGAGGAGTTGTCGTCACGCGGCGTGTCAAGCGACACGGCCCGCGAACAGGCGCAACTCGCCCGCCAGCAAGCCGCCGCCGCTGTTCAGCAGGCCGAGGCGCAGTTGGAGATCCAGGTCCAGAACATCGAAAGCGCCCGCACCGAGGTGGACGCCCGCCACGCCGATATCGCCAGCGCCGAGGCGACGGTGGAACTGGCGCATCTTGATCTTGCCAATACCGAACTTCACGCACCCGAGGCGGGACGGCTGGGTCAGGTCTCTGCCCGGCTGGGGCAATATGTAACGGCCGGCACGGCCTTGGTTCCGCTTATCGGGCAGGAGGTCTGGATCGTCGCCAACTTCCCCGAAACCGGAATGCATGGAATGCGGCTTGGACAGCGGGTGGATTTCACCGTCGATGCGCTGCAGGGCCGCCATTTCAACGGCAAGGTCGAGGCATTCTCGCCCGCGACAGCCTCCGAGTTCAGCCTGCTGGCGGGATCAAATACAACCGGGAACTTCACCAAGATCGTGCAGCGCCTGCCGGTGCGCATCTCGATCGATCCGAGGCAGGAGATGAGCGAATATCTGGCGCCCGGCCTTTCGGTCACCGTGACGGTCGACACAAAGGCGAGTCAGTCGTGAGGGCTGACAAGGGAAATGGTCGAAACGGAAAGGACGAAAGCATGCACGATACAAATGGCAAGGCCACCGGCGGTCTGAGCGAAGCCCTCGCTCAAGCGAGACAGAACTGGGGATGGCTGGTCGCGCTTGGAGTGGCGCTGCTGGTTGCCGGCGGGTTTGCGGTGGCACAGGCGGTTCTGTTCACTATGGCCTCGATGATAATGATCGGGGCACTGATGATCGTCGGTGCGCTTACGCATATCATCGCGGCATTTCGAGGTCAGGGCTGGAAGCATTTCCTGCTCTGGCTTGCGGGTGGGACTCTTTACCTGGTTGCTGGCTTGGCGACGATTGCCAATCCGCTATTGGCCTCCAGCTTCCTGACGTTGCTGATCGGGGCATCCCTTCTGGCAAGCGGCATCGTAAGAATCTGGATGGGAATCAAGGCGCGCCCGGATCGGGGATGGGGATGGCTGCTTGGAGGAGGCATCGTTACCCTTCTGCTCGGACTTGTCATCGCGACCGGCTGGCCCGTCAACAGCCTCTGGCTGATCGGCCTCTTCCTGGGCATCGAACTGGTGATGCAGGGCTGGTCCTATATCGCGCTCGGTATTGCGCTACGCGCCAGAGCCTAAGCGGCGGTTGGCAGGGACAGGGTCGGGTTTGCACTGGACGGCTGCCCTGCTTCTGCCCGGTGCAAACCCGACCAGGCAGCGAGGTTCTCGAACCAATCATCCGCCGGCTGCAGGTTATGCTCGGGACACTCCCCAACTCTCTGTTGCCGCCGCAGAAACTTGCCCCAATACCTACCTGCTTGGCGCCGCACACTGCCACTTCCTCCCAGCTACGAGACCAGAATGATCAGACCTTCGCTTCTTCTTTTCTGCTGCGCCTTGGCCGGCTGTGCAGCGCGACCGGACGCGCGCACCATCTGGCCCGTTGCCGCATCAGCGCCCCATGGTAAAACCGAGCAGATATTCGTGGCGACCACTCGGAACACGGCACAACTTCCGGCAGATGGCTTCACGAGCCTGCGCTCCCCGCAACCCCATTTCGCCGAGTTCACCGTCTCCATTCCGCCTAACCACGTTTCCGGCGAGATCGAATGGCCGAAGGGCCAGACAAACCCAAAAACCGACTTCGCAGTCGCATCCCATACGCGCCTTGATGAGGAGGCCTTCATCCATCGCGTGAATGCTGCGAGCGAGAACGGCACGGGCGTTTTCGTCCATGGCTATAACTACAACTTCCCCGAAGCCCTGTTCCGCACGGCGCAGATGGCGGCCGATGCTCAGATCTCCGAAGCGCCGGTGCTTTTCTCCTGGCCATCGAGTGCATCGCTGCTGGGCTACGCCAGCGACCGGGAGTCGGTGACCTATTCCCGCGATGCCCTGGCCGAACTTCTGACGGGGCTTGGCGAGACCTCTGGTGGGAAGCCTGTGACGGTCTTTGGCCATTCCATGGGCGGCTGGCTCGTGGTGGAGACTTTGCGCCAGATGAGAATTGCCGGAAAGGATGAGGCGTTGTCCCATCTGGAGGTCGTGCTGGCGGCCCCCGATATCGATGTGGATGTGTTCCGCCAACAGCTGGCTGTCATCGGAAAAATGGAAATCCCGATGGTTGTCATGGTTTCGCCGGACGATCGTGCGCTTGGATTGTCTGCGATCGCAGGACAGCGCACGCGCGTGGGCGCACTGGATATCACTGATCCTGCCGTCCAGGCCGCGGCACAGCAGAACAACGTGGTCTTGATCGACATATCGGCTGTCGATGCCAGCAGCCGCCTCAATCACGACAGATACATTCAGCTGGCATCGGCTTTCCCTACACTGGGCAGGGAGATGCGGCAGGGGAGCACATTCACCGAGGCCGGTGCCCTTGTCCTGAGCTCGACCGGACAAATCCTTTCGGCACCTTTGCGGGTCGTTGACGCGGCCTTGGGACAATAGAATGCAGCGCAAGATCGGCGCCGCGCTTCTCGGCATCGCCCTCACCTTGTTTCTGGCCTGGACCCTTGCGGCGTTCTTGTTCCAGTTCGAACGTTTCGCCCTGATCGCCTGTATTGGCGCCGTCGCCCTGACCGGCATGCTTGGCGTTCTTGCCAGACGTAACTTGCGACACGGCTGGATGGCGTTCATCCTCTGCCTGGCTACTGCGACGCTCTGGTGGTCCCGCATCCCCCCGCAGCAGGATCTGGCTTGGGCGCCAGATATTGCCCGAGGCGTGACCGCGGAGTTCCAGGGCGATACCGTTATCGTGCATAACATCCGGGATTTCATCTGGGAGGATGAAAACACCGCGACAGAGCAGTGGAAGTCCGAAACCTACTCTTTGAACGCGATAACCTCCGTCGATCTTCTGACATCGGTCTGGTCAAGCCCGGCAATCGCCCATGTGCTGATCAGTTTCGGATTTTCCGATGGTCGGCATCTTGCCTTTTCCGCCGAGATCCGTCGGGAGGCTGACGAGGAGTTTTCCTCGATCGGTGGGTTCTTCAAGACGTTCGAGCTGGTCCTGATCGCAGCGGAGGAGCGTGATATCGTGAAGCTGCGCACGAACTTCCGGGGTGAGGACGTTTCCCTGTTCCCGTTGCGGCTCAAGCCCGAACAGGCAAGGCTTCTGCTGGTGACGTATCTGGAACGAGGCAACCAGCTTGCCGCCGAACCGGAGTTCTACAACACCATCACGGCAAACTGCACGACCGTTATCTTTCGTCTGGCACGGCTCGTCGATCCAGGTCTTCCTTTCGACTGGAGGGTTCTGGCATCAGGGTATCTCCCCGCCTATCTGTTCGATCTTGGTGCCATCGACACGACGAAGCCTCTCGACGAGACCCTTGAAGATGCGCGGATTACATCCCGTGCAGTTCTGCTGAGCCCGTCCGACAACTATTCCACCGGCATTCGGAGATAAGCAGGCTCAGGCCCTCGGTCACGGGTGGTCCCGATCCAGCTTTTTCGGCCAAACCATTGCTCACCCAGACAACGTTGCGCCATCAGCATGACGTGCAGCACTCAAGAGGCCAAGGAGGGCGGAGGCGCAAGGCGATGCCTTCTCGGAACCCGGTCGTCGGGCAGAGGGCCGCCCAAGCATGAACCCTGGGTTGAACAAAACCAAGACCGGTCCCGTTCGGTGTCCGCAACCTCAATACCAATACCAAGTCAGGTCAGCCCATGCCGTCTTCTCCGCCGCCCCTTCCCTCGCCTGCCGAACCCGCGACCGTACCACCCACGGAACCGCGCCGCCGGAGCCCGGCTGTCGTGGTGCTGCTTGTCGTACTGATGCTGATCGGCGGCATCCTCTACTGGACCGTCGCTTCAGATCACCATGCGCCCGGCTCGTCACGCGGCATTGTATCGGCCAACGTGGCGCAGATCTCGCCGCGTGTGTCGGGCCGCGTCATCGCTGTCGAAACGGAGGACAATGCAATCCTTGAGGCCGGAGCGGTGCTCTTCAGGATTGATCCCCGACCTTTCGAGATTGCAGTGGAGACGGCACGCGCCAGTCTCGCGCAGGCTGTTCAGGGCGTCGCTGCCTCCTCCGCGCAGCTTGAAGCAGTCCAGGCACAGGTCGCGCAGGCGCGGGTGGCCGCCGAAGACGCGCGCGCCACAGCTACACGCACTGCGTCGCTTTTTGAGCGTGGCATCACCACTGCTGCAGCGCGGGATCAAGCGCAGGCAGCCCTCGACACGGCAGAGGCTGCTCTGGCCGCCGCAGAAGCCAATGCCGAGGGCGCGCGCCAGCAACTTGGCTCCTCGGATGCCAGCAATCCCCAGATCCGCAGCGCCGAACTGGCCTTGGAGCAGGCGGAGTATGACCTTCTGGGCACCACGGTGGTTGCCCCCTCCCGGGGAGTGGTGACCAATCTGCACATGACTGCCGGGCAGTTCATCAATGCGGGTGCGGCCGGTATCACATTCATCAACTCCGACGCGGTCTGGATCACCGCTGACCTGCGCGAGAACCAGCTCGTCAACGTGGTCTCCGGGGATCGCGTGACGATGACCTTCGACGCCGTGCCGGGGCGAGTGTTCGACGGGCACGTCGAATCCATCGCCTGGGGCATCAACCCGGGGCGCTCCGAGGCGGGCGGCCTGCCAGTCAACACGCCAGCCTCGCAGTGGTTTGAGCCTGCCCGCAAGATGCCCGTCCGTATCGTGCTTGACGGCGGCATGGAGGCTTGGCCACGGGGGCGCGGCTGGGAGGCAAGGTCGGCATCCTGATCCATCCTGAGGGCGGCAGTCACTGGGTGACGGGCGTTGCGGCCTTCTTCCAGCGGCTTGGTAGCCACATCAGCGCCTTCTACTGAGGAGGGTGCGATGTATGTCCCCCCGCGCCCTCGACGTGAGGATGATCCCTGGTTCGCCCTTCGCCTGGGGCTTTGCGTGGTGGCGAGCTTCGCTGCCATGGCCTGGCTCAACCCGGCGCTCGGCACCATGGTCGCCGTTCTGCCCTTCGGCCTGCTCGCCGGCCAACGCAAGGCGTTCAGCTTCAGGATCATCGCTGCTCCCATCATGTTCGGGCTGGTGATCTGGGTCATGGCCGCTCTGGTGGCAGTGGTGCGGCCCACTCCGGCATTGCTCATGCTGGTCATGTTGCTGCTGTTCTTCGTGGCCTTCTACCTGACCCGCCGCACCGGCAGCGGCGTCGGCATGCTGATCCTCGTGGCCGCCATGATGATGTCGATCGCCGGCATGAAGACGCCGGCATTGCTCAACGTCTTCCGCGACGGCCTCCTGCTCGGCTGCGGGGTGGCCCTGGTGATCAACCCGCTCCTCTATCTTGTCGTCCCTTCAGCGACACGCGAGGTTCACGTGGACGCGCCGCGACCGGCCGCAGGTCACCACGGGGCAGGATCATTGATCAGGGCCTTGGTCGTCTTCGGGCTTTGCTTTTGGTTTTATGCCGTGTTGCCCCCATCAGACATCATCCTGGCAATCTCGGCCATTTTCCCGCTCATCTTCCCGACCCGCCAAGAAGCCTTTGCGGAGGCGGTCGAGCGGAGCCTGGCGACGTTCTATGGCGCCGGAGCGGCCGTTGCAGTCCTTATGGTTATGACCGTCTCGGGAAGCTTTGCACTTCTGCTCTGCCTTGTATTCGTGGTCACCTTTCTGTTCGGAGAGAGGATGATCAACGGCCCTCGATCGGCCTCGGTCTACCAGTTCGCGACCTCCGTCGCGATCGGCGTCGTGGCAACAGTGCTGACCTCGGGCTCGCCGAGCACAGCCGTGATCGGGCGTATTGTGCTGACGCTCCTCGGCTCGCTTGGAGCCGCGCTTCTTATTGCGCTGCTGGATCGTGTGTTCCTTGCGCCCATCCAAGACCCCGACGACCACAGCCCGCATCCTGCCATTCAACGCTGGAAATGGGGCAAGGAGCTGATGTGACAGCCAAGGTGAGCTGGATTCAGGTGCCTCTGCTCACTGGTTCAGAAGTCTTCAGCAAAGAAAGATGAACCGGCGGTGAACTCGGGAGTGCGTAAAGAACTGGCTCCCACAGGTCGTTCCGCGCCTTCACCAAGAGGCCATCCTTGCCTCTTCGCCGTTTGGACCATCCCGATCACAGGAGCAAAGAGCCAAAGACGTGGATCGGCTGAGTATCGCCGATCGTTTCCATTACCTTGCCTCATGCTGTTGTTCTTATCTGACATTCCAAAGTAAAATTCTCTTAGCACATGTTGTGCTCGCAACTGCTTTGGCAGTGGTGGGTTATGGCGGTGCGGAACACAATCGGGGATTTTTCTGTCTCCGATTTGCATGAGTGAAAAGATGAACAATAAAAACATACTGCTGAGCAGCGCTGCTATCTTCGCCACCCTGGTAACAACGGCCTTTGCCCAAACCGAGATTGCGGCAGGTGCTGACGCCACCGGCATCAGCGCGATCAACGACCGCATCATCGACGTCGAGGATGCCGTCGTGGACGATTTCGACCGTGACAACGACGATGCACGCTTTGGCAACCCGGATCGTCGCGAAGGCCTGTTCGGCTCCTTGGCCCTGACCTATGCCGGCAGCACCGGAAACTCCGAGAGCCAGGACTTCTCGCTGGCCGGCCGTCTGTCGAACAACGCCGGCCCCTGGCAGCAGTCGATCGGCATGCTGCTCGAATTCGGCGAGGATGAAGACGGCGACAAGGACAAGGAAGAGGTGTCGACCATCTATGATGGTGCCTACTACTTCAACGATCGCCTCTATGCCTTCGTTCTGGGCCGCTTCAGCATCGACGGCCTGGCCAATGGCGATCGCCTTGGCGAAGATGATCCGGAAGATGTTCGTGAGGATCTGAGCGACTTTGCCCGGGACGGCTTCATCGGCGTGGGTCCGGGCTATCGTGTGATCAACACCGAGCAGACCGCATGGCGCGTTCAGGCCGGTGTCGGTTATCGCTACACCCAGACGGGTGCCCAGAAAGCGGGCTTCGACTTGGTCCGCAATGACGCAGGCGGCTATGACCGCGTCGACGTGAATGACTCCTCGGACAGCGGCGTCGGCTACATCGTCTCGTCGCGCCTGTACCACCGCTTCAACGACACGGTGTTCATCACCAACGATACAGACTACCTGTCGTCGGAAGACTCGGATGACGTGATCACCAACCAGTTCGGCGTGAACTTCCAGATGTCCGAGCAGTTGGCGACCCGTGTCAGCTACACCACCGAATACCAGGAGAACCGTGACATCCGCACGGACAACACCCTGGGCGTGTCGGTCGTCTACGGCTTCTGATTTCCCTCAATCAGATGTCTCTCTGGGAAAGGCGATCGAAAGATCGCCTTTCTTGGTTAAAGGACGCTCCCTGTCAGCTCTGCTCCTCCACAAACAGCAGCCATACCGCCACGAACAGGGCTGCAATCAAAGGGCCGATGACAAAGCCGTTCATCCCGAACAGGGCCAGTCCTCCAACCGTCGAGACCAGGATCAGATAATCCGGCAGGCGCAGGTCCTTGCCAACCAGCTGCGGCCGCAGCAGGTTATCGATGGTACTTTTGGCCTCTCAGCGCCGTGTAGTGGAAGAACTCCATCGCCTGGCTGGAACATGCGAAGATGCTTCATTGTCTTCAGTCATGAACGAAGTAAAGAAAAGGGAGGTTTACTTGCCATTGGGTCCAGGTCGTGGCGTAGGTTGCAGAACCTGCCATTTCTGAGTAAATCTACTCGGTAAGAAAAACTAAGTAAGTTTATCTCCCATTATGACGACTTTCTTTACAAAACTTGGCCCTCGGCCATGAAGATCGGCTACGCGCGGGTCTCCACCATCGAACAGAACCTCGATCTCCAAAGGGATGCGCTGTTGGCGGCGGGCTGCGAGAGGGTCATTGCCGATACAGCCTCCGGGGCGGTGGCTTCCCGGCCCGGTCTTGAAAAGGTCAAAGAGCAGCTGCGTGCCGGTGACACCCTGGTGGTCTGGCGGCTCGACCGCCTCGGCCGGTCGCTGCGCGACCTCATCGGCTGGATGACCTGGCTTGAAGAGCAGAAAGTTGGATTGCTGAGCCTGCAAGAGTCGATCGACACCAACACCACTTCCGGCAAGCTCACCTTCCACCTGTTCGGCGCCTTGGCGGAGTTCGAACGAAACTTGATCCGCGAGCGCACCCAAGCCGGTCTAACGGCGGCACGTGCCCGCGGCCGGAAAGGCGGGCGTCCTCAGGTGCTCGACAAGGACAAGCGCGACCTTGCCGTCCGGCTTTATCAGGATGCGTATTCCACCGTATCCGACCGCTTATTCCAGCAACATCCGACCAGCTGTTCCACGATCATCCGACCGGTCGGCGGTAGCGGTCTGAGGC